>NZ_LBLS01000036.1:0-291351 GCF_001188205.1 Vibrio sp. VPAP30
AAGTGAAACGAATTAGCGCCGATGGTAGTGTGGGGCTTCCCCATGTGAGAGTAGGACATCGCCAGGCTTACTTTATGTTTTCAGATTTTAGAAAAATCTAAAGGCAAAAACTTAGACTTAAATGTCTGACCAGTGCGGAGCGGTAGTTCAGTTGGTTAGAATACCGGCCTGTCACGCCGGGGGTCGCGGGTTCGAGTCCCGTCCGCTCCGCCACTTATTTAAAAACCCAGTCTTCGGACTGGGTTTTGTCGTTTTAAGGCGAAGCAATTTTCCCTTTCAGGGAACGAGTCCCGGTTGCCCGCAACCCCGAACTAGGCGTCCCCGCCTTAGAAAGCCCGTTGCTAACGCAACGGGCTTCTTGCTTTAAGGGGAAGGGAGTGGAACGGACTGCGTCCTCGGGAGCGCTAAGCTTTTGGAACGGGCTACACCCTATGGAACACTTCGTTTCGGGAAAACGGGATCGGGCTTCGCCCTGTTGGAGTGTTACGGGTTGAGAGCCTAGGATGGACAGCGTCTTCGAGAGGTAAACTGTCATTCCATAGACTGACGTAGGAAGGAGTAGGGAATTTCTCAAGGTTATCAACTCGCTAGAAGAGATCTCCAACTCACGCATCCCTCGATCTTGAGGACGACAGCAGTAAAAGGAGAGTGACACTAGCTATCTACCCTTCTATCGTTTTCCAGTTTTCCAGTTTTCCAGTTTTCCGTAGGACGAAGTCCGTTCCTGCATCCTAGTATCGTTGCCCAACACAGCTGCTAACCTTCTATTATTGCGACACCTGTTACATCTCTGCAGGGCTTATGGAGGCTCCAGTCATCACCTTATGCGTTGCACTTTCTAGTATTATCGTAAACAAACCGCGTAAATCGATGATGAAACCAGTCACGGAAATAGCTTTAGGCTACCCATGATCCAAAAGCTCTAGATACTAAAAAGGCAGCTTTGTTAGCTGCCTTCACGTTATAGATGTTTCGAAAATCCTATTCTTGCTCTGCTTCTCTATTTTCGGAATCCATCTCTCTTTGTGCGAGTTTGGCTTTTTCGATTATGGGAGTAATGGTTGAGCCTTGGATTAAGATGGAGAACACCACTACCGAGTAGGTCATGACTAGGACAATCTCTTTTACATCGATCAGTTTATCCTGAATGACCCAGATACCAGACGGAATTGACAACGCCATTGCTAACGCCAATCCACCTCTTAGCCCACCCCAAGTAAGAATCTTGACTGACCAAGGGTTATACTTGCGGAAACGTTTAAAGCCAATGTATGACATGAATACACTTAGGTAACGGGCTGATAATACCAGAGGGACTGAGAAAGCCATTAGAATCCAGTCTTCTTTATGGAATTCAAACAGTAGCATTGACATACCGATCAGGAGGAATAGAACTCCGTTAAGGAATTCGTCAACGAGCTCCCAGAAGTGATCTAGGTGATCTTCACTCTCTTTGGAGAAACCGATAAATCTTGTCCAGTTACCAATCATTATCCCCGACACGACCATTGCAAGTGGGCCTGAAACATGCAGAACTTCTGCAAATGCATAACCAGCCGTCGGTATACCAATAGTCAGTAGTAACTCCATTGAATGGTCGTCTGTTGAGCTGATGAGATAATGGAACAGTAGACCTAAAGCAAAGCCGTATAAGATGCCGCCTAGTGCTTCTTGGATAAAGAGTAGGGTTACACTGCCAACGGTAGGAGCTTCAGTACCAAATGCGATGGTAAAGATGGTGACAAAGATAACTAGGCCAAAGCCATCGTTAAATAGAGATTCACCTTCAATTTGAGTCGAGATTCGTTTAGGAGCATCTAGCTTTTTAACGATAGCAAGGACAGCAATCGGGTCAGTTGGTGAAATAAGAGCACCAAAAAGTAGACAGTAGACTAAGTCGAACTGAATGCCGATGAACTGACAAAAACCATAGAGCACAAAGCCGATAAAGAAAGTCGAGAATAGTGTTGCGCCAAGTGCTAGAGCGGTGATTTCCCATTTTTGATCTTTGAGGTTTGGTAATTTGATACCCAAACCACCGGCAAACAGAAGAAAGCCTAAGATGCCTTTAAGCAGAAAATCTTCAAAGTTGATGCTAGCAACTGTGTTTGATGCAATTTCTGACAAATGAAACCAATCGTTTTGGCCAGCGACTAGGATCAAAAGCGATAGCATCATCGACCCTGCAGTAATGGCGATAGTAGTTTGCATTTTACCTATCTTGCTGTTTACAAAAGCAATCAACATAGCAGCAGCGGATAAGAAGCAGAGTGTGTAATAGACCGACATTGGAATCTCGACATGTAACAAATTATGAATAGGAATTTTCTGCCTACTATGTATAAATAGCAAACACTTTTTTGTCATAACTAAGTCATCAATTAACTCTTTTAGACGTCTAGACTCCTTTTTGATCTGTGATAGGATGGAGTGATAACTAAAGGAATGAGGCTGTACCGTGGGAAGTAATGTAAGGCAACAGATTGAAGCTCAATTAAAACAACGTATCTTGCTGATCGATGGTGGTATGGGCACCATGATTCAAGATTACAAATTGGAAGAGCAAGATTATCGAGGTGAGCGCTTTGCTGACTGGCATTGCGATTTAAAAGGCAATAACGACTTACTTGTTCTTTCTCAGCCTCAGCTTATTAAAGATATTCATTCTGCATATCTAGAGGCAGGCGCGGATATTCTCGAAACTAACACCTTCAACGCAACCACTATTGCAATGGCTGACTATGAAATGGAAAGCCTTAGTGAAGAGATAAACTTCGAAGCAGCCAAACTTGCGCGACAAGCCGCCGATGAATGGACAGCGAAAACGCCTGATAAGCCACGCTATGTTGCCGGTGTGTTAGGGCCAACTAACCGCACATGTTCTATTTCACCCGATGTAAACGATCCAGGTTACCGAAATGTCAGTTTTGATGAGTTAGTTGAAGCATACTCAGAGTCGACTCGCGCACTTATCAAAGGTGGTTCTGATTTAATCTTGATCGAGACTATTTTTGATACATTGAATGCTAAAGCCTGTGCTTTTGCCGTCGACAGTGTATTTGAAGAAGTAGGTATCGCTCTGCCCGTGATGATTTCAGGGACGATTACCGACGCATCTGGTCGAACGCTTTCAGGTCAAACAACCGAAGCGTTCTACAACTCTCTTCGCCACGTCAATCCAATCTCATTTGGTTTGAACTGTGCATTAGGCCCTGATGAGCTACGCCCATACGTAGAAGAACTATCACGTATCTCAGAAACCTTTGTTTCAACTCACCCTAATGCAGGTTTACCCAATGCATTTGGTGAATATGATTTATCACCAGAAGATATGGCATTACATGTCAAAGAGTGGGGAGAAAGTGGCTTCCTTAACCTAATTGGTGGCTGCTGTGGTACTACGCCTGAGCATATTCGCCAAATGGCTAACGCTGTAGAAGACGTGAAACCGCGAACGTTACCAGAGCTTGTCACGGCTTGTCGTCTATCTGGTCTTGAGCCACTGACGATCGAAAAAGAAACCCTGTTTGTCAACGTTGGCGAACGAACTAACGTAACGGGTTCAGCGCGTTTTAAACGTCTTATTAAAGAAGAGCTTTATGATGAAGCGCTAGAGGTTGCACGTCAGCAAGTTGAGAACGGTGCGCAAATCATCGATATCAACATGGATGAGGGCATGCTTGACGCTGAAGCATGTATGGTACGTTTCCTCAACCTGTGTGCCTCTGAGCCTGAAATTTCTAAAGTGCCTATCATGGTCGACTCCTCTAAGTGGGAAGTTATTGAAGCGGGCCTGAAATGCATTCAGGGTAAAGGTATCGTTAACTCAATTTCACTAAAGGAAGGCAAAGAAAAGTTTATTGAGCAAGCTAAGCTAATCCGTCGTTATGGTGCTGCGGTTATCGTCATGGCATTTGACGAACTAGGCCAGGCAGAAACTCGAGAACGCAAACTCGAAATCTGTACTAACGCGTATAACATCTTGGTTGATGATATTGGCTTCCCACCTGAAGATATCATCTTCGACCCGAATATTTTTGCTGTTGCTACTGGTATCGAAGAGCACAACAATTACGCGGTAGACTTTATCGAGGCAGTGGCAGACATCAAGCGTGACCTACCTTACGCGATGATCTCTGGCGGTGTATCTAACGTTTCTTTCTCTTTCCGCGGTAACAACTATGTACGTGAAGCCATCCATGCCGTATTCCTCTATCACTGTTTCAAAAATGGTATGGATATGGGGATTGTTAATGCTGGTCAGCTTGAGATTTACGACAACGTACCCGACAAGTTGCGTGAAGCGGTAGAAGATGTGGTCCTAAATCGACGCGATGATGGTACAGAGCGACTGCTCGATATTGCTGCTGAATATGCTGGTAAAGGCGTCGGAAAAGAAGAAGACGCTTCGGCACTTGAATGGCGCACCTGGTCAGTTGAGAAACGTTTAGAGCATGCACTGGTTAAAGGTATCACTGAGTTTATTGTTGAAGATACTGAAGAGGCGCGAGTTAATGCGAGCAAGCCGTTAGAGGTGATTGAAGGTCCATTAATGGACGGCATGAATGTGGTTGGTGACCTGTTTGGTGAAGGCAAGATGTTCTTACCTCAGGTCGTAAAATCTGCCCGCGTAATGAAACAAGCTGTCGCTCACTTAGAGCCTTATATCAATGCCTCTAAGCAAGCAGGCTCGACGAACGGCAAGATTCTTCTTGCGACAGTGAAGGGCGATGTCCATGATATCGGCAAGAACATTGTTGGCGTTGTTTTGCAGTGTAATAACTATGAGATCATTGACCTCGGTGTGATGGTTCCTTGTGAAAAAATCCTTAAAGTCGCGAAAGAAGAGAAGGTTGATATCATTGGCCTTTCTGGGCTAATTACGCCATCGTTGGATGAAATGGTGCATGTGGCCAAAGAGATGGAGCGTCTTGATTTTGACCTGCCACTTCTGATTGGGGGAGCGACAACATCGAAAGCCCACACTGCGGTTAAGATTGAGCAAAACTACCAACATCCTGTTGTATATGTAAATAACGCTTCCCGTGCCGTTGGGGTATGTACCTCACTTCTTTCGGATGAGCTACGTCCTGTTTTCGTCGAGAAAGTCGACGCAGATTACGTACGCGTTCGTGACCAGCATAACCGTAAAAAGCCAAGAACTAAGCCTGTGACTCTCGAACAAGCACGTGCTAACAAAGTAGCAATTGACTGGCATAGTTACACTCCTCCAGAGCCTGCCAAGCCAGGTGTTCATGTATTTGATGATTTTGATGTCGCAACACTGCGTAACTACATTGATTGGACTCCTTTCTTTATGACTTGGTCGCTTGTAGGTAAGTATCCAGCGATTTTTCAGCACGAAGAAGTGGGTGAAGAAGCGAAGCGCCTGTTCAAAGATGCCAACGATCTGCTAGACCGAGTAGAGAAAGAAGGGCTACTTAAAGCACGCGGTATGTGTGCACTGTTCCCTGCTGCAAGTGTTGGTGATGACATTGAAGTTTATACCGATGAGTCGCGCACTGAAGTGGCTAAAGTGCTGCATAACCTGCGTCAGCAAACTGAAAAGCCAAAAGGCTTCAACTACTGCTTATCTGATTATATTGCCCCTAAACAGTCAGGTAAGAAGGACTGGATTGGCGCGTTTGCAGTGACGGGTGGTATTGGTGAGCGCGAACTTGCTGACCAATATAAAGCGGCTGGAGACGACTATAACGCTATCATGATTCAGGCGGTGGCCGATCGCTTAGCTGAAGCGTTTGCTGAGTACTTACATGAACAGGTACGTAAAGAAATCTGGGGCTACTCTGCAGATGAGAGCTTATCGAACGATGAGCTGATCCGTGAGAAGTATCAGGGGATTCGTCCTGCTCCTGGTTACCCAGCTTGTCCAGAGCATACTGAGAAGGGCAGCTTATGGGAGCTACTTAAAGTTGAAGAGACAATAGATATGTCACTAACAACAAGTTATGCAATGTGGCCAGGCGCGTCTGTTTCTGGTTGGTATTTCTCTCACCCAGACTCTCGTTACTTTGCCATCGCTCAGATCCAGCAGGATCAAGCGCAAAGCTACGCGGATCGTAAAGGTTGGGATATGCTTGAAGCAGAGAAATGGTTAGGGCCCAACCTTAACTAGTTATAAACAAAGAAACAAAAAGCGCAGCTTATAAGCTGCGCTTTTTAGTCTCTGAAAGTCTGATTAAATCATGATAGTTGCGAGTCCAAGGAAGACAGATAGACCGATAACATCAGTAACGGTTGTGAGTGCCATACCCCCAGCCAGTGCAGGGTCGATGTTCATCTTCTTGAGTAGAATAGGGATGGTTACCCCGGCAACACCTGCGACCAGTAAATTGGTCAGCATTGCCGCTGAAATAATACCACCTAACATCCAATTTCCTTTCCAGGCGACAACGATACCACCAATAATCAGTGCCCACATAATACCGTTCAATAGGCCGATAGCAGCCTCTTTCATCAGCAGTTCACGTTTGTTGGCATCACCGATGTGACCAAGTGCTAGACCGCGAATTACGAGCGCTACGGTCTGGTTACCCGCGACACCGCCCATAGAAGGGACTATGGTCATCAAGACAGCAATCGCCGCCATTTGGTCAAGCGTTGCTTCAAACATGTTTGATACAGATGCCGCAGCAAGGGCTGCGAGAACGTTGGCACCTAGCCAGATACTGCGTTTACGCGCTGATTTTACCACGGGGGCGAAGGTATCTTCGTCATCATCCATACCTGCCATACTCATCATTGAGTGTTCAGCGTCTTCACGGATAACATCGACTACGTCATCGATAGTGATACGACCAACCAAGTGTTGGTTCTCATCAATAACAGGGGCTGATACCCAGTTGCGACGTTCAAACAGGCTGGCAATGTCAGAGTCGCTCATAGTGACATCAATGGCTTCATCGGCATCTTCCATGACGTCACTGATCTTAACATCAGGCTGAGTGGTTAGCAGTGTCGTGATGGGCAGTTCACCAATCAGACGGTTTTCTTCGTCAATGACGTATAAAGCATCAGTAGCTTCTGGAAGTTCTCCTTTCATACGCAAATAACGAAGAACAACATCGACATCGACATCACCACGAATGGTGATAACGTCGGTGTTCATCAAACTACCGGCAGTGTCTTCTGGATAAGAAAGGGCGGTTTCAACCAAAAGACGCTCAGCAGTATCCATTTGTGACAATACTTCGCGAGAAACATCATCTGGGAGGCTTCGGAGTACGTAGGCTACGTCATCGGTTTCCATACCTTCCGTTGCTTCAGCAAGCATCTCCGGCGCCATTTTGGACACCAGATCATCTTTAACGTCTTCGCTTAATTCATCAAGAATTTCACCGTAGTCTTCTGGATCGGTGAGTTGCCAAAGAACTTCACGGCTTTTGCGTGGAGAGGCTTCTAAGAGATGGGCAATATCTTCTGGTTCCATGTCTTGCAGTTGGCGACGGACATGGACAAAACGACCATTTTCTAGAGCTTCGGTTACTTCTTGGAGGGCTTGGTGAGCTTGATCGAATTCTATTTGCTCTGCCATTCATTCCCCCTGACTCTCTATGCTTACAATGCTGTGAATAGTAACTTAATTTTAGAATGTATTTAATAAGTTAATGTGAAGGAAGGTAATTTAGTGGTATTTCGTTGGCGAATTACTCGTCTTCGTCAAACTTGTCTTCGATAAGATGGCAAACAGCTTCGAGTGCAGGGTGTGCATCGCTGCCTTCAGCGCTGATAGTGACATGCTCACCTTGTGCTGACTCAAGCATTAATAG
This sequence comes from Vibrio sp. VPAP30, assembly GCF_001188205.1. Lineage (NCBI taxonomy): Bacteria > Pseudomonadati > Pseudomonadota > Gammaproteobacteria > Vibrionales > Vibrionaceae > Vibrio > Vibrio sp. VPAP30. The sequence goes on from NZ_LBLS01000036.1 coordinate 7,791, forward strand.
GCCCATAACACTATCGGCGGTAGCTTCTTTGCCTTCATGGTTTTGAATAGTAAGAATGGCATCAAAGGATTGAGCCAGTTCGACCAATTTTACAGCAGCGCGAGCGTGGAGACCTAAACGATTTTGGATTAAGACAGTACGGCTTTGCTGCTGCATAAACTATTCCTTATGATTTTTCTCTAATGACGTGTGGCGAATTTGTACTTGATGTCCCATCTCTACAAAGTATTCGCCGATTTGCTGAGTTAAGTAGACGGAGCGATGTTTACCACCTGTGCACCCAATTGCGACGGTAAGATAGCTGCGATTGTTTTTCTCAAGCATTGGCAACCAGTGCTCAATGAACTTTTGAATTTGCTGCTTGAGGTCCATCACTTCTTGATGGCTTTCTAAGAAGGATTTGATTGGCGCATCTAAACCTGTCAGTGGCCTTAGAGCCGGCTCCCAGTGAGGATTAGGTAGAAAGCGCACATCAAACACGTAGTCGGCGTCACTTGGCAGGCCATATTTAAACCCAAATGACTGGAAGACCATGACCAAGTCTTTGCGTTCACGTCCTTCAACGCGCATACGTACTGTTTCACTTAGCTCATGCAGTGATTGGTTACTGCTGTCGATCACTAAGTCTGCATGCTCTTTAAGTGGAGATAGAATACAGCGCTCTTTTTCTATCGCCTGCTCTAAAGAGGTGTTTTCAATACTGAGTGACAATGGGTGAATACGACGAGTCTCGCTGTAGCGTTTTAGAAGTGTCTCTTTGTTGGCATCTAAAAACAGTACGCTGACATCTGAACTTTTTTTGAGCTTAGTTAATACCGCTTCGACTAGGTTAGGTTCACTCGGTAAGTTGCGAATATCAATGCTAACGGCGACATTTTGCTTGCTGGTTTTTACTGATTTAACGAATGCTTGGAGCATGTCGACAGGAAGATTATCGACACAGTAATAACCAAGATCCTCCAGTACGCGTAAAGCAACACTTTTGCCTGCACCGGATTGGCCGCTAACAACGATAAGGCGCATTATTGATTAACCATTATGTCGTAAAGCTCTTGATCTGACTGAGCTTTACGCAATTGTTTAAGAACTTGTTTGTTGCTTAGACGTTCTGCCATGCTTGAAAGAGTTTTTAAGTGCTCTTTACATTGTGCATCTGGCACGAGTAGAGCAAAAAGTAGGTCGACAGGGCGATTGTCAATGGCGTCAAACTCAACAGGAGCTTCACACTGCAGTAAGACTGCGACTGCTTTATCGCTGGATTGCATACGAGCATGGGGAATGGCTATTCCATTTCCAATGCCAGTACTGCCCATCTTCTCGCGACTGAGCATGCATTCAAAAAGTTCGGTTGAGCTTTGCCCTGTTTGCTCAGCGACAAGTTCACTGATCATTTCAAGGGCTCGTTTTTTACTAGTACATTGAACTGCACTTTTCGTGCAGTTCAATGTAAGGATTTCGCTTAGTTGCATGGTTTTAGTGGGCGTTTAGCTTTTCTTTGTGCTTGTTGAGCTGTCGAACAAGTTTGTCGACGAGCGAATCGATCGCTGCATACATGTTTTCATCATCTGAAGAAGCATGAATTTCAGCTTGATTTACGTGAAGGGTAGCTTCCGCGATTTGACGGAGTTTTTCAACTTTTAATACAACATGAATACTGTTGATGTGGTCAAAAAAGCGTTCGAGCTTTTGAAACTTTTCGTTTACGTAGTCTTGCATTGAATCGGTTAGATCAACGTGGTGGCCATTAATATTGATTTGCATAGACTTTCCTTCTCGGTTATATGCCTAAAGCAGGCGTTTGCGCTGACTTGAAGGGGCTATTCCTAAAGACTCTCGGTATTTCGCTATCGTCCTACGAGCGACCTGAATCCCTTGGTCAGCGAGTAGAGCTGCAATCTTGCTATCACTGAGTGGCTTTGCGCTGTTCTCTGCAGCAACAAGCTTCTTAATTAGCGCACGGATTGCAGTGGATGAGCACTCTCCGCCATTATCAGTACTGACATGGCTTGAAAAGAAGTACTTCAGTTCAAAAATGCCACGAGGGGTATGCATGTATTTTTGCGTAGTCACCCTAGAAATGGTGGACTCATGCATGTCGACAGCTAAAGCAACATCATTAAGCACCATTGGCTTCATGGCTTCTTCACCATACTCAAAGAAATCGCGTTGATGTTCAACAATACACTTAGCAACTTTGAGCAACGTCTCGTTTCTACTTTCTAAGCTTTTGATTAACCATTTGGCTTCTTGCAGATTACTGCGAATGTACTGGCTATCAGCATTATTGCCTTTACCCAGTGCCGCATATTGCTGGTTGACCTTAAGTTTTGGTACTGAGTCAGGGTTAATCGTCACTACCCACTTGCCATGATCTTTAAATACGGACACGTCTGGGATGACATACTCAGCGTGATCAGGTGCTATGCGGCTTCCTGGTCTAGGATCAAGCTGTTGAATCAGCTTGAGTACTTCACGTAGCTCTGCTTCTTTTAGCTTAGTCTCTTTTATGACTAGCTTGTAATCACGGTTACCTAGTTGGTCAATGTGATCAGTAAGTACTAACTTGGCTTCTGCGAGCCAAGGCGTATCTTCTGGAAATGTGGCAAGTTGGAGCAGTAAACAGTCTTGTAGGTTATTGGAGGCGACACCTAAGGGATCAAATTGTTGAATACGCTTACGTACGGCTTCAATTTCTTCGATCTCAATCTCTTCGTTGTTGAAGCTCTCGAGGATATCTTCGGTTGATACGGTTAGATAGCCATAGTCATCTATCGCATCGATCAGAGCGAGAGCTATGGTGCGGTCTGTTTCACTAAATGGAGTCAGATCTAACTGCCACATCATGTAATCATGCAGCGATTGAGTCGTTTCACCTTGGTACACTGGAGCATCATCATCAAGAGCGATGCCAGTGCTGCCTGTGTTAGCGCTGTAGACATCTTCCCAAGTGGTATCAATTTCAAGATCGTTACTGATTTCAGATTTTTCGATCAGATCAGAGCTGTCTTTTACTTCTGGCTCTGCCGATTCAACAGGTTCGACTGCCGACTCTTTCTCTTCATTGCGGTTAGTTTCATCTCCAGACGGCTCATCACTGGTTTCTTCAACCTCGAGTAGCGGGTTTGAATCCAAAGCTTCTTGAATTTCTTGTTGAAGATCGAGCGTTGACAGCTGCAACAAGCGAATTGCTTGCTGCAATTGAGGCGTCATCGCTAACTGCTGTCCTAGCTTGAGTTGTAATGAGGGTTTCATTCAGTATTACTTGCCTTAATGCTGGAGAATCTTATCGTTCTTCCCTTTAATCATAGACGGAATTGCTCGCCGAGATAAACTTGTTTCACTTGTTCGTTGTTCAGTACTTGGTCTGGCGTACCTTCTGCGATGAGGTGACCTTGGCTTACAATGTAAGCTTTTTCGCACACATCGAGTGTTTCACGAACGTTGTGGTCGGTGATCAATACGCCTAAACCGCGATCTCTTAGATGTTCGATAATCTTTTTAATATCGATAACGGAGATTGGGTCAACACCAGCAAAAGGTTCGTCCAATAAAATGAATTGAGGATTTGCTGCCAACGCACGAGCGATTTCCACACGGCGACGTTCACCACCTGATAATGCCATACCTGCGCTGTGGCGTATGTGCTGAATGTGGAATTCTTCTAACAAATCCTCTAGCTTATCTTGGCGTTCTTCGCGTGTCATTTCTTCACGTGTTTCCAAAACCGCCATAATGTTGTCTTCAACCGACAGTTTGCGGAAAATAGATGCTTCTTGAGGAAGGTAGCCAATCCCCATACGCGAACGACTGTGCATTGGTAAGATACTGATATCTTCCCCATCAATGGTAATCGCCCCTTGGTCACGCGCGACCAGTCCTACGATCATATAGAAGGAGGTGGTTTTACCTGCACCATTCGGGCCCAATAGGCCAACAATCTGGCCAGATTCCACTTGTAAGCTTACATCGGTAACTACTGTGCGGTTACCATAAGTCTTCGCTAAGTGCTCAGCTTTAAGTATTGCCATAATTATTCTTGTACTGCTTGTGGTTGAAGTACGGTCGAGACGCGATCACCTTTCTCTTTACCGTCAGCAATCAGCTTTTGCGATGAGATTTTGTAGCGAATTTTAGTGCCGCGAATCACGCTGTCATCCTGAGAAAGCATCGCTTCATCTATCATGGTTAACTGATCATCAGCCATAACGTAGTACAGCTCTTTGGCTTCGCCGTATAGCGTTTTCCCGTCATCGGTTAATTGCGAAAAAGTTGCTAAATCACCGTATCCTTCAATTTCTTGAATTGAACCATCTTTAGGATCACGGAGGACAATAACTTTGTCAGCATTGATATTGATACTACCTTGCTTGAGTTTTACGTCACCAAGGAAAGTAACTTTATTGCTCTGCATGTCTAGCTGCTGGCTATCAGAGTCGATATAAACCGGTTGGTCTTGGTCGGTTGATAACGCCATTGCTTGACTAGACAGTAATAAACAAGAAATCAGACTAAGGTGTGAGAGTTTCATATCTACTTTGTACTTGATTGTAGAGGGTAGCGTGATTGTCGGCGAAATTCCCCGTCATTGCTTGCCCTACTGTTTCAAATTGAGGCCCAACCATAATTACTTGGTTATCGGCCCAAAAGTCGCGACTGTCTAACTGAATATTCATTACATCAGTGGACAGGGTGTCAAAACCAGAATCAGGTAATAAGTTTGTCGCTAAAACGTCTTCATAGAGCGTCAAAACATGATCTTGGCTTAAAACACCGCGGACTGCTGTCACTTCCCACTCTTGAGTGGTGCCTTCCTTATATACTTTAAGGACTGGTTGATAAAAAATCGTGTCGCCACTTCTTGCAAAGTGATCGAGGTTAACCGATGTTATTACATAGCTGCGAATGCCTTCCTCGTTATACGAGGTGTTAACTAGACCTTCACCACTAAACATCGGGAGCTCTGTATCTGGCTCTACCTGAATATCATAACTCTGCTGCTTATCGAAAAGATAGTAAGCAGACCAGCATATTATGAACGCCAGGATGAGATATCCAATACGAGATAGACTCATATACTTAGACCTTTGTGAACATCGAGTTCGTTTCGTGCTTGTAGAATTAAGTCGCAGACTTCTCTTACTGCTCCATGTCCACCTCGAATAGAGGTCACGTAATTTGCTCGACGCCTTAGTAACGGGTGTCCATCAGCCACACATACTTTTAAAGCGACTTGCTCCATCACTGGCCAATCAATTAGGTCATCACCAATATAGCCAGTTTGCTCAGGTGCGATATCGAGCTTGGTACAAATATCCTGATAGGCTTTGATTTTATCGTCTTGGCCTTGATAGATCAGCTTGATACCGAGCGCCTTCATTCGGTTTTCGACAATTTGTGATCGTCGGCCAGTGATAATGGCGATTTCAATTCCTGCATTCATTAACGATTTTACGCCGTAGCCATCACGAGTGTGAAATGTCTTTAGCTCTTCACCATTGTTGCCCATGTATATTAGGCCGTCAGAGAAGACGCCATCCACATCGCAGATCAGTAACTTAATCTCTTTGGCAACTTCTAGAATGGATTGTTCCACTGGTTGATATAAAGTTTCAATCATTTTCGACATTACATCACTCCAGCTTTTAATAAATCATGCATGTTCAGTGCGCCGACTACCTTGCCATTGTCGCATAAAATCAAGCCACTAATGCTTTTATCCTGCATTAAATTTAACCCTTCAGCCGCAAGCATATTCGGCGTTGCAGTGGTTGGATTAACTGTCATTACTTCACCAATGAGGGAGGTGTGTATATCGATGCGCTTATCCAAGGTACGGCGCAAATCACCGTCGGTGAAAATTCCAATCAGTTGCTGGTGCTCATCTACCACAGCTGTCATGCCAAGTCCTTTTTGGCTGATCTCTAGCAATGCATCACGAACGACAGTACTTGGTGTGACCAATGGCAAATCTTCACCCGTGTGCATGATATCAGACAACTTAAGTAGCAATTTTCTACCTAATGCACCGCCTGGGTGGGAAAGAGCAAAATCTTCAGCAGTAAAACCGCGCGCTTGCATCAGAGCCATTGCTAAAGCATCGCCCATGACCAGTGTTGCGGTGGTACTTGAAGTAGGCGCAAGCTGTATCGGACAGGCCTCTTTTGGCACTGTTATTTGCAGGTGAACATCGGCCAGTTTTGCCATGTTCGACTTTGGCTTGCCTGTCATGCTGATGATTTTTATATTGAGGCGCTTTAATACTGGGAATAGGCCTAATATCTCTCCTGACTCACCAGAGTTGGAAATTGCCAAAACAATATCACCAGGTTCAATCATACCCAGATCACCATGAGCGGCTTCACCGGGATGAACGAAAAAGGAAGAAGTACCGGTACTTGCGAGTGTTGCGGCAATTTTGTTGCCGATGTGACCTGATTTACCCATCCCCATGACTACAACCTTGCCATCTTTATTAGCCAGGATAAGTTCACACGTCTTGATAAAATCTTGGTTCAAATATTGGTCGAGCTGTTCTAGTGCCGCGATCTCGGTTTTTAATACTTCTAGTGCCGCAGAGCGATAGTCAAACATACAGAACTCCGAAAGGGGTTAAGCGGTCATGTTCATAATTAAGTAGGCCTGATAGCCAATAAAGCAGCAAAAAAGAGCTGCACCTTCAAAACGGTTAATGCTACGCGACTTTCCGAGCGCCATAGCGACCAGCAGTAGTGATACGCCTAACATGACCCAAAAGTCACGCCCCATGGCGTACTCACTTAAAATCGAAGGGTTTAGAATGCCAGGAATCCCCATCACCGCAAGAATATTGAACACGTTCGAGCCGATGATGTTGCCGACCGCCATGTCATCTTCGCCTTTCATGACTCCGGCAAGTGAGGCCGCAAGTTCTGGTAAGCTAGTGCCAACAGCGATAATGGTTAAACCTATTACTAGATCGCTCATACCGAAGTATTGAGCGATGATGACGGCATTATCAACCAACTCGCCTGCAGCTAATGGTAAGATAATCAGGCCGATAACCACCCACATCGCCGCTTTAGCATTGCTAACACCTTCTGGGACTTCCGATTCTTGCTCTTCAATAAATGCGTCGCCATTCTTTTTTTCATTACGGCTAATTCTCAGCATAGTGAGGATAAAAGCAGCAAAAAGAGCGAACAGCAGGACGCCCTCGTAGAAACCTAAGTGGCTATCCCACAGTAGTACACCGGCCAGAATAGTCACACCAATCATTAGTGGTAGCTCACGACGAAGTACGCCAGAACTAATAGAAAGGGGCTTAATTAATGCAGTGATACCTAAAATAAGCGCTATATTAGCGATGTTAGAGCCTAACACGTTCCCGACAGCAGTATCTGTTTTTCCGTCGAGCGCCGCTGTCGCTGAAACCATCATTTCTGGCGCTGAAGAGCCCATTGCGAGGATGGTCATACCAATAACAAGAGGGGAAATACCTATGTTACGGGCAAGAGCTGCAGCACCGAAGACGAGTTTGTCGGCGCTCCACACCAAAAATACCAATCCAATTATAAGAAACACAACGGCTTCAAGCATGATGATTCCTAATCAATATACAACGAGAGAATTTAACCGTTAATTTTGACGGTTTGAGGGTAAAAAGAAAAGCAGTTCATTCAATTAATTGTTAACCAAATGCGTAATAGATGAGACTAAGTCAGAGTATACGGGCTATTGCGCCGTAATTCGAATAACTCACAATTAATTGAACAGTGCTTTAAATTCTAATTGAATGTGCTTATGATTGCCCATTCTTAAGGGAACAAATATGAGTCCAGCATGGAATCCGAAGACTTAGTTACCATAAAACAGCTTACGTTTTCTCGTGGAGAGCGTAAGATTTTTGATAACGTCAGTTTACGTGTGCCTAAAGGTAAAGTGACTGCGATCATGGGCCCGTCTGGGATTGGCAAAACAACCTTGTTGCGCCTTATTGGTGGCCAAATTTCCCCTGAAAGTGGTGATATTTGGTTTGATGGTAGCAATATCCCAACTTTAAGTCGTAAAAAACTCTATCAACAGCGCAAAAAGATGAGCATGCTGTTTCAGTCAGGAGCATTGTTTACCGACTTATCTGTATTTGACAATGTCGCTTTCCCACTGCGAGAACATACTGAGTTAGATGAGTCTCTTATACGAACCTTAGTGCTACTCAAATTAGAAGCGGTAGGGCTTCGAGGGGCTGCTCAGTTAATGCCTAGTGAGCTGTCTGGTGGTATGGCAAGACGAGCGGCTCTAGCTCGAGCAATTGCACTCGACCCAGACTTGATCATGTTTGATGAGCCTTTTGTTGGCCAAGATCCGATAACTATGGGCGTGCTGGTGGAGCTGATCCGCAACCTTAATCAAGCACTCGGTGTAACGTCAATCGTGGTCTCCCATGATGTGCCAGAAGTTATGAGTATTGCAGACTGGGTGTATATCTTGGCCAATGGCAAAGTGATCGCCAGTGGTACTCCAGATGAACTGCAGGCCAATACCGATCCGCAAGTACAGCAATTTCTTAAAGGGGATGCAGACGGTCCAGTACCGTTTCGTTTTCCGTCTCAACCTTTAGCTACGGAGCTTTTCTCATAATGGCAAGCTTAGCGAACTTTGTCGCCTCGGTTGGCCGCCGTAGTATGGCAGTATGTGAGTCCTTTGGCCGAGCGAGTTTAATGCTGTTTGGAGCATTGGCAAGTAAGCCACAACCAATCAAGAACTTACCTCTGTTGGTCAAACAGCTTTACAGTGTTGGTGTTCAGTCACTGATTATTATTGTCTTGTCAGGTCTCTTCATCGGCATGGTGCTGAGTCTACAAGGCTATGTCATATTGGTTGATTTCGGTGCTGAAGGTGCTTTGGGCCAAATGGTTGCACTGTCGTTGCTACGAGAACTGGGCCCTGTGGTTACCGCTTTGCTTTTTGCAGGTCGTGCGGGTTCGGCATTGACAGCTGAAATTGGTCTAATGAAGGCGACTGAGCAATTGTCCAGTCTCGAAATGATGGCCGTTGATCCTCTTAAGCGAGTCATTGCACCACGTTTTTGGGCTGGTGTGATTTCGATGCCACTGCTGGCAATGATATTCATGGCGGTTGGTATTTGGGGAGGGCAGCTTGTTGGTGTGGATTGGAAAGGTATCGATCACGGTAGCTTCTGGTCGGCGATGCAAGCCTCTGTCGAGCTTGGACAAGATATCGGCAACAGCATGATCAAGAGCTTAGTGTTCGCGATCACGGTGACTTGGGTTGCTCTTTTCAATGGATACGATGCGATCCCGACTTCAGAAGGGATAAGTCGAGCAACGACTCGCACGGTGGTCCACTCTTCTTTGGCTGTTCTTGGTCTAGACTTCGTACTAACGGCCTTGATGTTTGGTAATTAAATGGTGTTTGGGAACTAATCATGCAACAAACTCGAAAGACTGAATTGTGGGTTGGTAGCTTTGTTCTCGCTGGAATTTGCGCAATTCTGGTGATGATTTTTCAAGTTGCTGACGTAAAGGGGCTTGGCTCCAATGATACTTATACTCTCAAGGCTGAGTTCGATAACATCGGCAGTCTTAAAGTGCGCTCCCCAGTAAAAGTAGGCGGGGTGGTCGTGGGACGAGTGACTGATATTGGTCTGAATAGTGAGTCTTTACTGCCTATTGTGACAATGGCAATTAACAGTACATATAACCAATTCCCAGAGACATCGAGCGTGAAGATTTTAACCTCGGGTCTAATTGGTGAACAGTACCTTGGCTTAACGCCTGGCTTTGTGTTTGAAGATGAACAAATGCTGGTGGAAGGGGACTATATTGAAGACACCAAATCTGCTTTGGTACTCGAGGATTTAATTGGTCAAGTATTATATAGCGTTGGTGGCTCACAAGAGTAGGAAGAAGATTATGTGGAAAAAGTTAGTACTTACTCTGTTTTCAATTGTTTTGGCATTTAGTGCCTCTGCGGAACAAATTGATAAGACTCAGCCTTATCTAATGATGAAGCAAGTATCAGAGCATACTTTTGCACGACTTAAGGCAGAACAGGGTAAGGTTAAGCAAAACCCAGATTATCTAAAAGTGATCGTTGATGAAGAGCTAATGCCATACGTCAATGAGAAGTACGCAGCACTTAAATTGCTTGGCCCTAATCTAAAAGGGGCGAAGCGAGAGGATGTTGGTCAGTTTATCGTCGCATTTCGCTCCTACTTGGTGACGTCTTATGCTCAAGTATTGACTCAATATACTGATCAGACGATTGAGTTTGGCCCAGAGCCAAAGCTAAATTCGAACAGGAGTATTACTAGCATCAAGGTTGATATCGTTGATTCTCCACGACCTAATATCAAGTTGGAATTTAAGCTACGTCGTGACAAGAAAAGTGGCGAGTGGCAAGCATTTGATATGATTGCTGAAGGAATTAGCCTACTGTCTAGCAAGCAGTCAGAGTGGAGTGCTAAGCTTCGTCAAGAGGGTATTTTATCGGTGGCTCAAGAGCTTGAAGGTCTAGCTAAACAGCCGATTCGAATTGAGAGTAAGTCTTAATGGTGGAACCTAAATGGCAACATCATCATGATAGTCAGTACTCGCTAACAGGTGATCTTAATCGAGACTCTGTCCCTTTGTTGTGGCAATCTCTTCAAGCAACTTCATTACCGAGCGAGCAGATAGAAGTCTCGCTAGAAGGGTTGACACGAATAGACTCTGCCGGAATGGTGATGCTAATTCATCTAATTGAGAATGCAAAAAAACAAAACTGTCATATAATGTTCAGTTTCGTGCCGGAACAACTGCGCACATTATTTCAGTTGAGCAATGTCGATGAACTCATTGCTGGGCATTTAAAAAATACTACAGGGGTGAATTGTGGATAGCGCAAAAGTACAACAGATCTTAAACGAAGCACTGAAATTAGAAGAGCTGCACGTCAAAGGCGAAGGCAGTCATTATGAAGTAGTTGCTGTTGATGCTTGTTTCGATGGAATGAGTCGCGTTAAAAAACAACAGCTAATTTATGCTCCACTGATGGAATACATCCAAAGAAATGACATCCACGCCGTCTCTATCAAGGCATTCACTCCAGAAGAGTGGGCTCGTGATAAGAAGTTGATGTCACTGTAAGGTTTAATAATGGAAAAGTTTCGAGTTACGGGTTCTAACAAACCTCTTGTAGGTGAAGTAACCATTTCTGGTGCAAAAAACGCTGCACTGCCAATTTTATTTGCGTCTATCTTGGCTGAAGAGCCAGTTGAAGTGGCCAATGTGCCTCGCTTGCGTGATATCGACACAACTATGGAGCTACTAGAGCGACTCGGTGCTAAAGTCGAGCGCAATGGCTCTGTTCATGTCGATCCAAGCTGCATTAATGAATACTGTGCACCTTACGACTTAGTTAAAACGATGCGTGCTTCAATTTGGGCTTTAGGCCCATTAGTGGCGCGCTTCGGTCAAGGCCAGGTCTCATTACCTGGTGGTTGTGCAATTGGTGCTCGCCCGGTTGATCTGCACATTCATGGCCTAGAACAGCTTGGTGCGACAATCACGCTTGAAGACGGTTACGTTAAAGCTCATGTTGATGGTCGCCTCAAAGGTTCTCACATCGTAATGGATAAAGTGAGTGTGGGTGCGACGATCACTATCATGTGCGCGGCAACGCTGGCTGAAGGTAAAACAGTGCTTGATAATGCCGCTCGCGAACCTGAGATCGTCGATACTGCGGACTTCCTTAACAAGCTAGGTGCAAAAATCTCTGGCGCAGGGACAGATACGATCACAATTGAAGGCGTAGAGCGCCTAGGTGGTGGTAAGCACTCTGTAGTTGCAGATCGTATTGAAACGGGTACTTTCCTAGTCGCGGCAGCGGTATCAGGCGGTAAAGTAACTTGTCGCAATACGAAAGCGCACTTGCTTGAAGCGGTACTCGCTAAGTTAGAAGAAGCCGGTGCACTGGTTGATACAGGTGAAGACTGGATCACTGTCGATATGACGGGCAGAGACCTAAAAGCTGTGACAGTTCGCACTGCACCTCACCCAGGCTTCCCTACGGATATGCAGGCTCAATTCACGCTGCTTAACCTGATGGCAAAAGGCGGTGGTGTCATTACTGAAAATATCTTCGAGAACCGCTTTATGCATGTGCCTGAGCTGATGCGTATGGGCGCTAAGGCAGAGATTGAAGGTAATACTGTTATTTGTGGCGACGTGGACGAATTAAGCGGCGCGCAGGTAATGGCAACTGACCTGAGAGCTTCAGCAAGTTTAGTTATCGCTGGTTGTATTGCTAATGGCGAGACCATCGTTGATCGCATCTACCATATAGATCGTGGTTACGACAAGATTGAAGACAAGCTGTCTGTACTCGGCGCAAATATTGAACGTTTTCGTGATTAGAGATAGAATCAGCTAACGCTTGTAAGCCGAAACGCGAGTTTCGGCTTTTTTATGAATGATAGATCAGTTAGAGTCTGCTCTACTGAATTTTGACTCTCTATTTTGGAGAACCACAATGATTGCACTATTACGTGTATTGGCTGTTGCGATATTTGCAATTGTGATGTTTGTGTTTGGCTGTGGCTACTGCTTATTAAGCCCACGTAATCCAAAGCACGTGTTTACCTTTGGGCGTTATTTCGGAAAGATGTCTAGAGTGTTTGGTATTAAGCTTGAATTACGAATCCCTGAAGATGCTTACAAACGTGGTCAGCATATATATATCGCCAACCACCAGAATAACTGGGATCTATTTACTGTCTCATCTGCTGTGACACCTAAAGTGGTCACGGTAGGTAAGAAGAGCCTCGCTTGGATGCCTCTATTTGGTCAGCTTTACTGGCTAACGGGTAATATTCTTATCGACCGTGCTAACCGTTCTAAAGCGAAAGGCACTATTGATCAGGTCGTTGATAACTTGAATAACAGCGACGTGTCGGTATGGATGTTTCCAGAAGGGACGCGCTCACGTGGTCGCGGATTACTACCGTTCAAAACGGGAGCTTTCCATGCAGCAATCGGCGCCAAGTTGCCGATTATTCCCATTGTATGTAGCTCTACGCGCGGAATTAAGCTTAACCGTTGGAACAATGGTCATGTGATAGTGGAAATGTTACCACCAGTGCAGGTTGATGAATACGCTAAAGAAAACATTCGTGAACTTGCGAATACTTGTCGTGAACAGATGAAAGCTAAGCTAGAATCTTTGGACAAAGAAGTAGCGATGCTGAATCAGCAGCAGGGTGTTAAAGCTTAATCGCTAACTAATACGCATTAGAACAATAGAGAGCCAGTCGTGTAAGCGACTGGCTTTTTGCTTTAGAGCCTTACACTGCAATTCCAACATCCAATTCATCGAGCCAAGCTAAGAAGCACTGAACATTATCACCTCTAAATATCCCTCCGTGCTGTGGGCATATCATATCTATCTCTAGATCACGTACGCGCTCAATCCAAGCGCTTTTGGCTTTATTGGATGGCATCCAGCGACGATGAAAATATTCCATTTTAGGAATGTGCGCCTCAAAATCTTCGACAAATAAAGGAGCGTTTGGTACGTCGAGCGCAGCGCCTATATCGCCAGACATGAGTATCTTGGCTTTACGGTCATACACAGAAAAGTTGCCAGATGAGTGCATATAGTGGGCGGGAATAAATTCGATATCGATACCTGCGAGAGATAAATGCCCACCCTCATCCTTGATCGGTGAAAACGTGATGGACTCCATACCGAAGTGACGAATGAACCCTTCCCATAACCAAGGCGAGTATAAGATCGCGCTAGGTAGTGCTTTGTCCCATAAACCAAGAGAGGAAATAATGTCGGGATCTTGGTGAGAGGCAAACAAATATTTGATGTGATCAGTAGGCACCTCTTTGACGACACTACTCAGCATCGAAGAGAACATTTCGATACCACCAGGATCAAGCAGAATGGCCTGCTGATTGTTGACGATCATGTATTGATTGGTGTCGATGATTTTTTCTGGCTTATGTGGATCACGGGCAAACATTATCCAGCGGTGTTGATCGTCTCTGTATAACACTTTTGATTGCATAGCATTCCTTTACTCGAGTAATGAAAACAGCTTGAGGGATTGAAGAACATGGTTGCGTATTGCTTCCGCAGACTCTTGGACACTTTCCGCAATGGCGTTAAGTTGTCCTTTAAAGCGCTCTTCAACTTGAGAAGCCTCAACGCTAAGTAGTGTTGAGATGATTAGGGCGACTCTAAGCTCGCTATGGAGAATATTGAGTTGGGTATTAAGCTCTTTAGAACCTTGATTAAAGGTCTGGTTAAGTTGCTCTGCCTCTCTATAGCATTGAGATCGTGTGGCATCTAGGCTGTGGAGGTAGGTGGCGTTTTCAGAGCGAGTGTAGACGGTTTCAAAGTGACCAAGAACAGTGCGTGAACGTGCTTCAGCAGTAGCAATTTGGCTTAGTTTTTGCGCTTTTAGGTTGATGCTACTTGAGGCGTTAAGGGTAAGGCGGACTAACTCATCAATCGAATCTGTGATGGGGTGGAAACCTGCGGCACTTTCCCCAGCGCGCAATGCTAAAGCCCGTGCATTACTTGCGACCAATTGGAGTTGTTTTGCTATCAGCACACCACGATTAAGCTCTGCAGATATTTCCGCAGCAATGACAAACAGTTGCTTCCTAGCCATGATATTTCCTTATAAATATTATGGAGTAAATATAGGAAGTGAAGGTGGCTTTTTCCACTACGGGTTCGGATTTAGTAAGAATGGGGGGGCTTCATCGTGGCTGGTTAGGTTGGAGGCATTGGTTTGGAACAAACCAGGAGCAGTAGAAATGAAAAAGCCTCATCGTGTGATGAGGCTTTTTCTAATATGGCTCCCCTGTTGGGACTCAACGCGGGCGGCTAGCTCTGAGACATTTACTTGGTACAAGTAAGTCGCAGTTAAAAACGAAAAAAGCCAAGTCTTGCGACTTGGCTTCTTAAATATGGCTCCCCCTGCGGGACTCGAACCTGCGACATACGGATTAACAGTCCGCCGTTCTACCAACTGAACTAAGGGGGAATTATTCGATTAAGAAGATAGCTTCCTAATAAAATAAATGGTGCCGACTACCGGAGTCGAACTGGTGACCTACTGATTACAAGTCAGTTGCTCTACCTACTGAGCTAAGTCGGCACACTAAAAGTGGCTCCTCCTGCTGGGCTCGAACCAGCGACCTGCGGATTAACAGTCCGTCGCTCTACCAACTGAGCTAAGGAGGAATTGTCCATTAAGAAAAGAAATGGTGCCGACTACCGGAATCGAACTGGTGACCTACTGATTACAAGTCAGTTGCTCTACCTACTGAGCTAAGTCGGCGCACTTTATTTCTTTTCATGTTGTTGTCTTGTTTAGACACCAACAAGTAAATTGTGGTGCCCGGAGGCGGAATCGAACCACCGACACGAGGATTTTCAATCCTCTGCTCTACCGACTGAGCTATCCGGGCGACGAGGTGTATTAAACGGCTTTTCGTGCTTTAGGTCAACATTAAAATGCAAAAAAAATATCGTTTGTTGTTTTTCTATACTTAATGGGCTGTTTTTGTCCATTTGGGATATTAAATGTATAGAGGACAACAGGCGTTATACGCTCTGAGCGGGGAAATAGTCCAGTTTAGACAACAAAAAAGCGCGTGAAGAGGCGCGCTTTTTGCTACTCCAAGCCGAATTAGTGCTTAACAGTAAACTTGCTTACCCAGCTTTCTAGCTCATTAGTTAATTTTGCTAGGCTTTGAGTGCTGTTATGACTCTCAGAAACGACGCCACTTTGCTGCTTACCATTCTCTTCGACTGCATTGCGCGAGCCTTCTGGCTAACCTCACAAGCAGCAATTTTGAGGTCAGAGCAACTTAATCAAGGCAATAAGTAATATATGAAACGAATGCAGTAGATGCACTTGTGTTTAGAAGTGATTATTTTGAGATAGGAACAAAAAAAGCCAAGTCTTTCGACTTGGCTTCTTGAAAGTGGCTCCTCCTGCTGGGCTCGAACCAGCGACCTGCGGATTAACAGTCCGTCGCTCTACCAACTGAGCTAAGGAGGAACTATTCTGTTTGTGTCTTGCTATGCAAGCGCACCAAATATGGTGCCTCGAGGCGGAATCGAACCACCGACACGAGGATTTTCAATCCTCTGCTCTACCGACTGAGCTATCGAGGCAAAAGAATGGTGCCGACTACCGGAGTCGAACTGGTGACCTACTGATTACAAGTCAGTTGCTCTACCTACTGAGCTAAGTCGGCACACTAATATTCTTCTTGCTAACTTATTGATGTCTTAGACACCAACAATCAAATTGTGGTGCCCGGAGGCGGAATCGAACCACCGACACGAGGATTTTCAATCCTCTGCTCTACCGACTGAGCTATCCGGGCAACGGAGCGCTATTAAACGGATTTTCGGTCTTGTCGTCAACTTGTTTTTAGAAAAAAATTCAAAAAAGTGGTTGAGTGCCGATTATTTAGGCGTTTTTGGTGATTATGTTTTACCAGAGTTAAAATCCTTTTTGAATTTGGTAACTTTTTCAAGATAACGACGCGCTTCGGCATTGGGGTGTTTTTTGGTTAATGCCCAATAAACTTGATTTGGCTGTAGTGAGTTGAGATCGCGCATGGCACGTTTTCGATCGCTACGGTTGAAGGTGTTGAGCACACCACCCGTGCCTCCGTTGTAGGCTGAAATCATACTGTATTCTAATGAGAGAGGGTGATTAACATCTTTCAGGTAACGATTTTTCAGAATATAGAAGTAGGCGGTACCAGTATCGATATTATTCTCTGGATTAAATAGGTATTCCGGTGAAGGTTGCCCCGATTTTTTCTTTACTAACTTGAAGACGTCTTTTCCGGCTGTTTTTGGTACAACTTGCATCAAGCCATACGCATTCGCCCAGCTAACCGCATAGGGATTAAAGCTACTTTCGGTTTTGATAATGGCGTATATAAGATCTTCTGGAATGCCATATTTGCGTGAAGAGCGCTGAACAATATCCGCGTATTTGTAACTGCGAATCTCAAATTGCTCTTCAACCATGGGAATTTCGACGTAATAGGCTTTTTTAAAGTCGACATTCTTCACTTTGAGCTTGTTCGCGATGAGGTAGTCAGCGAAACGGTTAGCACGCCAAGACCATTGAATGGCTTTGTTATCTTGATCGACTACTTGTCGGTATAGAAATGGCTGACCTTCAAGCTTAATTTCTTTAGAGGAGAAAAGATCGACGTTAGCTGGATCATCAGGCGTTAACAGGGTAGTGACAATCGCTTTTCTAAGGTGTTTTTTCGGATCGGTAGGAGAGACGGTTTCTATAGTGATTAAACCTTTATCAAAGTTAACTTCTGAGCGACTAAGATAGTTGTCGATATACTTTACGTAATTGCTTTTACCCGCAAATTTGATCTCGCCTCGTCCCCAGCGTTTTTCGATATTCCCCGAAAAGCTGCTGATTAGTGCGTCGAGTGCGGCGGTATCTTTCTGAAATTGACCCGGCAATTGAGCTAAATTCTTAGCAAATCTGTTGGTGGGTTCGTAGTTGACATCATAAAGGTTTTCAACAAACTCACGGCTACAGCCTGTCAGTGTCACTGCAATTAAAAAGTACGCTAACTTTCTCATAAATCTCCTAAAAAAATGACATCATTGCGGGCAATGATGTCATTTTCTGTTCAACCTTGGCTTATATTTACTCGCTTGGTGGAGTGTAGCCTTCGATATGAACGTCTTTTCCTTCAAACAGGAAGTTGACCATTTCAGTTTCGATCAACTTTCGGTGTTCAGGATCCATCATATTCAGTTTCTTTTCATTGATTAGCATGGTTTGCTTGTGTTGCCACTCAGCCCAAGCTTGCTTTGAAATGTTATCAAAAATACGTTTGCCTAGCTCACCCGGATAGAGCTGAAAATCTAATCCATCGGCTTCTTTTTGTAGTCGAGCACAAAATACAGTGCGGCTCATAACGACTCCTTAACAATAATTAGCATTGAAGTTCAAATGGCAAGCTTTCCAGTAACTGTTTTACAGGAGCAGCTAAACCAATCTCTTCAGGTTGGGATAAGTTATACCAAAGACCTTTGCTTGCTTCCATTACCACATTAGGTTGCTTTGATAGGTCTACCAAAATTGGTGTGATATCGAGGTGGTAATGGCTAAAGGTATGGCGAAAAGCAATCAGTTGAGCCTGTTGCTTAATCATGGTTGCTGATACTCCACGAATATCAAGCTGATGTTCAAGAGCTGCATCTGGGTTTTCAGGGAAGCAGAACAAACCACCCCAAATTCCTGACTGAGGGCGCTGTTCTAGCCAAACTTTCCCTTGGTGGTGCAGCATTACAAACCAAGTTTCTTTTACTGGCTTGTCTTTCTTTGGCTTTTTGCCCGGATAATCGAGCGGGTTACCTTGTTTGTTCGCCATGCAATAAGATTCGACAGGACATAAAGTACACTTAGGTTTACTGCGAGTGCAGACCATTGCCCCCATGTCCATCATGGCTTGGTTATACTTGTCGACATCGACATCCGGTGTATGTTCTTCAGCGTACTGCCAAAGTTGGTTTTCGACCTTCTTTTGCCCAGGCCAGCCTTCTACGGCAAAACTTCGCGCAAGGGTTCTTTTGACGTTACCATCTAAAATAGCATGAGGCTGTTTGTACACCGATGACAAGACGGCAGCAGCGGTAGAGCGGCCGATTCCCGGCAGTGCCTTCATCTGCTCGATATCTAATGGAAACTGGCCATCATGTTCTTGCGCGACAATTTTGGCGGCTTTGTGTAGGTTCCTAGCGCGAGCGTAATAGCCTAAGCCGGTCCAGAGGTGGAGAACTTCATCTTGTTCTGCATTGGCAAGATCGACAACGGTCGGAAAACGCTCCAGAAAGCGTTGATAATAGGGAATTACAGTCGCAACCTGAGTTTGCTGCAACATAATTTCTGACAGCCACACGCTGTAGGCAGTTTTATCTTGCTGCCAAGGTAGGCTTTTGCGTCCATAATTTTCGTACCACTCAAGGATGGCACTGGCAAAAGGGGTCACGATATGCTCAATATTGTTGTGTAATCAGATAAAATTGCATCATAGAATGCGGGTAAAGTACAACCGATAAAGAGTAAGGGTATAAGCGAACTAAGCGGAATTTCGCTAAAAAACTTGCACCAATAGCAATTCTTTGGATAATCACAATCCCTTTGAGGCGAGACCAATTTTTAAACAGGCAATATCATGAGTGAAGTGACCACTAACGAATACAACGAAGACGGTAAACTGATACGCAAAGTTCGCAGCTTTGTTCGACGCGAAGGTCGTTTGACCAAGGGTCAAGAAAACGCGATGAATGAGTGTTGGCCGACTATGGGTATTGATTATCAAGAACAGCTTCTTGATTGGAAAGAAGTATTTGGTAATGACAACCCAGTCGTTCTAGAAATTGGTTTCGGCATGGGTGCATCGTTAGTAGAAATGGCGAAGAATGCACCTGAAAAGAACTTCATCGGTATCGAAGTGCATAGCCCTGGTGTTGGTGCATGTCTATCAGATGCACGTGATGCAGGAGTGACGAATCTACGCGTTATGTGTCATGATGCAGTTGAAGTGTTCGCTCATATGATCCCTGATAGCAGCCTAGCGACTCTACAGCTGTTCTTTCCAGACCCATGGCACAAAAAGCGCCACCATAAGCGTCGTATCGTTCAGCTAGACTTCGCTGAGATGGTGCGCCAGAAGCTTATCGAAGGTGCGGGTATCTTCCACATGGCGACGGACTGGGAGAACTACGCAGAGCATATGATTGAAGTGATGAACCAAGCACCTGGTTTTGAAAACATTGCGCAAGACGGTGATTTTGTTCCTCGTCCAGATGAGCGCCCGTTAACAAAATTTGAAGCACGTGGTCACCGTTTAGGTCACGGCGTTTGGGATATTAAGTTTAAGCGCGTAAAATAGCTAAAACGAATGCAATGACTGCCTTCTGAAGACGAGTGCAACGCATCGAACAGAATTTAAAAGCCAACATGTCTATGTTGGCTTTTTTGACCCTACAAGAAAAATAATAACTGATTGATTTTTAAGGTTGCTGATGAAACCGACACAACAAATATTACAAGAAATTCTGGAAGAGGTTCGCCCACTTATCGGGCAAGGTAAGGTTGCTAACTACATCCCCGCCTTGGCGAAAGTACCTGCTTCAAAGTTTGGTATTGCTGTTTTTACCAATCAGGGTGAAGTGATCAAAGCGGGCGATGCTGATGAAGCATTTTCTATTCAATCAATCTCCAAAGCGCTTAGCCTGACGCTAGCGATGTGTTTGTATCAACCTGAAGAGATTTGGGCTCGTGTTGGTAAAGAGCCTTCAGGGCAAGCATTTAACTCTCTTATTCAGCTTGAAATGGAGCAGGGCATTCCGCGCAACCCGTTTATCAATGCCGGAGCTATTGTGGTGGCGGATTTGCTTAATAGTCGCTTGTCGGCTCCTCGCCAGCGTTTATTAGAGTTTGTTCGCCAGCTATCGGGTGATACTCATATTTGTTATGACAAGGTTGTGGCTGCTTCAGAGATGATGCACAGCGATCGCAATGCGGCAATTGCCTACCTAATGCGCTCGTTTGGTAACTTTGAAAATGAAGTCATTCCAGTTCTAAACAACTATTTCCATGCGTGTGCACTCAAGATGAGCTGTGTCGATTTGGCAAAAACCTTTAGCTACTTAGCTAACAAAGGGAGTTCAGTTCAGACAGGAAAGCCTGTGATTACACCAACGCAAACTAAGCAGCTTAATGCTTTGCTCGCGACTTGTGGTCTATACGATGGTGCAGGTGAGTTTGCCTACCGAGTGGGTATGCCAGGCAAGTCGGGTGTTGGTGGCGGTATTATGGCTGTTGTACCGGGTGAAATGACGATTGCTGTTTGGTCGCCAGAACTAGATCCATCGGGCAATTCGTTGGCTGGCACTAAAGCGCTAGAGTTACTGGCGGAGCGTATTGGGCGATCGATTTTTTAGAGATTTGAGGAACGCTTTGCTCCGAGATCGGGCCGCGCCCGCTAGAATCGGGAACGGGCTGCGCCCGCGAGAGTATCTCCGTGTTATTGAACGGTCATGCCATAGAATGACAAAGGAGCGAATAGGGAATCTCATTAAGAGTTCGATCGCTTCAATAGATCCCCCACTCACTCGTTACTGAGGATGACGGGATTAACCTACTGAAGCAAAAAGGGTTGACGCACTGCTCCAACCCTTTAATTTTTTCTCGCTTCTCGCTTCTCGCTTCTCGCTTCTCGCTTCTACTCTTCAACCATAAACGCTTCTAGCAAGTCATTGAGGAACAGTTTACCTTTCTCGGTGATTTGCCAGCGGGTTTCACTCTCGTCGATATAACCCATCTCAATAGCCCAATCTATGGTCTCTTGAATTGCTGCAAAGCCTAGCCCTGTAGTATCTAAGAAGTCTTGCTTAGGGCACGCTTCTATTAGGCGGAAGCGGTTCATAAAGAACTCGAAAGGACGATCTGCAAAAGCGACTTCTTGTTCGCTGTTGAGATAAGGCTTAACCATATTGTCGTAAGCGGCAAGATAGCCTTTAGGGTGCTTAATCTTGGTAGTACGTACAATGCGACCATCAGCAAAGCTTATCTTACCGTGCGAGCCACAACCAATGCCTAGATAGTCACCGAAACGCCAGTAGTTGAGATTATGCTGACATTGATAACCAGGCTTGCTGTAGCCAGAAATCTCATACTGCACATAGCCTGCATCAGCTAACTTTTTATGTCCTAATTCGAAGATATCCCACAAATCATCGTCGTCAGGCAAAGTTGGCTGCTTGTAGTAGAACATGGTGTTTGGCTCGATAGTGAGCTGATACCAAGATAAGTGCGGGGGAGCGAGTTCGATCGCCTTTTCCAGGTCGCTTAGAGCTTGATCAACAGACTGATCCGGTAAGCCATGCATAAGATCGAGGTTAAAGCTATTAAGGCCAATTTTGTGGGCAAGTTTAGCAGCATTTACCGCTTCATCTTGACCGTGGATGCGCCCAAGTCTTTCTAGCTTTTGCTGCTCAAAACTCTGTACACCAACAGATATTCGAGTCACTCCCGCTTTTTGGTAACCTGCGAACCGTTCTGCTTCTATGGTACCGGGGTTGGCTTCCATGGTGATTTCGATGTCTGATTTGAATGGGATTCGCGCTTCGATACCTCGTAGCAGATTTGCGATCCCTTGTGCTGAAATCAGACTTGGTGTTCCGCCACCAATAAAAATCGAGTGTAGTTGGCGCTGATTGTCTGCAATCTGGTAGCGCTCAATATCTGCATCTAAATCCTGTAGTAGGGCAGCAATGTACTCTTGTTCGGGAATATCTGCTTTGAGCGCGTGCGAGTTAAAGTCGCAATAAGGGCACTTTTGTACACACCACGGGATGTGTACATAAAGGCTCAGTGCTGGTGGAATTAACTGATTCATAGTGGTGAAAAAGAAGACCTAGAATGCTTGTTCAGATAGCGTTGCAAAAAGCTGTTTCAATGCTTTTCCGCGGTGCGAAAGCTGCTTTTTACGTGCAGGTTCTAGCTCTGCCGAAGCGCAATTATCTTCAGGGACAAAGAACACAGGATCGTAACCAAAACCGTTCTCGCCATGTGCTTGAGTTAAGATACGGCCTTCCCATTTGCCGTGACAGACGATCGGTGTTGGGTCGTTTTCATGACGCATCAGTACTATTACGCAATGAAAGCGAGCACTGCGTTGTTCTTCAGGTACATCTTTCATTGCTTGAAGCAGTTTTTCTAGGTTCTGCTGATCGCTTGCGTCTTCGCCTGCATAACGAGCTGAGTAGATACCTGGTGCACCTTTTAGAAAGTCGACTTCAAGACCGGAATCATCGGCGATAGCGGCAAGCCCAGTTTCTTTAGCAGCATGACGCGCTTTGATGATAGCGTTTTCAATGAATGTTGTTCCGGTCTCCGCTACTTCAGACACATTGAACTCGCTTTGAGCAACAACATCAAAACCAAAGTCAGACAGTAAATCTGCCATTTCGCGAACTTTGCCTTGGTTACCGGTCGCTAGAACAATCTTATTGCTTTTCATCGTATCGCCTTATCTGTTTCTCGACTGTCGATTTCTATTCTTCGACATAAAATTTTTGGGTGAACTTTAATGCCCCTGCGCCTTTATTACCAGCGCTAACGTCAATGTTGAAGGTGAGTCGCTCTTCGTCTGAGATTGGAAACTCAGCAAGATAGTAAATAGCACTGCCTTCTTTCACTTCGCGGAAGCTGAGTTCGCGCGTTTGACCAATCAGGTTTTTTGCGCTGCCAGAAAGCTCTGCGGTGATCGCAGGTTTGCCCACTTGAGAGTTATCTAACACGCTTATATTGAGAATCGCTGAGTAACCGTTACGCTTGAGTTTGTAGCTGCGCGCGACTTGAGGGGTTAAAAATGTTGAGTTAAAGGCTGAATAATGCACTTCAACATCTTTGATGGTTTTAAACTGACCGGCCCATGCAGGTAGGGCTAGGGCTGTAGCAAGAATAAGAGTGATCCATTGTTTCATAATGCTTCCTTAGTATTGGGCGTGTGCTCTACAGGAACACAAATAAAAAGCCATCATAGGATGGCTTCTATCTCGTTAGGTATTTGGGACGGAGAGCTGATTCGGACTTGTTTATGTCTGCCCAGCTCGCCTTTTTCTATTGTTATTAATCCCTTTGCCACCTTAAATTGCTTGGCGAGATACTTACTCAGATGAGCGTTGGCTTTACCATCGACAGGAGGCGCTGTAATCGCTATTTTCAGCTCCTCGCCGTGTTGACCTACTATCTTATCTCGACTTGCTTTCGGCTGAATATAGAGCCGAATAACAAGGTCTTCACCATCAAACCAAGCTGCTTGTGACATTATAGTTGGAACCAGATAGGGCCGATCAGGTCACCCATCAAGAAGTTGGCAAATTGTAGCGCAATGAATAGCACTAGTACGCTTAGGTCAAAGCCACCCATTGCAGGAATAATACGACGAATCGGTGCCAGCATAGGCTCGGTTAATTGGTGGAAAACGTACTCAATTGGGCTACGACCTTGGCTGACCCAGCTTAGAATTGCTCGGATCAATAGCACCCAGAATAATAAACCGCCAGCGGCTTTAGCCAAAGAAAGCAAACCTAAGAACAGGAAGTCAGCACTGAAGGATACCGAACCATTTGAGGCAACCAAAATTAGCGCGACAAATTTAACAACACATAGCACGTAAGCAAATAGCAGAGTGGCTAAATCAATGCTGCCGACAGATGGAACCACACGACGTAGCGGTGCAATCACTGGCTGAGTTGCTTTAACGATAAATTGCGAAAACGGGTTGTAAAAGTCTGCACGGGCAGCTTGTAACCACATACGTAAGATCACCACCATGATGTAGAGATCAAACAGGGTGGAAATCAGAAAACTCATTGAATTCATAGGTTACCCTTATTATCTAGAGCCTATTGCTCTGGTCATTTAAAATAGTTTTTCCATCTCTTCAGCGCGTGAAACCGCCGCTTGCATCGCTTTGGCTACTATATCTGAAAGTTGGTGTTGGTTGAATGTTCGCAGTGCTTCGGCGGTAGTACCACCTTTAGAAGTCACATTCTCACGCAGGGTTGAAAGCTCTATATCTGGATTGCCTTCAACCATACTGGCAGCACCAAGCGCTGACTGCTGTACCAGTTGTCGAGCGGTCTGTTTGTCAAAACCTTGAGCGATGGCTTCTGCTTGCATTGCTTCCATAAATAGGAAGAAGTAGGCAGGTGCGCTGCCAGCTGCGGCAATAATATTGTTGATGCCGGATTCTTGCTCAACCCAGCATACTTTGCCGCATGATTTCATCAGCGCTGCGGCGAAGTCTTTATCTTGCTGTAAAACCTTTGCCGGAGCATATAGGCCACTCATACCTAGCCCGAGTTGCGAAGGTGTGTTTGGCATCACGCGTACAAGGTTAAGCTCGCAATCAAGCATTTGGTCAAAACGTGCACTTTGAATACCAGCAGCAATGGAAATAACCAGCTTTTGTGACCAGTCGATGTCTTGCAGTGGTTTACACACTTCTTCCATCATCTGTGGTTTTACCGATAGTACTACAACGTCGGCTTGCTGAGCTGCCGCAAGGTTGTCATTAGTCGTGCCAATGCCAAACTCTTGCTCTAATGGCAGTCGGCGAGTCTCTGATGGTGCGGTGGCAGTAATCAACTCCGCTGGATAACCATCGGCTACTAAGCCCGACACTATGGCTTTAACCATGTTTCCTGCGCCAATAAAGGCAATCTTTTTGTGTTCCATTGCTGTTGTGATCCTTGTGAACTGCTTACGCTTTGTTACTGTAATCTCGTGCGCCAAATATCGCTGTTCCGATACGTACCATAGTACTGCCAGCCTCAATCGCTGCTTGCATATCGCCGCTCATACCCATTGATAACGTATCAATGTTTTGGTCTGGGAGGCGCGCTGCAAGTTTATCTTTCAGTGCTGCTAGTTGCTTAAATGCTGCAAGCTGTGATGCATAATCAGAGATATTGGCAGGGATTGACATCAATCCTCTTAAAGTGAGGTTGGGAAGAGTAGAAATCAACTCTGCCAGCTCAAAGATTTCATCATCATTGATGCCTGATTTAGAGTCTTCGCCACTGGTGTTGATTTGAATTAACACTTGAATAGGCGCCATGTTAGCTGGCCTTTGCTCATTGAGTCGCCTAGCAATTTTGGCTCGTTCAACGGTGTGTACCCAAGCAAAGTTTTCAGCAACATGACGCGATTTATTGGACTGAATTGGGCCGATAAAGTGCCATTCAAGCGCTAGCTGTGGATAATTCTCGGCAAAATAAGCGACTTTGTTAGCACCTTCTTGCACGTAATTCTCGCCAAAAGAGACTTGCCCAGCTTGAGCTGCCTCTAAAATTGCCTCGACTGGCTTAGTTTTACTTACGGCCAGAAGTTGCACTGTGTCTCGACCGCGTCCACACTTTTGTTGTGCGCCCTCAATCTGTGAGGTGATCTGTTCAATGTTTTGTTGAATACTAGTCATAGCAGATTTTACTTAAGGATTTTAAATGGATATCGCCGAATTACTGGATTTTAGTGTAAAGCATAATGCTTCAGATCTACATCTTTCTGCCGGAGTATCTCCAATGGTACGGATAGATGGTGAAGTAAGAAAGCTTGGCGTGCCCGCTTTTAATCATGCTGACGTGCATCGTTTAGTATTCGAAATTATGAATGACGGTCAACGCAGTGAGTTTGAAGAGCGCCTTGAAGTTGATTTTTCGTTTGAGCTGCCTAATGTTGGTCGCTTCCGTGTTAATGCATTTAACCAAGCACGTGGCTGCGCGGCAGTGTTTCGGACCATTCCAACCGAGATTCCGACCTTAGAACAATTGTCAGCCCCGCAAATATTCGAAAACATCGCCAATATGGAAAAAGGCTTGGTATTGGTGACTGGCCCTACAGGCTCTGGTAAATCAACCACTCTGGCGGCGATGGTTGATCATATTAACCGCAACCACAACAAGCATATTCTGACGATCGAGGATCCGATCGAGTTTGTTCACAGCAACAATAAGTGTTTGATCAACCAGCGTGAAGTTCATCGAGATACCCATAGCTTTAACAATGCACTGCGTAGTGCTCTGCGTGAAGATCCAGACGTGATCTTAGTCGGGGAGTTACGTGACCAAGAGACGATCAGCTTAGCGCTTACCGCTGCCGAAACTGGGCATCTGGTTTTTGGTACCCTGCATACTAGCTCAGCAGCTAAAACCATCGACCGCATTATTGATGTGTTTCCGGGTAGTGATAAAGATATGGTGCGCTCTATGCTGTCCGAGTCGCTACGTGCGGTCATTGCCCAGAAGTTACTTAAACGCATTGGAGGCGGACGTACCGCTTGTCATGAGATCATGATGGCAACTCCTGCGATTCGTAACTTGATCCGCGAAGATAAAGTGGCCCAGATGGTCTCAGTGATTCAAACTGGCGCAGCGCATGGCATGCAAACCATGGAGCAAAATGCCAAGCAGTTAATTGCGAAAGGTTTAGTTGATCAAGAAGAAGTCGCGAAGAAAATCGAACTAGAAACGTCGATGTTCTAAGTAGGTGGTATAGAGTTATGGATATTGATGTATTTTTGCAGCAGATGAACGATCACAAAGCATCTGATCTTTATATCACAGTCGGCGCGCCTATTTTGTATCGGGTCGATGGTGAGTTGCGCGCTCATGGAGAGAAGCTCTCTCATGCAGTAGTAGGTTCTTTACTGGAAGCGATGATGGATCATGATCGTCAACATGAGTTTCATACCAGCAAAGAAGCCAACTTTGCCATTGTACGTCATTTTGGTCGATTCCGTGTTTCAGCCTTTTACCAACGAGAACTTCCAGGTGCTGTAATTCGCCGTATAGAAACCAAGATTCCTACTTTTGACGAACTGAAATTACCTGATGTATTGCAAGACCTATCGATCGCCAAGCGTGGTTTAGTGTTGGTGGTTGGCGCGACGGGCTCTGGTAAATCGACCACAATGGCCGCGATGACGGGGTATCGCAATAGCCACCGCACGGGCCATATCCTGACCGTGGAAGATCCAATTGAGTTTGTACACGAGCATCAACGCTGTATTGTCACTCAGCGAGAGGTGGGGCTCGATACTGAAAGTTATGAAGTGGCATTGAAAAACTCATTACGCCAAGCTCCGGATATGATCTTGATTGGTGAAATTCGCACCAGCGAGACAATGGAATATGCGATGACCTTTGCTGAAACGGGCCACCTTTGTATGGCGACATTGCATGCTAACAATGCTAATCAAGCGCTAGAACGTATTCTTCACTTAGTTCCTAAAGAGCAAAAAGAGCAGTTCCTATTTGATCTATCGATGAATTTGCGCGGCGTGATTGGTCAACAGTTGATTCGAGATAAGAGTGGGCAGGGACGTCATGGGGTATTTGAAATCTTACTTAACAGTCCGCGCGTATCGGATCTGATTCGCCGAGGCGATCTGCATGAACTGAAAGATACCATGGCTAAATCGAAGCAAGCTGGGATGCAAACCTTTGACCAGGCACTTTATCAATTGGTTATCGATGACAAGATCAGCGAAGAAGATGCGATGCACAGTGCAGACTCTGCCAATGATTTACGCCTAATGCTTAAAACACAACGTGGTGATGTGTCTAGCTCCGGTTCACTCAGTGGCGTTAAGATTGATATGGACTAACATCCTCTTCATGTTTGGAGTATGTCTTGTAAATCTACAGTACCACTCCATAGAGTGACGTAGGCCTTTAACAGTTTTTTACTCGCTGTAAGAGATTCCCAACTTGGTCGTCCCTCACTCTTGAGGATGACGATTTAACTGATTGAAATAAAAAGGGGCAATGTTTGCACATCACCCCTTTTATTATGTTGCTGCTCGCTAGTCGCCGTATTGCGCTTCAAACCAACTTTCTAAAATGACTACCGCAGATTGGCAATCAACATTGCCTTTGCTCAAGGCTTTATAGCCACCCATTTCGAATAGATCTGCGCGTGCTTCCGTTGTAGAAAGCCTTTCATCATGGAGCTCTACAGGTAGACCAAATCGGCCATGCAGACGGTTAGCAAATTTCTTTGCTCTAGGTGTAATGGTTTCTAAATCTTTGCCATACAGATCAGTGGGTAAGCCAACAACCAGCAAATTGGGTTGCCACTCTTTGATCTGTTTTTCAATATCATCCCAATTTGGAATGCCATCGTTAGCTTTGAATGCTTTTAATGGTGAAGCCGTACCAGTGATCTCTTGACCAATAGCACTGCCGATACTTTTGGTGCCAAAATCAAAAGCCATAATAGTTTGAGACATAGTGTTTAATCTTTCTGGTTATGCGTGGCCGATATCACTTGAGAGCTGCGAAGCATCGATACCAAGCATCTGCACTGCTTTTTGCCAACGTTCATTGATTGGTGTATCGAACATCACATTTGGGTCTGCTTCTACGGTGAGCCAAGAATTCTCTGATAGTTCGATTTCTAACTGACCCGCTTCCCAGCCTGAATACCCGAGAGCAACGATATAATGATTGGGCTCAGCTTCTGTTCCTAATACACCGAGAATATCTTTGGATGTTGTGACAGAGATGTTTTCGGTCATCTTGATACTAGATTCGTACTCATCTTTCGGTTGATGAAGTATAAAGCCACGATCTTCTGAAACAGGACCGCCATTGAGCACGGGTTTATCTAAGCTTTCGGTAACAAGTTTAGGGTGAGTAGGTTCGACATCGACTTTTTCTAACATCTTACCGATGGTGATATCGATCGGAGCATTAATCATTAAACCCATCGCGCCATCTTCATTGTGCTCACACACATAGATAACACTGCGCTGGAAATAGGGATCTTTCATCCCGGGCATTGCCACTAAAAAATGGTTGGTTAGATTCATAAAGACTCCCACTTACAAAAGGAGGGCAACCAATAGCGTTGCCCAAATATGATTAGGCTTGTAGTCGACGCTCGATGGCATCCATTAGCTTGCCTGTAATTGACACATCAAATGCAGCCTCGATTTCACGAATACATGTCGGGCTTGTTACATTGATTTCTGTCAGCTTGTCACCAATAACGTCGAGACCAACAAATATCAGTCCTTTTTCTTTAAGTGTAGGCGCTACAGCCTCAGCGATCTTTTTATCTGTTTCACTAAGTGGTCGAGCTTCACCTGTGCCACCTGCAGCTAAGTTACCGCGAGTCTCGCCTTTGGCTGGAATTCGCGCTAAGCAGTAAGGCATTGCTTCACCGTCAACAACGAGAATGCGCTTGTCGCCATTGCTGATATCAGGGACGAAAGTCTGCGCCATTGCATAGTTTTGACCGTGATTGGTCAAGGTTTCAATGATCACTGAAACATTAGGGTCGTTCTCTTTAACGCGGAAGATAGAAGCACCACCCATACCGTCAAGCGGTTTCAGGATCACATCACCATACTCGTCGCGGAAAGCTTTAATCTTATCTGCTTTGCGTGTAACAATCGTTGTCGGAGTTAGCTCTGGGAACCAAGCCGTGAATAGCTTTTCATTGCAGTCACGCAGGCTCTGAGGTTTGTTGACGATCAATGTACCTTGTTCTTCAGCACGCTCTAAGATGTAGGTTGCGTAGATGTACTCAGTATCAAACGGAGGATCTTTACGCATCAAAACGGCATCTAGCTCAGACAGTTCGATTGTTTGCTCTGACTTAAACTGATACCAACCGTTTGGGTCTTCTTTTAGCTCAACGACTTTGGTATCTGCGATTGCTACACCTTGATCTAGATGTAGGTCGTTCATTTCCATGTAGTGGATTTCATAGCCGCGGCGCTGCGCTTCAAGCATCATGGCAAAGCTAGAGTCTTTTTTGATGTTAATGGACGAGATCGGGTCCATTACGATACCTAATTTGATCATGTGTTTTCTCCGTTTAACCAAGATCGCCAAAACGAACTTGCAAGGCTGTAATTGCCGTGAGAGCTGCTGTCTCGGTACGCAGCACGCGTGGGCCAAGTAGTGTCTCTTCAAATTTGTAGTTTTCAGTCATGCTGATTTCTTCTGCCGACAGCCCACCTTCAGGACCTATCAGCAAGCGCACTTTATTCACAGGTGCTGGTAGCGTGTTGATCGAATATTTTGCGCGTGGATGAAGGTTGAGCTTTAATCCGTCATACTCTTCGCCGCACCACTCTTCAAGTTGCATAATTGGACGAATAACCGGAATTGTATTGCGTCCACATTGCTCACAAGCACTAATGGCTATTTTTTGCCACTGGGCGAGCTTCTTCTCAAAGCGCTTTTGGTCAAGCTTTACGCCACAACGCTCCGAAATGAGAGGAGTAATTGTGTTGACACCAAGCTCAACGGATTTTTGAATCGTAAACTCCATTTTGTCGCCACGTGAAATAACCTGACCAAGGTGAAGGTCAAGTGGAGACTCGGAGCTGCGTTCAAAACGCTCTTTTAGCTCAACTTCTACGGTTTTCTTTGATACGTTAATGATCTCTGCTGGGAATTCCGCACCACTGCCGTCAAACAGCAGTACTTCTTGTCCCTCTTTCATGCGCAATACACGGCCAATGTGGCCCGCAGCATCATCGTTTAGCATGAGAGGGCCTAGCTGATTAATGGCTTCTGGGTGGTAAATTCGTGGGATTCGCATTGTGTTTCGATTTCCAGCAAGAGGTTTTTAGATAACCTCTAACATGGATGCTTTTAGGTGAAAAAACAAGGGGCAGCGAGAGTTTCCAATTAATTACTGGAAACTCTCAATTTCATTACACGGGGAGAGTTTAGAGCGCTTGGCAAGCTTGGTAAACAAATGGATTGTGATTACCTTGGATTTTGAAGATTCGTTGTTCTCGTTCACATTCCCACCCATCAACGGGAAACTGTTTTTTCCAAGCGTTCATAAGTTGGCTTTGTTGCTTAGACAAGCGGAATCCATACTCTTGGCTCATATAGAGGTAGGTACGAGCTATTGAGCCTTTGGCACGGTCTGGCGGCATTACCTTACGTTGCTTGAAATTGACCTGCATCTCGCAGCGTCCGTAACTGACACCATCAATGCCGTTCCATTGACTGAAGTTGTAGTTGGATCGGTCGCCGTTCACTTCACCAATAGCTGGGGTGAGGTTGTGCAGATCGGCCTCCATCAGGCGAAAGGTTTTGTCTTTTCTTGAACAGTTTTTACGTCCACCCGCTTGCCAACACTGGCGTTGATGACCAAACTGCCAAGCTGGTACCACATGCTCCCATTCTATGCGAGAGGCACGTTTTTGCTGCTTACGCACTTGATAGCCACATGAGGCAAGATCAGGTGTTCCTTTACGGCCCTGCCAATTGATGTCACAACCACAGTAAAAACTGGTCGGATGGTCGGCGTAGATTTTTACCGCTTCTTTTTTGGCTTTTGAAAAAGATGAAGGGGGCGCGGCGTGTACAAATGCACTAGATAGCAGTGCGATAACCGATACCCGCAGAGAAGTTTTCATGATTAAGTGTTAGAAAAGTAGTAATAACTACAGTTTAACACGCAAATCTTGCTGTGATTAGCGAGATATTAGTTACTTACGATAGTTGCTTGCCAGTAAAGCTTAACGGCTGGTGGCACTGCTGGCAGCAGTAACTGGCTTGATTTCGCAGTACTTTATTATGGCGGCGGATAGAAAGAGGATAGGTTGTACAAGCGCAAAGATATTCAAAGGTTTTCCCTTGTACGGAAGTGACTTCGAAGCTGTGGGTTGTTTTTGCAGGCACTTTAAAGACGGCTTCCATCACGCCTTGCCACTCTTTCCCATGTGGTCGAACGCGCCCATAGACTTGGTAAGTGATCAAATGGGCTACTTCATGAGGGATAACTTCTGCTAAAAAAGCCAGCTTATTTTCCCTGAATAGTACAGGGTTGAGGCGAATTTGATTAAGTTGAAGGTAGGCTTTACCTGCTGCTTTTCCACGTAGTTTGAAGTTGAGGTGAGGAATAGAGAATGGACGGTTAAAGGCTAGGGATGCCACTTGAATACAGTCAGCCATTACCTTCTTTGCACGGTACTCTAGTTCTAAATCCAACATCGACTCCAATAAAAACGCCCCTAAAGCTAGGGGCGAATCATATCTTGGTTCATATGATAGTGCGAGTTATGGGAGATGTTTTTTCTTGATTGTCTCGTGATAAGCGTGCCACGTACCGTAGCCGAGAATTGGCATGGTAAACAGCATACCAATTCCGTAAGTTGCAAAGCCCACTAATATACCGCCGCATATCAATGCTGCCCACACAATCATTGCCGGGATATTCGACTTTACGGCGTTAAAGCTTGAGAATACCGCAGTCATCATATCGACGCGGCGCTCCATCATTAGTGGAATAGAGAAGGCAGAAATGCTAAATACCACGCAAGCTAGAATTAAGCCAACTAAAGAACCTATCACTAGAAATGGCA
The DNA here is from genome assembly GCF_001188205.1 of Vibrio sp. VPAP30. Taxonomy (NCBI): domain Bacteria; kingdom Pseudomonadati; phylum Pseudomonadota; class Gammaproteobacteria; order Vibrionales; family Vibrionaceae; genus Vibrio; species Vibrio sp. VPAP30. The sequence goes on from NZ_LBLS01000036.1 coordinate 40,766, forward strand.
TGAAGTCAGTCAGTGGTGCACCTTGCACCGATGGATAAAGCGCATGAAGCAGTGCAGCAATTCTCATCCAAAAAATCATACACACCGCCAGTAACACCGCAAACGCCCATTGCGAGGTAGAGTTACGGCTGATTGCCTTCATTGAGTGTAACAGGCTAGCATTGTGGCCTCTTTCTCTCTCCCAACTTGCATCATAGAGCCCGAGAGCAAGGAAAGGACCAATCAGCATGTAAACCACAAGACTTGGCATCACCACTAAGTGGGTGCCTTGCCATTGGACAAGTAAAACGATGCCAATTGCGGCGGCCATAAAGCACAAACCGTAAAAAGCACTGATCAGAGGCATGCGGACGAAGTCATGCAAACCGAGTGCAAGCCAGTGGAATGGAGCTGAAATACTGACCTGATTGCACTGAATAGTGCGGGCGTATTCTGAATCTGGGACCTGCTTTTGTTTATCTTTGAAGTCGTCTGAGTTAACCGTACGAGGCATACGCCCTCCTTGATCGATTCTCTACCTACACTGTGCTAGTTAAGCAGCAGTGAATGGAACTCGATGCCCGGCTTGGCGACGTCGTTGATGTAAGCGGCGCATCAGTTAAACTGTTTACGAAGCGAAATCGATGAGTGATTTTGTCCGTTAACATATTTTTAACTATTGACCCCATGGCAAAAAAATACAAATTTCTTGATGTTTTTTTGCGTACAAAAAAAGAACGTCTGGTAAACCAGACGTTCTTTAACTGTTTGTTCGAGCAATGCAAGATTATTTCAGACCAGCAAACTCACGTAGTAGTGCTGCTTTGTCTGTTGCTTCCCAAGGGAACTCTTCGCGACCAAAGTGACCGTATGCAGCTGTCTTTTTGTAGATAGGCTGAAGTAAGTTCAACATCTCTTGCAGACCGTATGGGCGAAGATCGAAGTGTTGACGTACTGCTTCAACGATAATGTCTTGCGATACTTTCTCAGTACCGAAGGTTTCAACCATTATAGAGGTTGGATCTGCCACACCGATAGCATAAGAAAGTTGAATTTCACAACGATCTGCTAGGCCTGCAGCAACAATGTTCTTAGCTACGTAACGCGCTGCGTATGCTGCGCTGCGGTCAACTTTTGATGGATCTTTACCAGAGAAAGCACCGCCGCCGTGACGGGCTGCACCACCGTAAGTATCAACAATGATCTTACGACCTGTTAGACCACAGTCACCCATAGGACCGCCGATGACGAAGCGACCAGTTGGGTTGATGAAGAAGTTTGTCTCTTTGTTGATCCACTCAGAAGGCAGTACAGGTTTGATGATCTCTTCCATTACCGCTTCACGCAGGTCTGGTGTAGAGATTGAATCACAGTGCTGTGTAGAAAGAACCACAGCATCAATGCCAACAATCTTACCTTGGTCGTACTGGAAGGTTACCTGAGATTTAGCGTCAGGGCGTAACCATGGCAGTGTGCCGTTTTTACGTACTTCAGCTTGTTTTTGTACAAGAAGGTGCGAGTAGGTAATCGGTGCTGGCATTAGAATGTCAGTTTCGTTAGTCGCGTAACCGAACATGATGCCTTGGTCACCAGCGCCTTGCTCTTTAGGATCCGCTTTATCAACACCTTGGTTGATGTCAGGAGACTGCTTACCGATAGTGTTTAGAACTGCACAAGAGTTTGCATCGAACCCCATATCAGAGTGAACGTAACCGATTTCACGTACCGTCTGGCGAGTTAGCTCTTCGATATCTACCCATGCTGATGTTGTGATTTCACCACCAACCATCACCATGCCAGTCTTTACGTAAGTTTCACACGCAACACGTGCTTTTGGATCTTGCTCTAGAATCGCATCAAGGACTGCATCAGAAATTTGGTCAGCAATTTTATCTGGATGACCTTCTGAAACAGACTCAGAAGTAAACAGGTGCTTAGCCATGTGAGCTCCACTTTTAATTTTTTAGAGAGCGCTCCCGTTATTAAAGGTGGAGCACTAATAAATAATACTGATATCTGTAGGTGTATCTACATCTAGACGTCTATTTTAGTTTTGAACGCTCGGATTACAAGCTCTTTTTTGCTATTTGATAAAACCAAACGTTTGCTTTAACTGTTCGAAATATTAGTAACTTTTGTCGATTTGCTGCGAAAGCTAAGAAATTTGTGAGCTTTTGTCTTGGAAAACGATTGCAGTGCTGGTGGTGCTTTGAGAGAATTATCGCCCATTTTATTTTGATTCGCTTAATCCATTCAGGAGCTGACATGTCTTCTCGTCAACATCTCGCTAATGCAATCCGTACGCTAAGTATGGACGGTGTACAACAAGCAAACTCTGGCCACCCAGGTGCACCTATGGGTATGGCTGATATCGCTGAAGTTCTTTGGCGCTCACATCTAAACCATAACCCGGCAAACCCAGAGTGGGCTGACCGCGACCGTTTCGTACTATCAAACGGCCACGGTTCTATGCTTATATACTCGCTACTGCACCTAGCAGGTTACGAGCTGTCTATCGACGATTTGAAAAACTTCCGTCAGCTGCACTCTAAGACTCCAGGTCACCCAGAGTACGGTTACGCACCAGGTATCGAAACAACAACTGGGCCACTAGGCCAGGGTATCACTAACGCTGTAGGTATGGCGCTGGCTGAGAAGACCCTTGCAGCACAGTTCAACAAAGAAGGCCACGACATCGTTGACCACTTCACTTATGCATTCATGGGTGACGGCTGTCTGATGGAAGGTATCTCTCATGAAGCGTGTTCACTGGCAGGTACACTAGGTCTTGGTAAACTTATCGCGTTCTGGGATGACAACGGCATCTCAATCGATGGTGAAGTTGAAGGTTGGTTCTCTGACGATACACCTAAGCGTTTTAAAGCTTACGGCTGGCACGTGATCCCAGCAGTAGACGGTCATGATTCTGAAGCGATTAACGCAGCAATTATTGCAGCGAAAGCAGATCCTCGACCAACGCTAATCTGTACTAAAACAGTGATCGGTTTTGGTTCGCCTAATAAGTCTGGTTCACATGACTGTCACGGTGCACCACTAGGCGCTGAAGAAATTGCAGCAACACGTAAAGAGCTTGGTTGGGAATACGGTCCATTTGAAATCCCTGCTGATGTATATACACAGTGGGATGCAAAAGAAGCAGGTGCAGCTAAGGAAGCTGCGTGGAATGCTAAATTCGATGCATACGCGGCAGCTTACCCAGTTGAAGCAGCAGAGCTTAATCGTCGTCTAAACGGCGACCTACCAGCACGGTGGGAAGAGAAAGCAAACGCAATCATTGCTGATCTTCAAGCGAACCCAGCCAATATTGCATCACGTAAAGCGTCGCAAAATGCTCTAGAAGCGTTCGGTGCTATGCTACCAGAATTCCTAGGCGGCTCTGCTGACCTTGCGCCTTCTAACCTAACCATGTGGTCTGGTTCTAAGTCAGTATCTGCAGAAGATGCTTCTGGTAACTACATCCACTATGGTGTACGTGAGTTCGGTATGACAGCAATCATGAACGGTATTGCTCTGCATGGTGGTTTTGTACCATACGGTGCAACTTTCCTAATGTTCATGGAATACGCACGTAACGCAATGCGTATGGCTGCTCTGATGAAAGTTCAGAACATCCAAGTTTACACGCACGACTCTATCGGCCTAGGCGAAGATGGTCCAACTCACCAACCAGTTGAGCAAATGGCATCTCTACGTCTAACGCCAAACATGAGCACATGGCGTCCATGTGACCAAGTTGAGTCGGCAGTGGCATGGAAATTAGCAATTGAGCGCAAAGATGGCCCTACTGCTCTAATCTTCTCTCGTCAAAACCTTGCACAGCAAGCGCGTAGCGAAGATCAAGTGGCTAACATCGCTAAGGGTGGCTACATCCTGAAAGATTGTGCAGGCAAGCCAGAGCTTATCCTTATCGCAACAGGTTCAGAGGTTGAGTTAGCAGTAGAAGCAGCAGCGCAACTAACGGCTGAAGGCAAGCAAGTACGCGTTGTTTCAATGCCATCAACAGATGCATTCGACAAGCAAGACGCTGAATACCGTGAAGCAGTACTACCCTCAGATGTAACAGCTCGTATCGCAGTAGAAGCTGGCATTGCTGACTTCTGGTACAAGTACGTTGGCTTCGGTGGTAAAATCATCGGTATGACAACATTCGGTGAATCTGCACCAGCAGGCGAGCTATTCAAGATGTTTGGTTTCACTACAGAAAACGTAGTCAACACAGCGAAAGAGCTTCTAGCTTAATTGTTAATTGCTTTGAAAGCCGGGTCCTTGTGACTCGGCTTTTTTGTTTTTACCCGATACGATGAACTAGATGCGATTTATAAAGCTATCAGGTAGTATTTGTGACACGAAAATGATGTAGGGCGATGGAGTTATGCTGAAAGTTGCGATCAACGGGTTTGGGCGTATTGGCCGTAATGTTTTACGGGCAGTCTATGAGAGTGGTAAAAACCAGCAAATTAAGGTCGTTGCGGTCAATGAGCTGGCGCAACCTGACGCTATGGCTCATTTGCTTCAATACGATACGAGCCATGGTCGGTTTGGTAAGAGAGTAACTAATGACCAAGAGCATATCTATATCCATCATGACGTCCCTTATCAAGGGACGGGAGAGTTTGACTCAATTCGTATTCTGCATCTGAGTGATATTGAACTTTTGCCTTGGCGCGATCTTGAGGTTGACTTGGTTCTTGACTGCACAGGTGTGTTTGGTAGCCAAGCTGATGGACAGGAACATATCAAAGCAGGGGCGAAGAAAGTGTTGTTTTCGCATCCAGGCGCGAATGATCTCGATAATACCATTATCTATGGAGTCAACCACCAGACGCTAAAGGCAGAGCATAACGTTGTCTCGAATGGTTCCTGTACCACTAACTGTATTGTGCCGATCATTAAAGCGCTTGATGATGCGTTTGAAATCGAGTCTGGTACGATTACCACTATTCACTCGTCAATGAATGATCAGCAAGTGATTGACGCGTACCATACGGATCTAAGGCGTACCAGAGCAGCAAGCCAGTCGATTATCCCCGTAGACACTAAGTTGCATAAAGGTATTGAAAGAATATTCCCGAAATTTTCTAACAAATTTGAGGCAATCTCAGTCCGAGTACCGACAGTTAACGTCACCGCGATGGATTTAAGTGTCACTATTAATACGAATGTGAAAGTTAATGACGTAAATCAAACCATTGTTAACGTATCTCAGTGTACATTACAGGGCATTGTTGACTATACTGAAGCGCCGCTCGTTTCTATCGACTTTAATCACGATCCCCATAGCGCGATTGTCGATGGTACACAGACTCGAGTTAGTAACGGGCACTTAGTAAAAATGCTCGTATGGTGTGATAACGAATGGGGCTTTGCGAATCGTATGTTGGACACTGCGCTCGCAATGCAATCTGCTGAATAAGTTGTAAAGCAGAAGCTGGGAGAATTGTTTATTTTAAACCTTGAAATAAATATTAAGCATCTCCACTATACCAACAGCGCTTAAAGAATTAATAGGTCTGGCAGGGTTGCCGGGCTACTGAAAACTTTACTTATTAAAATTTGAGAGGACACATCATGTCTGTAATCAAGATGACTGACCTGGATCTAGCAGGTAAACGCGTATTTATCCGTGCCGACCTAAACGTACCAGTAAAAGAAGGCAAAGTGACTTCTGATGCACGTATCCTAGCATCTCTACCAACAATCAAGCACTGTCTAGAAGCAGGCGCGAAAGTTATGGTTACCTCTCACCTAGGTCGTCCGACTGAAGGTGAATACGCAGAAGAGTTCTCTCTACAACCAGTTGTTAACTACCTAAACGACGCGTTAGATTGCGAAGTTAAGCTAGCAAAAGATTACCTAGAAGGCCTAGAGCTAAATACTGGTGAGCTAGTTGTGCTTGAAAACGTTCGCTTTAACAAAGGCGAGAAGAAGAACGAAGAAGAGCTTTCTAAGAAGTACGCTGCACTATGTGACATCTTCGTAATGGATGCATTCGGTACGGCTCACCGTGCACAAGCGTCTACTCACGGTGTTGGTATGAACGCACCTGTTGCGTGTGCTGGTCCTCTACTAGCTGCTGAACTTGAAGCGTTAGGTAAAGCAATGGACAATCCAGAGCGTCCACTAGTCGCTATCGTTGGTGGTTCTAAAGTTTCTACTAAACTAACAGTTCTAGAGTCACTATCGAAAGTAGCTGATCAACTTGTTGTTGGTGGTGGTATCGCAAATACGTTCATCGCAGCTGAAGGTCACAACGTAGGTAAGTCTCTATACGAAGCCGACTTAGTTGAAACTGCTCAGAAACTAATGAAAGAGTGTTCAATCCCAGTAGCAACTGACGTTGCATGTGCAAAAGCATTTGATGAAAACGCAGAAGCGGAAATCAAACACGTTTCCGAAGTTCAAGATGACGACATGATCTTCGACCTAGGTCCAGATTCAACTGCAGCTCTAGCTGAAATCATCGGCAACGCGAAAACTATCCTTTGGAACGGCCCTGTAGGCGTATTCGAATTCAAGAACTTCGAAGCGGGTACAGCGGGTATCTCTAAAGCAATCGCTGAATCTGCAGGTTTCTCTGTAGCAGGTGGTGGTGACACGCTAGCAGCTATCGACAAGTTCGGTATCAAAGCTGACGTATCATACATCTCTACTGGTGGTGGTGCATTCCTTGAGTTCGTTGAAGGTAAAGTACTTCCAGCTGTAGCAATGCTTGAAGAGCGCGCTAAGTAATTAAGTGAAAGCGGGAGAGTTAATCTCCCGCTTTCTTGTTTGCTGCACATCACACTTTTTTGCTAGAATAGCGCGAGTTGTGAGCAAACGTTTGCAAGAATTTAAACTTAACAAGTTTTATTTTTAAAACGACAGATAAATAGGATTAAATCCATGTCTAAGATCTTCGATTTCGTAAAACCAGGTGTTATCTCTGGCGACGACGTACAGAAAGTATTTGAAGTAGCAAAAGAGAACAAATTTGCACTTCCAGCAGTAAACGTTGTTGGTACTGACTCTGTAAACGCAGTACTAGAAGCAGCAGCGAAAGTTAAATCTCCTGTTGTTGTTCAGTTCTCTAACGGCGGTGCAGCTTTCTTCGCTGGTAAAGGCGTTAAACTTGAAGGTCAAGGTGCTCAAATCCTTGGTGCTGTAGCTGGTGCTAAATACGTTCACGCTGTAGCTGAAGCTTACGGTGTTCCAGTTATCCTACACACTGACCACGCTGCTAAGAAACTTCTTCCATGGATCGACGGTCTACTAGACGCTGGTGAAGAGTTCTTCGCTCAAACTGGTAAGCCGCTATTCTCTTCTCACATGCTAGACCTTTCTGAAGAGTCTCTAGAAGAGAACATCGAAACATGTGCTAAGTACCTAGAGCGCATGGCTAAAATGAACATGACAATCGAGATCGAACTTGGTTGTACTGGTGGTGAAGAAGACGGCGTAGATAACTCTGATATGGACGCATCTGAGCTTTACACTTCTCCAGAAGATGTTGCATACGCATACGAGAAACTAAGCGCTGTTAGCCCACGTTTCACTATCGCAGCATCTTTCGGCAACGTACACGGTGTTTACAAGCCAGGAAACGTTGTACTAACTCCAACTATCCTACGTGACTCTCAAGCATACTGTGCAGAGAAGTTCGGTATTGCTCCTAACGCTCTAAACTTCGTATTCCACGGCGGTTCTGGTTCTACTGAAGCAGAAATCCAAGAGTCTATCGGCTACGGTGTTATCAAAATGAACATCGATACTGATACACAGTGGGCTACATGGGATGGTATCCGTGCGTACGAAGCGGAAAACCGTGATTACCTGCAAGGCCAAATCGGTAACCCAACAGGTGAAGATGCGCCAAACAAGAAGTACTACGATCCACGCGTATGGCTACGTGCTGGTCAAGCTTCTATGGTTGCTCGTCTTGAGAAAGCATTCGCTGATCTTAACGCAGTAGACGTACTATAATTCGTCTTTACTCAGTTAAATAAAAACCCGCTTTTAGAGCGGGTTTTTTTATATCTGTCATTTACCAAAGCTCTCTACTTGAGACGTGAAAGTTATGGCATAACGGAGATTTGTTGCGTAACCTGTAATATGCCGATATCAGAGATTTATGATAAGTTTTTGTTTTTGCTCTGTTTGCAAAAACATAACTTTGAGAATAGTCAAAAATGAGATATCGTGCCAAAAAGCTGACATTGCTTCGGTGAATGTATAGGGATGTCGTTGTTGATTAGTAATTACAAGCAGTTTGGTTCATAGAATCATTTTATTGAGAGGATATAAATTATGGCAGGTGAATCAGCAGGGATTGAAACTCCTTTAGTTGATGGTTTAGGTCATGCCGAGCAGTGGTTGACTAATAATTCCGATCTTTTTGTCCAGTATGGTGTGAACATTATTTCCGCTATTCTGATTCTATTTGTCGGTAACATCTTAGTTAAAATGGTCGCTAACAGCGTGGCTAAAGTTTTAAACAAGAAGAAGATGGATAAAGCGGTTGTCGAGTTTATCCATGGCCTTGTGCGTTACCTTCTATTTGTTATTGTTCTGATTGCAGCATTAGGTCGTTTAGGTGTTCAAACCGCTTCTGTCGTTGCTGTTATCGGTGCGGCTGGCTTAGCGGTAGGTTTAGCTCTGCAGGGGTCACTATCTAACTTCGCCGCTGGCGTGCTTATCGTTGCGTTCCGTCCGTTTAAGTCAGGTGACTACGTTGAAATTGGCGGTGTAGCAGGTTCGGTAGACTCAATCCAGATTTTCCAAACTGTTCTTACCACGCCAGATAATAAAATGGTTGTCGTTCCTAACGGTAGTGTAATCGGTAGCCCAATCACGAACTACTCACGTCATGAAACACGCCGAATCGATTTAATGATTGGTGTTTCGTACAGTGCTGATTTGCAAAAGACCAAAGAGTTACTTACAAAAATCTGTAAATCAGACGAGCGTATTCTTAAAGGGCCTGGGGTACAGGTTGGCGTGCATACTCTAGCTGACTCTTCAGTGAATTTTGTAGTTCGTCCTTGGGTTAAAACCGCAGACTACTGGAATGTCTACTTCGATTTGATGCAAGCTATCAAAGAAGGCTTAGATAAAGAAGGTATTGAAATTCCATTCCCACAAATGGATGTCCACGTCAATAAAGTGGAAGCTTAACCTCCAGACATTAAATGAAAAGCGAGGCTAATTGCCTCGCTTTTTACATTTCTAGCACCTTATTCTGCAGCGAACCCAAGACCGTTTTTAATTGGTTGGCTGGGATGCCGATAGTCACCTCTGGTTTGCCAGGTGTATAAAGAATCTCATTGTGTTGATACAGTTTGCTATCAACGATAATCTCTACTTCAGTGGGTAAACCGAAAGGGCACACCGCTCCCGGTACGCAACCAATCTGCGCAATCATCTCGTCATTGCTGACTATCGAAGGTCGTTTCCCGGTTAGGGCTCTAATCCCTTTAGTGTCTAAACGGCTGTCTTTGTCGGTTAAGAGTAATGCATAGCCTGAACCTTTAAACTTGAGAAATAGGCTTTTACTATGGGTGCCTGTCCAACCTAATTGTTCCGCCACCTTCTCGTCGGTGGCAAAATCCAATATAGGTTCGTGCCGCCACTCTTGGTAATCAACGTTTAACTGTTTTAGTAGTTGTTTGTTGAAGTGATAGATCTCTTCAAGCTTATTCATTCCCCACCTACGCTAATTGATTGAGTAACTCTTTTGCCAGCAATGCGGCAATTACGTACATCATAATCGCAACCGCAATATCAATACCTTGCTTGACTCGAGGTTGTGACAATGTCGGCCCCAGCTTTGCCGCGCCAATAGAAAGAGAAAAAAACCATACCAGTGAAGCCATCATGGTTCCGATGGCAAACGCGACTCGATCTTGGCCTTCAAATTGCCCGCCTATCGAGCCGAGAATCACTACGGTATCGAGGTAGAGGTGAGGATTAAGTACCGTCACTGCTAGAGCACCTAGAATGACAGCACGCTTGCCTCTTAATGTTTGGTTGAGTTGAGTTTCTTCCTCTTGAGTTGCAAATGCACTTCTGAGCGACAGCGAACCATAAACCGCGAGAAAAGCGATGCCACCTAAAGTAACAAGCATGAGCAAGGTTTCATTTTGCGATAGCAGAGCACCACCACCGAAGATTCCTAGCGAGATAAAGACAATATCAAGCACACTACAGATAGTGGCTGTAGTCAGGTGGTGATGGCGTTTAATACCTTGATTGAGTACGTAAGCGTTTTGTGCGCCAATCGGAATGATCATACTGGCACCAAGCCCAAACCCTTGTAAAACTAACCATGCATTCACTGCCTTTACTCCAATGTGTTATTCAATTTCAATATCGGCAAGATAATTAAGCTAGAATGATAAGTAAAATTAATGATTTTAATTAATGATAAGTTATGCTAATAATTTTGCCTGGATGATTGAGGAATTAAGGAAGCACAGTGAGAGGTTTAGATTACAAATGGATTGAAGCCTTAGAGTCAGTTGTCAGTCAAGGTAGTTTTGAACGGGCTGCAAGTGAGTTGTATATCTCACAGTCTGCTGTCTCACAACGTGTTAAGCAGCTAGAAAAATTTCTAGCTAAACCAGTATTGATACGAGAAAAACCGTTACGCTTGACGACAACGGGCAAAAAATTAATGGGTTTCTATCATCGAGTTCAAATGCTGGAACGTGAAGTGTTACCTGAGTTAACCAATCAAGAAAATGCGCGGCCTATTCAAGTTTTTATTGCGACCAATGCTGATAGCCTAGCAACATGGCTGTTGCCAGCTCTCACTCCGCTTATGAAACAGAAGAAAGTGGAGTTTAATCTTTCGGTTGATCTTGAAAGTCGTACGCTAGAAAAGTTAAGAAAAGGAGAGGTGACCGGGGCAATTAGCTGGGAGCCTACTTCTATTTCTGGATGTGAGAGTCAATATTTAGGCCGTATGGATTACGTGTGTGTCGCAAACCCAGACTTTGCCGAGCGTTATTTCGCCAAAGGAGTGACGCGTGAAGCTTTAAAACAATCGCCTGCGGTCTCTTTTGATCAATATGACGAGATGCATCATCTTTTTCTCAAGCAGCATTTCAACCTCTCTCCAGAATCCATTGTTCACCATCATGTTGCGAGTTCAGAGGCCTTCGTCAATCTTGCTTTGCTGGGTGTGGCGTATTGTTTGATTCCTAGGTTACAAATCGCTCAAGAATTAGAACAAGGACGTTTGGTTGATTTGATGCCAGGCTTTCAGCTGAGTTTTCAAATGTATTGGCACCATTGGCAGTTAGAGAGTGGGATCTTACAGCAGGTGACACAAGCGATTCTTGACTATAGCCATGAGAAACTCCCTAAGTAGATTGAGTTAATTCTTTGTCATATTTTGGCTAAGCACTTGGTCAAAATGATGCTGTTATCTATGATGTATGCAGTTAATTCGATATGGTAATTGAGTATGAAAGTGATCCCTTTTGTTGTTGCAGCATTGTCATTAACTACGCTGAGTTTTGGCGCTTTGGCAAGTTCGCCTGATTTTCCTCATCTATCGACCACAGGTTACGGTGAAGTGATTGCCAAACCTGATATGGCGCAGTTCTCAGTTAAGGTAGTTGAATCAACCATGACGGCAGAGCAAGCAAAACAGTCAGTTGATAAAGTTGTGCGCACATTTCTCGATGCGTTGAATGAAGAAGGAGTCGAGAAACAGGATGTGACGAGCTCTAACCTTTACATCACACCTCAATACCATTACCCGAAAGACGGAAAACCAGAATTAGTCGGTTATCGTGCCTCGCGCAGCATTACAGTCACAGTAGAAGACTTATCAGACCTGAACCAATACCTGGATCTGGCATTAAGTTCTGGGATCAATCAAGTCGATAACATTCAGTTAAAGGTAAAAGATCAAGCTAAGTATCAACAGCAAGCACGAATGGCTGCGATCAAGGATGCGAATAGTAAAGCACAGTCCCTTGCTGAAGGCTTTGGAAAAGATCTTAACGGTGTATGGCGTATTGACTACAAAATGTCGGGTCATCAACCTGTCTTAATGCGTTCTATGGCTATGGATGCGAGAACCGAATCGAGCAGTTACCAAGACTCGACGATTGTGATTCGTGACAGTGTTGATGTGATCTATAAGATCGACTGATGGCAATATGGCCAGATTGCCTCTATTCTACTTATTTGAGTAGGGGCTTTAATCCTATTTTTTCACCACTACGCTGATCTTTTTCTCTCTGTTTTTTTTTATTATTTCTAATCGCAAAGATCTTGAAGAGCGCTTACGTATATTAAGTGAATCTGACGGGCCAATCCAGTTGTGGAACCGTCGGAAATTTGAACTGGAGTTGCGTCGTCATGCTAGATTATTAGCGCAATATCCTTCAACCCCAAGCGTTTTTAGCCTTGCTTGATATCGAGTTTTCCAAGTGAATTAACGATGAACTTGGTCATGATGAAGGCGATCGCGTGATCGTCAATGTAGCAAAGATGCTTCAAGAGACATTGCATGAGACTGATTTTGTTGCTCGTATTGGTGGTGAAGATGTCGCTTAAAATTTTTGCTTAACTGTCTTTGCCTATGCCGCTACCGATTGCTTATCAATAATGGTTTGAATTTGTTGCTTATGGTGTTCTAAATGGGCATCAAGTCTTTGTGCTGCTTGCTCAGAATCTTTAGCTAAAACCAACTTCATAATTTGTTCATACTCATCTAAGCAAGAACTGTCATGCTCTAAACCGTTCACGATTGCATAGTAGCGATAACGTTTGATCTGAATGATGAGGTCGCTAAAGAACCCGAGCATATTTTTCGAACGTGCCCCTTCTAATAAGACAATGTGGAACAGATGTTGACGCTCTTCCCATTCTTGCCAGATAAAACCCTGTTTAGCATGCTGTATACGTGAAAGTTTATGGAATGAAGTTAGCACCGCCAACTCCCAATTCTCATCGCCATTTTCAATGGCTTGTTTAATCAGTACCGACGAGACAAAGCGTAAACTCTCATACAAATCATTCATTTCATCGATATCAATGGGTGCAACCCAACAACCTTTTTGTGGCTGTAAGTTTACATACTTGCTCCAAGAAAGCTGTACTAGCGCCTCCCGAATTGGTGATGCACCGACGTCGTATTTCTGTTTTAGATCGGCAACCACCAGCTTTTCATCCGGTTGAAGTAGCCCATGCAAGATATCATGAACAATCAATTTAGCGACTTTATCTGTTAATGTCGGGCTAGACACGATGCATTCCTTATCTACTGACTTAGTGAAATCCAAGTATTTTAAACAGTATGTGATACCGATTGTTGGTTGATAATATAGCGTACGGAATGATCAAGCAAGTGTAATATATAAAAAAAGAGGGCATAAGCCCTCTTTAATAGAATGTGCAGTTGTATGCGTTTTATTATAGAACGTGTACAGAAGCAGTGTTTGTAGTACCAGAAGCTACTAGTGCACCTGAAACCATTACAACGATGTCGCCTTTGTTACCTAAGTTAGATTCTAAAGCAAGCTCTTTACCCGCCACGTAGAACGCATCAGTGCTAGTGATAGAATCAACAACTACTGGTGTTACACCTTTAGTTAGAACTAGTTGTGCTGCAGTCTTAGTGTTAGTTGTAAGCGCTAGGATGTTCGCTGTTGGGAAGTATTTACGTACTGAACGCGCTGATTTACCACCTTCAGTTGCAACAACGATCAGAGGAGCCGCTAGCTTCTCAGCTGTATCAACTGCGCCTTTACATACTGCTTCAGTGATGCGTAGACGTGGGCTATCTAGGCGAGAACCAAGCTCAGCTTTTAGTGCTGAATCAGTACGGTTCGCGATTTGAGCCATGATAGTTACCGCTTCAACAGGGTACTTACCTTTTGCTGTTTCGCCAGAAAGCATCACTGCATCAGTACCGTCCATTACTGCGTTAGCAACGTCGCCTGCTTCCGCACGAGTAGGACGTGGGTTGTTGATCATAGAATCAAGCATTTGAGTTGCAGTGATAACCATCTTACGTGCACGGTTACACTTCTCGATCATCATCTTCTGAGCGAAGATTACTTCTTCAGCTGGAATTTCAACACCTAGGTCACCACGAGCAACCATGATGCCGTCAGAAAGCTCTAGGATCTCGTCGAAGTTATCAACACCTTCTTGGTTTTCGATCTTAGAGATGATATGAATGTTCTCGCCACCGTTTGCTGCAAGAACTTCACGGATTTCTTGAACGTCAGATGCTTTACGGATGAAAGAAGCTGCTACGAAGTCAACGCCTTGCTCACAACCGAATTTAAGGTCGTTCTTATCTTTTTCAGATAGTGCAGGTAGGTTTACAGAAACACCAGGAAGGTTAACACCTTTGTTTTCGCCTAGAGCACCGTTGTTAAGAACTTTACACTTAACTTCAGTTTCAGAAGTTGCCAGTACTTCCATCTCGATTAGACCGTCGTCTACAAGGATAGTGTCGCCTACGTTTAGGTCGCTTGCGAAACCTGCGTAAGTGACTGCAACTTTGTCTTTGTTACCTACAACTGAAATGTCAGTTGTGAAAGTGAACTCTTGACCAGCGACTAGATCAACGTCATCGCCGTTTTCTAGTTTGATAGTACGGATTTCTGGACCTTTAGTATCTAGAAGAATAGCAAGCTGCTTACCAGACTCTTCCATTACTTTGCGGAAGTTCGCGATACGAGTGCCGTGCTCTTCGTAGTCACCGTGAGAGAAGTTCAGGCGCATTACGTTCATGCCTGCGTTTACTAGTTCAGTTAACTTCTCTACAGATTCAGTTTTAGGGCCAATCGTACATACGATTTTGGTCTTTTTCATGGAAGATACTCTCCGGTCGATATAGTTACAATTTGAAAGTCGGTTATTGGTCTGAAACCAAGGCTGTCGAATAGGCATTTTGTGCCTGCCAACTCTTCATGACAGCAATACATCTAGTTGGCTCCAGAACTGAAAGTCTTTCACATAGTTTAGTCATTTTATGACCAACTTGATGCCATTCAATGCCGTATTTTTGTGACAAAACTAGGATATAGTGGCCAGATTGCAAAAAAATAACGGTCAATTCTGTAATTTTTTTTCTTTTAGGGGGCGAATTCTACCACCTAATGATTTCAATATCACTGCTTAAGAATTGTCTTAGGACAAGGTTTTTGCGCTATTTATTAATTTTTTGGATCGAAATAAATGGACATAAATGTTTCGACTTGACTATAATTCCTTTCAGTTCGAAACTTATATGTGTTCATCAAATGTCGAAACGAAACACTCAACTAAGAAGGCACGCGATTTCTAATCTGGTCAATGAGCAAGGAGAGGTCAGTGTCGAAGCACTCTCCGTTCAATTTGAAACCTCTGAGGTCACAATTAGAAAGGATTTAGCTTCTTTAGAGAAAAATGGTCAGCTTCTTCGTCGTTATGGCGGTGCGATTGCATTACCAAAAGAAGTTGTTAGTGACGAAATGAATGAGAATGTTTCGATTCGAAAGAATGAGCTGGCAGAGGCTGCGGTCAAGCTGATCCGTGAGCATAACCGTATCGTGATCGACAGTGGCAGTACAACAGGTGCTCTGATCAGAATGCTTGATGGCATGCGCGGCTTAGTCGTGATGACAAATTCTCTTAATGTTGCTAACGCGCTTAACGAGCTTGAAAGTGAACCGACTTTATTAATGACGGGTGGCACTTGGGATGCTCACTCGGAGTCTTTTCAGGGGCAAGTTGCTGAGTCTGCCCTAAGATCATATGACTTTGATCAGCTGTTTATCGGTGCTGATGGTGTGGATCTTGACCGTGGGACGACCACGTTCAATGAGCTTGTTGGTCTAAGCAAGGTTATGGCTGAAGTGTCCCGAGAAGTGATAGTGATGGTTGAGTCTGAAAAGATCGGCAGAAAGATACCTAACTTAGAGCTAGCCTGGGAAGTCATCGATATCTTAATTACTAACAAAGATTTAGACCCAGAACTAAAAACAAAAATTGAATCTCATGGCGTTAAAGTGCTTTGTGCATAACGTTAAACTAATTTTTTAATCTTACTTCTCCGAATATGGCCTTTGCTTGCTGCCAAATCGGAATCAATAAATTGGAGTTGAATATGTGTGGAATCGTCGGTGCTGTTGCACAACGAGATGTCGCTGAAATTTTAGTCGAAGGATTGCGTCGCCTTGAATACCGTGGTTATGACTCTGCGGGTGTGGCGATTGTTGATGGTGAGTCGAACCTGTCTCGCGTTCGCCGTTTAGGTAAAGTGCAAGAGCTAGCCGACGCGGTAGATTCAGCGACAGTCGTTGGTGGGACTGGTATTGCGCATACTCGTTGGGCAACACATGGCGAACCTTCTGAAGCGAACGCTCACCCACACATGTCCGGTGACATCGCAGTTGTGCATAACGGGATTATCGAAAATCACGAAGAGCTGCGTGAATTGCTAAAATCTCGTGGTTACGTGTTTGAATCTCAAACTGATACTGAAGTGATTGCTCATATGGTTGAGTGGGAACTGCGTACCTCAGAGACGCTACTTGAGGCGGTACAAAAGACAGCTAAACAGCTTGAAGGGGCTTACGGTACCGTTGCATTAGATCGTAAAGACCCTTCACGTATTGTTGTCGCTCGCTCAGGCAGCCCAATCGTAATTGGCTTAGGTGTTGGTGAGAACTTCCTTGCCTCTGATCAGCTTGCCCTACTTAATGTGACTCGTCGCTTTATGTACCTAGAAGAAGGTGATGTCGCTGAAATCACTCGCCGTGATGTGTCGGTTTTTGATGCTGAAGGTGAGCGTGTTGAACGAGAGATTACGGAGTCTAACGCTGAACATGATGCAGGTGATAAAGGCCAGTACCGCCACTTCATGCAAAAAGAGATTTACGAGCAACCGACAGCACTAATCAATACAATGGAAGGCCGTATCACGGCAGATTCTGTCGTAACGGAAGCGATCGGTGTCAACGCGGCCGAAATTCTAAGTAAAGTCGAGCATGTACAAATCGTGGCTTGTGGTACTTCTTACAATGCAGGTATGACCGCACGTTACTGGTTTGAGGATATTGCTGGCGTTAGCTGTGATGTCGAAATTGCTTCTGAGTTCCGTTACCGCAAGTTTGTGACTCGTCCGAATAGCCTTTTGATTACGCTTTCTCAGTCTGGTGAAACTGCTGATACGTTAGCAGCACTGCGTTTAGCCAAAGAGAAAGGCTACATGGCAGCAATGACGATTTGTAACGTTGCAGGCTCTTCGTTGGTTCGTGAATCTGACTTTGCCTTTATGACACGTGCTGGTGTAGAAATCGGTGTAGCGTCGACTAAAGCCTTTACAACTCAGCTTTCTGCATTATTAATGTTAGTGACTGCGTTAGGTAAGCAACAAAATCGCGTCAGCAAAGAGAAAGAGCAAGAGATCGTAGCCGCGCTACATGCTCTGCCACAGCAAATCAACGCAGCACTGTCTTTTGAGAAAGATATCGAAGAACTGGCTACAGATTTTGCAGATAAGCACCACACACTATTCTTAGGTCGTGGTGAGTTTTACCCAATTGCGATGGAAGCATCTCTAAAACTGAAAGAGATCTCTTACATTCACGCTGAAGCGTATGCTGCGGGTGAACTAAAGCACGGCCCACTCGCTCTGATTGATGCAGATATGCCAGTTGTTGTTGTCGCGCCAAGCAATGAATTGCTCGAAAAGCTAAAGTCGAATGTTGAAGAAGTTCGTGCTCGTGGTGGTTTGCTGTATGTATTCGCAGACGCAGATGCTGGCTTTGAAGCGGATGAGACCATGAAGATCATTACAATGCCGCACGTTAGCGAGATCACGGCCCCAATTTACTACACTATCCCGATGCAACTACTGTCTTACTACGTTGCCTTGATTAAAGGGACAGATGTTGACCAGCCACGTAACCTAGCGAAAGCAGTAACGGTTGAGTAACGACAGGATTGGTATCTGAATAAGTGTCGTAAGACAATAAAGATTGAAACTAAACAATAAAGTTTGGAACTAAGACATTAAAGTTGAAAACTTTTTAAACCCGGTTAAGCTGATTAAAAGTTAACCGGGTTTTTGTTATGACAAAATCAAAGTATGTTTTAACTGAAAAACAAATCATCAGGCGGATTAAAGAAGGCCGAGGTTCAGGAAAGCTTTCTAACTATAAACCGTGGCTGTACGTGAATGAGGTTCCATCCGAAGGTAGATCTCAAAGGGTCTACTCTCACCTAACGGGCCGTATTCATCATGTGCTATCGGACCTCGAATTCGCTATTTTTCTCCTTCTTGATCATAACCCTGCCGTAACTGACATTCGTGAGCAGTTTCCACTCAATAGGGATGACACGCTAAATATCTGCCAGGAACATCAGCTTTGGCACCCTTCAGTAAATGGGGTTAATCAAGTGATGTCGTCAGACTTTTTTGTCAACACCTCTTCTAAAGTTCAGCCTAGATTTGTTATCCAAGCCAAGTATAAAAATGCCCTTAAAGACTCAAGAACTATCGAAAAACTTGAAATTGAACGTCGTTATTGGCAGTTAAAAAAGATCCCGTGGTTCCTAGTCACGGAAAAAGAAATAGATAAAGTCGTTGTGGATAATATTGAGTGGCTATATGGCGTCAAAGGGTATTTCGATGAATTGATTACCGATGAGCTTTTGCTAACGTTTAACCACATGAAAGCTTATTTCTCTCGCATTCCTGACAGAAAAGTGGTTGAAATTGCAAAAGAATATGAGTTGGCTTATGGACAGAAGTTAGGAGACTCTATGTTCGATCTTCGATTGATGTGCGCTGCTAGGCTTATCACGTTTGATATTCGATATCCTTTCCATAGCTTGCGAGCAAGAGACCTTGTATTTAGAGGTGTAGCTTTTGATGAGGGGCATAGCTATGTGGCGAGTTAATGAAACCCTATCATTTGATGGCAAGCCTTATCGCATTCTTTTTACTGAGACAAGCTACTTCTATTGGATTGCTATTGATGAGAACAAAGGTTTACCTGAAAGAGTCTATTTCGATGAATGCTGCAATTGGACTGATGAGGGGCGTTTAGAAAAGATCCCTGACCCCTACTCATACCTCCAAGGTGAGTCTTGGGACCAAGCATCTAGTAGTTATTTGGAAAGCCAACGCAACTATGAACTTATAAAGCCTATCGTTGAAGGTGAAGAGGCATTTGACAAGCGAGTTCGAGCGAGCAGGCTTAATCAGGTTATTGCTGAATCGGGTAAAGGAAAACCTACGCTCTATCGACTCTTGAGGCGCTATTGGCAAAGAGGTCAGATTAAGAATGCTCTTTTACCTGATTATAAAAACTCTGGTGCAGGTGGAAAAAGAAGAAACTTCACGACTAGCAAAGCTGGTAGACGGAGGATATATGGCATTGGATGCGGAGAGCCAGTAACCGAAAGTGTCAGAAAGCAATTTCGAATCATTTGTGATAAGTATCTGATGAACGATAAAGGCTTTTCAATTCGGTATTCGTATATCAAGTTTACTAAGGCTTACAAGCTCAAACATCCTGAAGCTGAAGAGCATGAAATTCCGACACTTCGCCAGTTTCAATACTTTTACAAAACCGAATATACAAAGGCCACTCAGCTCACGGTGCAGACGCCTCAAGGAAATTACAAAAAAGATGTTAGACCACTTCATGGTACTGCTACCGAGCAGGCATTAGGCCCAGGCAGTCGATACGAAATTGATGCCACCATCGCCGATATTTACCTAGTAGATGATGACGACTCAGACAAGGTTATTGGTCGACCGACCATTTATATGGTCATTGATGTTTTTAGCCGCATGGTTGCTGGCTTTTATATCGGTTTCGATAACCCGTCTTTTCCCGTTGCAATGAAGGCACTGATATGCAGCTTTGATAGCAAAGTAAAAGCCTGCGCAGAATATGGAATCGATATTTCTGAAGAGCAGTGGCCCTGTGTAGGTATTCCCGATGTTCTGCTAGCCGATCGCGGTGAATTGATGAGTCATCAAGCAAATTATTTGGTTGATGCTATAGGAGTTCGCC
The DNA here is from genome assembly GCF_001188205.1 of Vibrio sp. VPAP30. NCBI lineage: Bacteria > Pseudomonadati > Pseudomonadota > Gammaproteobacteria > Vibrionales > Vibrionaceae > Vibrio > Vibrio sp. VPAP30. The sequence goes on from NZ_LBLS01000036.1 coordinate 60,784, forward strand.
TTGAAAGTGCTCCTCCTCGACGGGGTGATGCCAAAGGTATCGTCGAAAGATCATTTGGTACGTTACAAGCTAAGTTTAAGCCTTATTTGCCAGGTGTCGTAACTGGTAACAAGGTTAAGAAGCATGGTGAAAAAGATTATAGAGTTGAAGCTGCTGTGGCGAGATCAGACTTTATTGAAATACTGCTCTATTCAATACTTGCTCACAACTTAAACAAACCATTAGAAAAGTACGATCGTGCTCCTGATATGCCAGAAAGCCTTCCATCGATCCCTATTGAGCTTTGGAGGTGGGGACTACAGCATCGTACTGGACGTTTACGAGCCATCGATACGGATATTGCAAAAATACTACTGTTACCGCGTCAAAAAGTCACTGTATCGGAGTTAGGCATAAAATTATGGGGATTAACCTACACAGGAAAAGAAGTTATTCAGACAGGTTGGATGCACCGCTCTTCTGAAGTCTCTAGGCCTAAAAAACTATTTGCAGCCTATGAGCTTGGTTCTGCTAATCACATATATCTGTTTCCTGAAGAAGGAAAAAATACATTTTGGGTTTGTGATCTTTCTAGTCGAAGTAGAGAGTTCCGTGATCTAACTTGGTATCAAGTATGGGAGCGTCAAGCAGATCAAAAGCAGATTTTAGCTGAAGCTAAGTATCAATTTGCACCCGTAGAACGAGATTTTGATGATCTTCTTGAAAAGAAACTGAAGAAAGCTACAAAAAATCGTAAAACCAGTACATTGAGCAACGCGCAAAAGATAAATGACATCAAAGGCAATAAACGGAATGCGCGAGAGCAAGAGAGAAAGGAACTAGCAATACAGCCCGCGAGGGCAAAACAAGAAGAAGTTGCACCGGTTATACCTATACATGGAGAGGAGGAAAGTTATCAACTGCCTGACTTCATACCGGAGCTCTTTGATGATGAGGGTGATAGCTGATGAAGAGAAATCAAGATCATCGTGTAGTTGCAGTCTATCAGGGTGCAACACTCTCAGCTTATCGAGGTAACCCGCTGATAGAGGCACTACCACCAATAAATAGTTTCTTGGACGACTCGAGTGCTCTAAAGGGCTCGTTGAGGTGTACCGCAGAAGATATCCATCGAAATGGTATTGAAAGAGCGCATAGTATCTGTCGTGTTATTGATGATTTTTTTCAACCCCTCAGTCAGCACATACAGTTGCACGAACGACTGTCACTGATGATACGGCGTGGTTATGTTGGAAGAAACCCCGAAACAGGTGATTGGGCAAGACATATACAAAATGGTTACGAACGTGTATTAACTGGTGATTTAAAGGCTATAAAGTTCACGGAAGTTAGTTCTACAGCCCAAAGTATGACATTGATTGGATGTAGCGGTAATGGCAAAACAACAGCGATCAAGCAGCTTTTGTCGTTATACCCTCAAGTTATTTACCACCCTGACAGAAACCTTGAGCAAGTCGTCTATCTAAAAATTGACTGCTCCCATGATGGATCACTTAAAGAGCTGTGCTTGAACTTTTTTCGTGCGATGGATAGAGCGTTAGGAACATCAAATTACGAAAGACAATACTCGATGAGCAAAAGACCGAGTATTGAAACACTTTTAGCAGCAATGGCTCAGGTTGCAAATGCTCACGCAGTAGGTGTTCTTATTATTGATGAAATACAGCACCTTAGTCGTTCTCGCTCTGGTGGCTCTGAGAAAATGCTCAATTTCTTTGTGACGTTAGTAAATACCATTGGTCTTCCTGTGATTTTGGTCGGGACACCACGAGCTCGTGAGATTTTTGAGGCTGATATGAGATCTGCAAGGCGAGGCTCTGGTCTTGGAGCGATTTTTTGGGATCCAATGGAAGAAGGAAGAGAATGGAAAGCGCTCACGGATAAGTTATGGACTCTTCAATGGCTACAAAAGCGTGATGAGGTGCTGTCGGATGACATTCGTTCTCTATGGTATGACCTGAGCCAAGGTGTTCTAGATATTGTGGTTAAGCTATATGTCTTGTGTCAGTTGAGAGCAATAGCGACAAAAGTAGAAAGGATCACACCTAAATTAATGCAACAAGTTTATGAGGATGAATTAAAACCTGTTCATCCAATGCTAGCAGCGCTTCGCTCAGGTGATGTTGAAGAAATGATTAAGTTTTCAGATCTTAAACTAAGCAATACTGATAAAAGGTTACTTGAGTTACAAAAACAGGTAGCAACAACTGTTAAGCAGACACCAGAGGAGTTTGCATATCAACAGCTCAGAACCGATGAAGAGCGACGTGTATATATGGCCCTAAAAGACGAGTTTGACTCAACACTTTTAGCTCCTGTAATACGACAGCTGTTTGACCTGAATCCAGATTTGACATGGGTCAGCTTATTGCCACTGGTACATGAGCAACTCACTAACCCTGAACAGTTACTATCTAAAAAAGAGCCTAAGCCAAGTAAAGGCAAGAGGGCCTCCTCAATTAAACAGGCGCAATGGCATACCCTTGATAGTGAGGATTTGAGGTTTGTTCACTCTCAATCTGATTCTGATAGCGAAGTGTACACCGCCATGTCAAATTCGGGTCTGATTCTAGACATTCAGTCATTACTAGAAAAGGCGGTTTAATATTGCGTTGCTTCCCTGTCCCTTACCCAGATGAATTAATCTATAGCTTAGTAGCTAGAGCTGGAATTCGCAGTGCGATAACAAGCTCTAAACAGCTACTAGATGAAGTGTATGGTGACAGAAAAGTGATTGCGACAATTGACCTGCCTAGTCATTTATCTTCAATATCAGAGCAGCTAGTTAACACGGGACGATTTGACGTCCAACAGCTTATTTATGAACATACAATGTTCCCGATTTACGCTCCTTTTGTTGACGAAAGCATTAGGGTTAGAGCGATGGAGCGAATGGAACATTGCGCTAAGGGCTCTGTTCATCTAATGCTAGGAGCCCCAGCTTCTATTGTAAAAACATCAGATAATTTTTGTGTTTGCCCAGCTTGTGTCGCGGAGCAAAAACAAAAGTTTGGGGAAAGTTATTGGTCTAGGTTGTGGTTTTTACCATCCTTACCTTATTGTCCTGAGCACGGCCTTCTGAATAAATCGACAACCTCTTACCATGATAGTCGGCACACGTACCATGCATGTGGCCGAATACAATGTCAGCCCTTTTTATGTAACCACCAGAATATAACAGCGCAGCGGTTTGCTTACTTAGCGAGCAAAGCCAAAGAGGTAATGTGTTTACCAGCCCAAGGCTCCCCGACTCAGCATCAATGGAGCCTTTTCTACAATCATCTAGCACACGACTTTGGGTGTGGAAAAGGCCCTAAACAGGTTGCTCACGATAAGATTGCGGACTTAGTTGTAAGCAAGATCGTTACCCCTGAGCTAACCATCAATTCTGATAGAGATACTAACTGGCTTCGCACGTTATTTCGCCGTCATCGTAAAGCTTTTAGCTATCTACAGCACTTAACGGTTTGGTGTGCTTTTATTCCTGAAATGTCGGCTAGTGAGATCATAAAAGAAGTAAAATCAAAAGATAAAGTGACGGTATCGATCCCGAAGGACAATGCTCAGCTTGTGCCAAATCCAAGTGAAGAAAAACGTGAGCTGTGGCGTCACTTAATAGGTAACGCCCCGGTTAAGAGAGCACGCAAACTTCCTGGTGGTGGTGCACTGTATGCTTGGCTGTACCGAAATGATAGAGATTGGCTATTAGCTTTCAATCGAGTCCATCAATCCCAACCTCATGTAAGGCAGAAAAAAGTAGATTGGAGAGCAAGAGACCGATCACTAACTAAGCAGCTTATTAGGATTGTAGAACGATTAGATACTGTTGTTGATGGTCCTCGAAGAAGCAAAAATTTCTTACTTAAGCAGCTAGATGATTACGGTTCGGTGAGCAAAAAACTGAACTTATTACCCTTGCTATCTTTTGCTTTGAATCGGTATCAAGAAAGCGTCTTTGAGTTTCAAGCTCGTCGGCTAGTCATAGCTGTAATCGCAAAATCAAAAACAGGTTCAGGAATGAGTCGCTGGCAATTGATTCGTTCAGCAAGCCTTCCTAAAGAAAGAATAGTGCCAATTGTCGACGACTTACTTGGCTGGCTAGCCACGGGATCAAATCTAAAATAAGGATGCACTGATGGGAGCGAGGTTTTACAAGTGTGATGATGATGTGCGTGTAGTTCATACTGGTAAGATATTGGTGCGGGAAAGTGATAAGTCTTACCGGCCTTTAATTGAGGTTTGGTGCTATCCCCCACAGCAGAAAAATAATTTTCATGCGACTGCATTTTCTAACGTTCCTGCTTTGTATCGAGGAAAAATAATTAATCAAAGAGGGTTATCAGAAAGTTACGCTAAACGAGGGCGTCATAAATTTAGAAGTAATGAGTTCCTTCGACACAGTAGCTTGAGTGAATTCCCCGACTCAGAATCAGCAGAGTCTTTGAGAAAGAAAGAGTCAGAGCAACATGCATTTGTACTAGACCGAGTATCTGCCCCTAAACTGATTATTCCTCAGCTAGAGTTGGCAAGGGTCCTATTTTATGCCAGCTCTTACTTATCGCGAGCGTCATTAATGTCTTCTCGTTTGCTTACAGACTTCAAGGTCGAAGTTAACACCAAGGGGGGCTATGCCAATATCGAAGTGTTGCAAACATCAAACTTTCCTCCTTCGGCATTTAATGATTCTGCAACAAGAGCAATGTTGAGCTGGTTGCTCGTTGATAGCAATGCAAAGCACTCATTTGAATCGATTTTTAGATATTTTAACGTCGAGAAGGACCGAGATGTATCTGCGGGGTATAAGCGCTGGCTATTTCACTTCGATCCTCCTCAAATGTCAGGGTGGTCTTTCTCGTATGAAGGTCGGCTTGATGCAAGTGGCCGCTACTTTCTGGTTGAAAAGATCACGGATATTGAAATTAATGCTCAAATGCCGTCTAGGGTCTATTTCCATAACCCTTTTTTTACGCATCCAGATGAAGGCCAAGAGCCAACTACTGGTGGAAAATGCCCTGAACCATACGAGCGCCCAGAAGATCATATTATCGATGATGATCGTGAGGCTTCCGATGCTAACCATGCATTCTTACTAGGTGAAAATACTTGTTCAGTAAGGTTTAAAAATCGTTTTTCAACGTCGAAAGCAACAACGCCAAAAAGGAGTCATCGGCCAGATAGAAGCAAAGATGAAGCTAAGAAAGCTGGTGATAAGGTCAGTACCAATGAGCCTGGTAGTAATGGCGAGATACCTTCCGCAGATATGGGCGGAGATATACAAGATTGTACTGATAGATCAGAGGAGTATGCCTCTCGTTTTACTGCTTTTAATATGATGGTGCAAATGCTAGAGGAAAAATATGCCTGCATAATCATCGACTCTTATACTCATGAATTAGACCAAGTTGGACGCAGTAAATGCCACTTGATTGACTCTGGTGCAAAGAGAACGATACGTTGTGTTGTCGTGGAGCGAAATGGGCATGTGAATTACTTACTTGAAATTGACGTAACAGGGCTGAATAAATGGATCTCAACCAAATGCGTGCGACAGATTGATACACGAAACTGGAAAGAGCAGTTTTCTCTAATCAAAAAAGGTGTGGTGACAAAGTCTCTGGGATGGCCAACACAAGAGATGGACACCATGTTTGGTTCCAAAAAGCATATTGGCATTTCTCACCCTAAATCAGTAGAGGGGCACCCGACAGGTATTCCAACCGATTCAATCTTAGATTGGGCTACCAGAGTAGCAAACAAGTTGTAAATTAATCTTTGCTAACAGATGTTACGAACGTTAGAGCATAGATATCGATTGTTTTAGCAACATTAGTGTGTTGTATTTTGACTTAAAATATAATTTTCTGTCCATTTAAAATTCAATTCAATTGAGTTCTAAAAGAAAGTATCTTAAATAGTGGAAGCATAAGTGATGCATTTATCTTTCTATTAGCTCTTTAGATCTCTTATCTGTAGCAACAAGCTAGAAAGTTTACTCCATCAGGGGTACATTACAGCTATTTATCTGTGTAAAAAGGTTACCGTTAAATGACATCTGTATCAATAAGGTTTGGTGGAGAGATTATAAACGAGCTCTCTAACAAAATTCCTACCTCCTTGTTTGCTTTGAATGAACTTATTAAAAATGCTTACGATGCATTTTCACCAGAAGTAACAATAACCGTAATACCATCCAAGAATAAGATAACTATTGTGGATAAAGGGAATGGCATGGAAAGACATGATATTGATTCTCTCTTCCATGTATCAAGAAGTACAAAGACTTATGGCAAAGAAATAACGCAAGATGGTAAAACTAGAATTACACAAGGTTCCAAAGGTCTTGGTTTTCTTTCTGCTTTTAAATTTGGTGATAAAGTCATATGGAGAACATGTAAGAATGGAGAGGTCAACATGTTTTCTGCTAGAAAATCAGATTTAGTATCTAGGGATGATGTTTCAGGAGTAGAAATACCGATAACTACTGATGTGGGAAAGGAAGATGGAACTGAAATTATAATATCAACTAGCAAAGAAGATATGGACGATTTGCTTATTGAACTCTCTGATAATAAGATATCAGAGAAGTTGGTTTCATCAATAATAAATGAAGGGTTTAATATAAAATTAAAGGTTGAAAATAGAGAAAAAGTGCTTTCATCAAATGGGCTTAAATTGTTTAAGAATGAAAGTGAAGAAAATCAATTATTTTATGTTAAGTATAATTCTTTTAAAGGGATGATTGAATTCTATCATTTAGGTAAGTTAATAAATGAAACACCATTTGATATTAGTAGAAGCGACTATAGCGTTAATGTTGAACTAATTGTTTTCCAATTTCAGAAAGGAAGAAATTCAAAAGGTATTTCTGCTTTGTATAAAAGAGTTCATGATAATGCACTTTTCCCACTTGTGTATGTCAATAATAACTTATTCAACAATGTAATGCTTTTTGACCCAGACTTACTTCGTAGGAAAAAATCAAGTGATACTCTAGCCCAAATAATAGGTCATGTTCTGATTAGAAGCGAAAGTAGTGATATTGAATTTAACTCGGATAGAACTAACTTTGTTGAAAATGGTTTAACAAAAAGCTTAACAAATGATCTTAGATCTTTAAATGAGCTGATTCAAACTAAAGGTGCAGAACTAAAGAAAGAATTAAAAAAAGATAGCAAACTGTATCCAACTGGAAAAGCGTTTCCCGAAGCTGAGCTTTGTGAGAATGAAATTAAAGTTGCATCTATATTAATAGATAGAAAGAAGCATACAAAGTTTCATATACCTTCTAGTCAAATTGGGCTAGATGACTATATATTTCAAGTAAGGGATAGTAAAGGTGAAAGAGTAGATAAGAGCAGAGTATCTATTACTATCAATGATGAAGAGTCATCCAGTAGAGTATTAAATTCTATCGAAGAACCCAAAGAGGTTATTGTTAGATACCGTTACAAAGATGAACTGACAGGCCTTGTTTCAGTGGAAGTAATTTTGTCATTTGAAAAAAAAGTATCAAATATATCTGGCAAAGTGTTAGGTAATTCATTGTTTACACTACCTTCAGCTGCTGAATATAAAATCAGGTTAGAAACAGTGTCAGATCTGATTTATGCAATTGATAAAGCTTATTCAACCAAAAAACGTGATGAGTACTTACCCCTTATAGCGTGCTCGATTAGAGCTATCTTTGAAATTTCTGCTGATAAAGTACTGAAAAAACAAAAACAACTAATTAGTATGCTTGATGTAAAAAAATTCACATCAACCACAAAAAGAGAAATTCCCGATAGCCTTAGTAAGAATGTTGTTCAAATAATGACATTAGTTAATAAAAACAGTAAACTAAGAACTAGAATCTCTGAAGTTTTAGATATTAGCTATGGGACGTTTTCCAATCTAATAGATGTCAGAAATATTAAACTAGGAGTTAAGTTGTCTCATGTTGGAGCGCATCAATCTACTAGATTTTTGTCAAAGCCCAAAATAGAAGAATGTGCTGATGCTTGTGGTTTTTTTGCGGCAGTATGTGATGTTTTGGTTCATTTAGATAAAGATGAATTGAGCGCTCTACACATAGTTAAAGTAAGTGAGAATGATATTAATCAACAGTTTGAGAATTAGTTTCTTGAGTAGAAGGGGCATGGCTTTGGTGAGACCAACGTAAGAGGTGGTTGCTAAGCGTGCTTTCAAAAGTAGTTTGCGATTTATCACCCTGAGCCATAAGAAAGGTACCCAATGGAGTCCCTGTAGAATCGATATCGGATTGGGAAACGAGAGCTGCGCCCAAGTTATGATAGATGCTTAATACGATTACTCTTCCTGGTGTCTATGCCCAAATGATGATAAAATGTCTTAGATAATAACGATGTAGATACATTAGATTCTTAATCATTCACTTAATTTGAGTTCGACCTAAATGCCTTTAACTGTACATGACAAAACAATTATCAATCAAATCAAGGCTTACTCATCAGCTGACGATTCTTACTGGTCGTTCAAAGGTCGCTCTAGTCGTCAGCATTGCCATGCTTTAATTCAATATCCAGCTATGATGGTTCCTCAAATGCAGGGCGAGCTTATTGATGCGATTCGTAGTGAAGATAACGATATTAAAACTGTATTTGACCCATTTGTGGGTTCTGGTACCACATTAGGTGAGGCAATGATGCGTGGGCTCGATTTTGTGGGCCATGACATTAATCCTCTCGCGATTCTAGCTTGTGAAGTTAAAAGCGGCCCTTTATACATCACAAAACTTCAAGAAAAAGTAGCTAACCTCCTTTTTACTATCGAAACAAGTAAAGCAGATGCTGTTGCCGTAAATTTCACTGGCATTGATAAATGGTTTTTACCAAATGTTCAAATGGAATTGAGCACGATTTATTTGGCAATTAAAGCCGAACCTTCAAAATGGGCACGTAAGATCTTCTGGTTAGCACTTAGCAATACTGTCCGTTCTACATGTAACTCCAGGAGCTCAACTTACAAGCTTCATATTAAATCTGAAGAACAAATTGAAAAAATTGGCTCGCCTGAAGAAATTTTTAAGCGAAACATTCTTAAGAGTGTTGAAAACATCAAAGCTCAAAAACAACTACTTGCTGACAACGGACATTTAGTCCGTTCAAAAGGTGTAAGCAAAGTTAGTATTAAGAATGTAGATGCAAAGGCTCGTAAGCGTTCAAAAGCGAAGTACGACCTGCTGATTAGCTCTCCGCCATATGGTGACAACGCTACTACAGTGACATACGGCCAGTTTTCATATTTACCATTGCAATGGATAGATATGAACGACATCAATGAAAGCACCCGACCACAGTTGCTGAGTCAGCAAAACACAATTGACAGCTCTAGCTTAGGTGGCTCGTTAAAAGAGTCGGCAGAAAAGCATGAAGCGCTTAAAGATAAGTCCTCTTCGTTAAAGCAATGCATCGAGACTATTTATCTAGTGAACCCAGACAATACAAAAAAGCTCATTAGCTTTGTTTATGATCTCTCTCTGGCTCTTGAAAATGCAGTTCATGAATTGCGTGACAATGCATATATGATTTGGACACTAGGCAATCGAAGAATCTCAAACATAGAAGTGCCATTAGATAAGATTATGCGTGAAGTCCTTGAAAGTTTTGGTTGCAAATTTGTTTACCAGCTAGAAAGAGACATACCCGCTAAGCGCATGCCTTCAAGAAATAAAGTCGCGACAACGATGGGCAAAGAAACTGTCCTGATAATGCGGAGATGATATGGCAACAACGTCAGAAAAAGAAAAAAAACCAGACCCACTAAAGCTTAAAATCGATGCCCATGTCATTCAGCAACTAGGCGCTGAATTGATCAGTGGCCCAGATATAGCTCTAGTTGAACTTATTAAAAACTCGCACGATGCTGATGCGAGTTTTTGCTATATAGAAGTTGATACTGAATATACCGAAACCATTGAACACGTCACAATCGTCGATGGTCAAGAAGTTAGAGAGGAAAAGAATTACAAAGGCCGAATTTCTGTAAGAGATAATGGTCACGGTATGAACAGAAATCGGATAGATCGCTCTTGGCTTACAGTAAGTTACTCAGAGAAAAAGGCAGCAAAAGAACAAGGAGTTGTAACCAAAAAGTACGATCGAACTCTAGTCGGTGACAAAGGTCTAGGTCGACTAGGTTCTATGCAACTAGGCTCTTTATGCCGAATATCAACACATGATCAAGCTAACCAACCTGGTATTGCCGTTTCGTTTAATTGGGACGATTTCTCTCACGGTAAAACCATTGACACCATTCATATTGAAGAAAAGACCCTTTCACCAAAACCTTCAAGTGGCACCATCATTGAAGCGATTGGGCTTAGAGATATAGATTTCTGGGAAAGCCAAGAATCGAACTTTATAAAGAACAAGATAGCTTCTATGGTGTCCCCTCACGGTCAAATTTCAGATTTCAAAACATTTTATGTCTGTAATGGAGTCAACGAAGAATTAGAAGTCGTTTCGAATAAACTACTAGAGCAAGCGTCCAGTATATTTGATTTTGAAGTTACTGAAACCGAGGCAATTGTAAAGGGCAAGATAGACCTTCTACCTTACAAGCCTAAGTCAACTGATGATCGAAGAGCCCCTTTTGACAATCACGTTCTTTCAGATAACGGAATTGCACTTCTAGACTACATAAAAAAACAACCTCGCTTACAAGACTATGAGTTTACTCACTCTGAAAGTAAGTATTTCCTGAATTTTGAACACAGGATTTCGTTTGATGAACTGAGTACAGCCTTAATAACTGAAAGTTTTCCTGGCATTTTTAAGGCAAAAATATTCAATTTTGTATTAGATAAAGAAGCTCTCAATGTCGAAGAAATATCTCTCAAAGCAATGCGAGAATCAATAAAAGCGATTTCTGGTGATATCTCCGTTTATCGCGATGGCTTTAAAGTTGGGTCCGGTGATAAAGACTGGCTTGGATTGTCGAAAGACATGACATCGGGTGCAGGTGGCTATTCATTAAGACCTGCAAACGTCACAGGATATGTCAACTTAAGCTGGTATGATAATAAATACTTAATCGAAAAATCTGACCGTGAAAGCTTTGTCGATAACCCTCAATTCCGTGCTTTCTATATTCTTTGTCGCCATTTTATAGTCACTGTTAACTACTTTTTGAATGAAAGTAGAAGAAGCACACACAAGTTCTTAGATGAAATGAGGCTAGAAGATGCTGGAAAACCTAAAGGCTATTCGGCAAAACAAGCGACTGTAGAGCTCGATAATATTGTCAAAAAGAGCATAAAGCTACAGCCGAAGGTGACTAAATCCACTTCACGCATTCAGAAAACATTTACCGAAAAGCGCGCTGAGATTGATAAGGCGATAGATGAAAACCAGCAAGATATGTTTAGTGATCCTATCTTAGAGGAGAAACTAGCGTCCATTAAAGATCTGGTGACATCTTTAGAGTCTGAAGTAAATTCGAGTTTAAAGCAGTATAAAGCCTTTACAGATGACTTAGCTAGCCACATTCACTCGACTACAAAAGTTATTGATGAAATTAAAAGCTACGAGAATCAAATTAAGAACTTTTATGATCACGTAGCGATTGGTTTATCTGCACAAACATTGGCTCACGAAGCCAATGAGCAGATCAGAAATACGCGATTACACCTAAATGCAGCCAAAAAACGAGTAGAAGATTTAGGTATTAAAGATGTTCCATTGACCAAAGAACTTAACGGTATTAGGGGTGACACTCAAGTTCTGTCAAAAGCTATTTCATCACTTAACCCTCTAGTAAAAGCTCAACGACAAGTAATGGAAGAAATTAGTATCTCTGATTTCGTTCATGACTATTTTGAGTTACGAGAGGGTTACTTTTCAAGTAAAGGGCTTGAAATAAAATTAGACGATAAGAAAAATTCTAAGTCAGTATCATATAACCGAGGTAAGCTATACCAAATCATCGATAACATTGTGCGAAACTCTGAGCACTGGTTAACGGTATATAAAGCTCACTACCCTCAAGACGAACATTCAATAACGATTTCTGTAGACAATAGCATCATCACAATTTGGGATAGTGCTAAAGGTGTTAGACCTGCACTGGAAGACGTGCTATTTGATATGTTCGCATCAGATAAAGAATATGGCCAAGGCTTAGGGCTATATATTGTACAAACCCTCCTAAAAGAAAGAGGGTGCTCTATCAAGTTATTAGAAGAAAGAAATAGATTTGGTAGAAGATATAAGTTTGAAATTAATTTAATCGAGGCGTTGGTGTAATGGCTGTAGAACAATTTAAACAGAGCGTTTTCGACGCAATTAAACTCGACAATGTAATTTGGGTGGATGATAGATTTGCTCCTAATAGTGGAGACTTTAAAGATGAATTTTTAGCTGAAGTTAAAAACCAATATGAAGTAACTCCAGCTTTGGTTCAGCAATTTCCACTTTTTTCAACTATAGAAAATTTACAATCGAATTTTCCTTTTGATACATGGCAAGACCAGTTACCAGAAGATGAGGATAGTATTGAAAAGTTCTACAAATATATTGAGAAAGATCTTCCTGATTTTACACCAGAAGAGTTTCAAAAGCTCAAATCTATATTTGAAAATCACACAAATAAAAGAGTACATACATTAAGTAATAAAAAATGGCAACAAGAAAAGGAATTTTGGCTTAAGAATTCTGATGAAAACCTTTTCCTCATTGACTATGATTTTTCTCGTGAAAATCTTCCTAGAGATCATGGGAAATTAATCGTTATCGATGTTCTAAACAGCCAACTAGAAAATGTTTACTGCGTTTTATTTACTAGCGAAACAAAAAACGGTTCAGAAGAAGAGAGTGAGCGTTTCAAGATAGTCAGCGATATACCAGATAATATCAGCTCTCAAAATTTTTCTGTTTTATCAAAAGATATTATGGAAGATGATAAGAAAATATGCATTACATTTAAAGCATCTGAATTTGTGAAGCGAATATTCCTACGAAAGCTAAGCTCTGAGATGGTTGAAAGTGTATCAGAAAAGCTTATTGACTCGATCAATGAACTAAAATCAGACTTAAGCCAACAATCAATTTATGAAGTAGACTCTTCAATTTTTAAAAGTTCTCTTGATGAAGGTGCTTCTGAAATTGATTTACTACACAGATTATTTTCGATTAAACAATCACAAGCTATTAGCCAATATCTTCATGATAAAAATCCTATCTTAGAGAAAATCGTAGCATATCGTTCAGTACAAACTTCGCCAATTCTTAGGGATAAAGGGTATAAAGACTACTTAAATGGGTTAATATTGCCTAATAATAATTTCTCTAAATTACGTAAACAAGAAATATTTGACAATACTATCAATTTGACCCATACGCCACTTCGCTCCGGCGACATATTTGTGTTTGGATCTCGCTCTTATATACTTTTAGGGCAAGCTTGTGATCTAATGGTTAGAGGAAGTTCTAATGGGCTTGGTGAACGCTCAACTTCGGAAGTTATACTCATCCCATTTACAACCAGCTCTATCCCAGTCAAAAAGAAAGATTCCCATGAACGCCTATTAAATTCAAAGGAAACAACTGATTTTATTGTAATACCTGAAGATAGTGAAAATAACTTGTATTATGAGTTTAACTTTAAAGAAGCAATTTCAGTTAATATTAACTGGCTAGATTTATGTGTATTCAACTCTGATGGTCGTATTAATTTTGATTATTACCAGCGATTACCAAATTTAGTATTCCTCCCTGGTTGGATAAAAAAGTTTAACGAGATTAAGGATGCTCTTCAAGCAGAAAGAAGTGTCCAAGTAAAGCCATCTCATTACTCACCTATTGTTTCATATATATCAACTACAGAACCATTATCAGAGGTGCTTGTCCAAAAATACTCTTCATTCACTTTATGTAAAGATCCCACTTTTGAACTAAAGTTACTCAGCTACAAATTGTCAATGAATGGTCAACGTATATCACATCTTCGAGAAACCTTTGCCAATAAGCTGCTACGGAACTACTTCGTGGGGTATAAAGCTCGAATCGCTTTAGAGAAAGATTTTTCAATTTAACTGTTTCTGTACAATACGTTTACGAAGTTAGTGGTTTTCGGTTGAATCTGATGACTATGATTTATGATCTGAACTTGTAGCGAGGTGTATATGCATCTCTTTGAGAAGTATTATGGTCAGGGGCAAAGCCCTTATGGAGATTAAGTAGAAGTATTCTAAAAGTTTTAAACTTTATTGTCATAACTTTAGACTTTGGAAGGTCGGGATGTTGACTTAGTTTCAATCTTTATTGTTACTTCACTCCCCGTATATCTACATAACAACAAGGTTTGGAAAAAAGAAAAGTTTTAATCTTTAATGTCCACCGACAATAAGGGCCGCAAATTGCAGCCCTTTTTGACTAGTGACTTTCTAGATAGGCTTTTGAAGAGATATCGGTCCATGCACGTACTTTAGTTAAGTATTGTTTTTGTGACTCAATGATCTCTTTCGCTAATGCGTCGCTGCTGGCTTGCTGTTCAAGTAATTCGGCGGTTGCTGTTTGCATCGCTTTTAACACTTCTGGTGGGAAATCTCTTACTTTTATATTTGGATACTCAGCACTCATCGTCGCCCAGCTGTTGGCGTTAGCATCGACGGCTTGAGTATACATATCAAATGCAGCCACTCTGAATGCGGTTTCTAAGATCGTTTGTAGATCTTTAGGCAGTGAATCCCATTTCTTTTTGTTGACTAAGAATTGAGTCTCTGAACCAGGTTCGTGCCAAGCAGTATAGTAATATGGGGCGATTTTTTGAAAACCCATTCTAAGATCAAATGCAGGACCAACCCATTCCAGTGCGTCAATAGTCCCTCTTTCTAATGATGTATACAGTTCACCGGGAGCGATATTGGTTGGTTTGGCGCCTACTTTTGCCATCACTTCACCAGCAAAGCCAGGAATACGAATTTTAAGTCCTTTTAGATCTTCTACTGAATTGATCTCCTTTTTAAACCAGCCACCCATTTGGATATCGGAGTTACCACCGGGGAAGGAGAGAAGGTTATGTGGAGCGTAGACTTTTTCCATTAGCTCCATACCTCCACCACGGTAAAACCACGCATATTGTTCAGTGGAAATCATGCCAAATGGCATAGAGGAGAAGTATAACGTGTTGGGCACTTTACCTTTCCAATAGTAGGAGCTTGAATGACCAAGATCGTATTGCCCAGATTTGACCATATCAAAAATTCCTAATGGCGCTTTATGCTTATTAGCGGAATCAATGCGGATTTTAAGACGACCGTTAGACATCTGTTCGGCAAGCTTTGCCATGTTTTTGGTCGCATCACCCAGAATGGGTGTGTTTGGGCCCCAAGTTTCGGCGAGTTTTAAGCGATAAACTTTCTCTGCGGCGATCACGGAAAAAGAGCTGATAGCAAGAGTGAGAGTGAGCGTTCCTGCTGCTAGTGAGCGCAGTATCTGCTTTGATGGCAACATAGCTAGGCGACTTCCTTATTGTTGTGGTTGTTATTTTGCTTAGCTTTTATCTTGTTGTTTTTTTCGTCAATCTCATTTTTAACTGATCCTGAACGTAATTTTGGTTTTCTATCTCTATTAATATGTTTCTAGCCAGTTTATTTCCCTAGATGTAAAGGTCGCTTCTATTGTAATCGAGCGAATAGTGAGGTGTTGTAAGCAGATAATCTGGATAACAAAAGTGCTGCCTTGGTCACGCAGCACTTAGGGAATAGGGAGGTGATGATTTTCTAGATCTCAATATGATGGGATTTTAAGTAAGCCTCAGCTTGGTTAGCACCCATATATCTCGCTAAGGTTTTGAGTGGTACATCTCTTAGATCAACCATGATCAAGCCATCAAGTGCGTTATTAAAAGCTGGATCAACATTAAAGGATACTAGCTTTCCATTTAACCCAAGGTATTGCCTCAATAAAACAGGCACGCCTTTGCCTTCATCAATTCTGGCAATCACTCGCGACAAAAGTTGTAGGTCTGCTAGGGCGGTGAGCATGCTAGTGTTCCAGTTTTGATTGGTACTTGGTAATGGATTGGATGGGGTGACAAACTCGGCCTTTTGGGCGTCATAGTGATGGAGCGTCATCGTTTGTGCAAGAAGTTGTCTCGCTTGGTCGCTGTAGTCGTTACTGATACTCACAGGTCCAAATAAGTGAGTATATTCTGGGTGCTTCTGAACATATGCTGCGATTCCTTTCCAAAGCAACAGCAACGGAGCCATGCTTTTTTGATACTTCTCATCGATCACTGAACGCCCCATTTCTATTGATTTACCCATAGTGTCGATAAAAGGCTGCTCAAAGTTAAACAAGGTTCGTGAATACAAGCCCTTAATTCCGTGTTTACTAATGAGTTTATCGACCAATCCGAGACGATAAGCGCCGACTAGACACCGATTATCCCGATCCCAGATAAACAGATGTAAATAATCACGATCAAACTCATCGAGATCAAGATCTAGGCCTGTCCCTTCCCCAACTTGGCGAAAATTGTGCTCTCTGAGTCGCCCTATTTCATGCATTAACGATGGGATATGATCGGCTGTAGTGCAGTAAACATCAAATTCTGCGCTTGAAAGCATCAAATGATCTTTGGGCAAGCCATCTAGATCAGCTTCAATATCTTTAATTGGTAGTGGTTCGGCAATCGGTAAAACAGAGCCAGAGTGAGAAAGCTGGTGTTGAATGAGTGTACTACTTTGCAAGAGGTAGGTGTTTAACCTGAGGTAATTGACGATCTGTGTATCGGTGAGACCGTTCACTTCTTTATACTTAATTGCTGAGCCGATAGAGATCTGAATTTGCTGGCTTGATTTATTGAGTAGCTCTCGGCCAAGCATCAAGGTACGTAATAGTGGGTGTACTTTACCTGCAAGATAAAAGCGTCGTGAGTTCTGACCGTCAATAAAGGTGGGAATAGTTGTTGCGCGAGCCTTGCGGATCAAACTGCTGACGGAGCGGCTCCACTCTTTATCTTCAAGACGAAGTGCTTTCCTATCCACAAGCTGTGATACTTCTCCGGCAGGAAACAGTAATAATAGCCCGCCTTCACTTAAATGCTGGTGTGCTTTTCGAAGGGCTTTTAGATTGGCTTTATGCGCATTCTGTCCTTCGAATACATCGACACCAATAAAGAGTTCATCAAGCTCAGGGACGGTTTTAAGATATTGGTTGGCAAGGATCTGAACGTCACTTCTTACTCGAAGTAGTAGCTCAGCCAGAATAACGCCTTCAACACAACCTAGTGGGTGATTGGCGACAATAACGGTCGGGCCTGATTCTGGGACATAGGAAAGAGAGCCTTTGCATACTTGATACTCGATACCGAGTATGTCGAGAGTGAAGCGAAGAAAAGCTTGGGTATCGCATCCTGGTGGGCGTAGCGCGTAAAACTTGTCGAGCTTGTTAAGACCAGTCGCCCATTCAGTAAAGCTCTCTCCTAAGCGAAATGGGGTCTTTTTCGGTAAACGAAACGGACTAGAAACTTCCATAGCATCCTCAAAATGGTATTGGGTCGAACTGAGGATAGGTAGAGGATATGACAGCTTGGCTTCAAGCATATGAGAGAACAATGATCAAATGGTGACGTTTTTATTACTTGTAGCTGAGTTATGAGGCAGGGATTGTTTCATGCAACAATGAATTATTTAATCGAGATAAAAACTATATTGCTCACAAAATGTACTAGTGCGATATCAAATCTCAATCTTTAGTGCTAGGTTTAAATTGCGGGTATGGTTATATAGTACGTTAGAGCACAAAGATTCGTCGTCTAGTAACCTGTCAAGTTGCCTTCGTTTATGCTGATCTGGAAATCTCTCGTTATTATATAGAGGGAAACGGGAACCACTTGGTTCCCGTTGTTGTATGTGCGATTTGCTGTTTTGCTGTTTTGCTGTTTTGCTGTTTTGCTGTTTTGCTGTTTTGCGAGTTAGCTAGTGCGGTGTACTGCCATATGAGCAAGGGTAACCAAAGCTTGCTTGTATTCTGAATCTTCTAATACGCTTAATTCAGCAATCGCTTTGTCTGCTTCTTGATAGGCTTTTTGACGAGTGTATTCAAGGGAACCAGTCTGCTCCATCGCTTCAAGAATTTCGTTCAAACGTTGCATACCATTGGCTTTTTCAATAGCTTCGCGAATCATTTCAGTCTGTTGTGGAGAACCATTTTGCATTGCATAGAGAAGAGGAAGGGTTGGTTTTCCTTCCGCGAGATCATCTCCCACGTTTTTGCCCATCTCTTTGCCATCTGACGTATAGTCCATCACATCATCAATCAGTTGGAACGCAGTACCGAGATATTTACCATAGTTCTGTAAGGCCAGCTCTACTTCTTCAGGGGCTTCATTCAAGATCGCTCCAATTTGAGTAGCGGCTTCGAATAAGCGGGCAGTCTTAGAGTAGATAACTTGCATGTAACTTTGTTCGGTAGTGTTAGGATCATTGCAGTTCATCAATTGCTGCACTTCACCTTCAGCAATGACGTTTACAGCGTCACTCATTAGCTTAAGGATCTTTAATGATCCTAGCTCTGTCATCATTTGAAAGGAGCGAGTGTATATAAAGTCACCAACTAATACGCTAGCGGCATTACCAAACGCCGCATTGGCGGTAGCTTTACCACGGCGCATATCTGATTCATCGACCACATCATCATGCAGCAGCGTCGCGGTATGAATGAATTCAATAAAGGCAGCTGCTGTTGTGTGAGCCTCTCCTTTGTAGCCCAGCGCTTTCGCTGATAATACAGCTAAAAGAGGACGTATACGCTTACCACCACCACTAACGATGTAGAAACCCAGTTGATTGATTAAAGAAACATCAGAGTTGAGCTGAGCGTGAATTGTTTCATTCACTTTTGCCATGTCATCGGCGGTGAGCGCTTGGATAGCTTTAAAATCCATTGTAATTCCGGCTGAAGTTAGAACGAGTAAGGTATTCTTATCTGTTTTAATTGCTGAATAATACACTAAAAAACGTTGATTAATACATGGTTAAAGGGCATCATCTGGGCACTTTTCATTGGCGATTAGCTTTTCGCCAATTTTTTCAAAATATGGCTTGTCATAGGTGCGACCTTTCTGTAGAATCTGCGCCCTATTGATGATTAGTTTAGCGCACACCCTCGATGCTCAAATAGCATACGGCTGTGCGGAAAAAGCGGAGTAAGATATGTACGCTGTTTTCCAATCTGGTGGTAAACAACACCGTGTAAGCGAAGGTCAAACCCTTCGTTTAGAGAAATTAGACGTTGAAACTGGCGCAACTGTTGAATTTGATAAAGTTCTTCTTGTTGCTAACGGTGAAGAAATTAAAGTAGGTGCTCCTCTAGTAGAGGGCGGTAAAGTAGTTGCTGAAGTTGTACAACACGGTCGTGGCGATAAAGTTAAAATCGTTAAGTTCCGTCGTCGTAAGCACTCTCGTAAGCAACAAGGTCACCGTCAGTGGTTCACGGAAGTGAAAATCACTGGTATCAACGCTTAATCGATTAGGAGAGTTTAACAATGGCACACAAAAAAGCTGGTGGTTCTACTCGTAACGGCCGCGATTCAGAAAGCAAACGTCTAGGTGTTAAGCGTTTCGGTGGTGAATCTGTTCTTGCAGGTAACATCATCGTTCGTCAACGTGGTACTAAGTTCCACGCTGGTACTAACGTAGGCATCGGTAAAGACCACACTCTATTCGCTCTTACTGAAGGTAAAGTGAAGTTCGAAGTGAAAGGTCCTAAAAACCGTAAATTCGTTAGCATCGAAGCTGAGTAATTAAACCTAGTTTAATTATTCTATTAGCTTTCAAGCTGAATTCAAAAGCCCTGCCGATTCGGCGGGGTTTTTTATTTATGGTACCAAACAGTTGCTTGGAAAAAGGAATAGATACTAAGGCACTTTGAAAAAAGTCCCTCATTATATATTCCTAAGTGGCAGAACGGTCTCAGTTTACGGGTGATCGATCTGAAATTGGAATCTGCTAGAATTTATATCATTCGGTCATGTACTGAGATGATATTTGCAACGCAGCTACGACAAGTAGCACAAGGGCGGAGTAAGAGATGAAATTCGTTGATGAAGCGGTAGTAAAAGTTCAAGCCGGAGATGGCGGTAACGGTGTAGTGAGTTTCTGGCGTGAGAAATTCGTTGCGAAAGGTGGCCCAGATGGCGGCGACGGTGGTGATGGCGGTGATATTTATCTCCAAGCTGACGAAAACCTCAACACGCTAATTGATTATCGCTTCCAGCGCTTCTATGAAGCCGAACGCGGTGAGAATGGTCGTGGTGGTAACTGTACCGGTAAACGTGGTAAAGACAAAGTACTCCGTGTGCCTGTCGGTACCCGCGCAGTTGATATTCATACCAATGAAATCGTGGCCGAAGTCGCTGAACATGGCAAAAAAGTCATGGTTGCTAAAGGCGGTTGGCACGGATTAGGTAACACGCGTTTTAAATCGTCAGTTAACCGAGCACCTCGCCAAAAGACGCTAGGTACTAAAGGTGAGATCCGTGAAGTTCGCTTAGAATTATTGCTACTTGCTGATGTCGGTATGTTGGGTTTACCAAATGCAGGAAAATCGACATTTATTCGTTCAGTATCAGCCGCTAAGCCGAAAGTGGCGGACTACCCGTTTACCACTTTGATCCCGAGCTTGGGCGTAGTAAGTGTTGTTCCAGAGAAGAGTTTTGTTGTCGCTGATATTCCTGGTCTGATTGAAGGCGCCGCTGAGGGGGCGGGCTTAGGTATCCGCTTCTTGAAGCATCTAGAGCGTTGCCGCGTTTTACTGCATATGATCGATATTATGCCGATCGATCAAAGTGATCCGGTGCAGAATGCGCTAACCATTATTGATGAACTAGAGCAATACAGCGAGAAACTAGCAGGCAAGCCGCGTTGGCTGATCTTCAACAAGGTTGATCTGATGCCTGAAGAAGAAGCGAACGAAGTGATCGAAAATATTCTTGATGCTTTAGGCTGGGAAGAGGACTACTACAAGATCTCTGCAGTGAACAAACAAGGCACCAAAGAGCTTTGTTATAAGCTAGCTGACTTTATGGAGCAACTACCTCGCGAGCAAGAAGAGATCTCTGAAGAAGAGAAAGTCGACTTCATGTGGGATGACTATCATAAAGATGCTATCGCAGGTAAAGATGTTATCACCGAAGATGACGACTGGGATGATTGGGACGATGAAGAAGATGACGGTCACGTTGTCTACGTCCGAGATTAACAGTACATAAAATTCATAGCCGCAATATCTATTGCGGCTTTTTTGTGTCTAAATCAAATCATGCCTGAGCATTTGTCTGCAAAATAGGTGCATTCTAAAGGAGTAGGATAGAATCATGGCATCCAAACAACGAGCCGTTTCTCGTTTAATCGCCCAAGCTGGGCAAATGCTTTTGGCTCATGGTGCTGAAAGTACATTGGTTGGCGATCTTATGCGTCGCTTCGGCTTCGCCGCCGGAATGAATGAAGTCGAAGTTTCACTATCAGCCAGTTCATTGGTGGTCACCACGGTTTATCAAGAGCACTGCATTACAACTGCTCGCCGTTGCCCTGATCGAGGCATCAACATGCAGGCAATTACGCAGGTACAACGAATCTGCATTATGCTCGAACGTGGTATTATCGACTATTCTATGGCGCAGCAGCAGCTTGATAAGATTAATCCTGAGCGTTACAACCGTTGGTTGGTAGTGTTTATGATTGGATTGTCATGTGCCGCATTTAGCCGTTTGGCCGGGGGAGATTGGGTTGTATTTACTATGACCTTTATTGCCTCTTCGGTTGGTATGGTGGTTAGACAGGAAATTGGCCATCGCCATTTCAATCCATTGATGAATTTTACTGCTACGGCATTTGTGACCACTGTTGTTTCAGCACAAGCCGTTATCTATGAACTGGGTAACTCTCCTTCACTGGTAATGGCCTCTTCCGTTCTGATGCTCGTCCCTGGTTTTCCTTTGATCAACTCTGTGGCGGATATGCTCAAAGGTTACATCAATATGGGTATAGCACGCTTTGTTATGGCCAGTTTACTGACATTGGCGACAAGTCTGGGTATCGTCGCAGCGATGAGCTTGGTTGGTGTTTGGGGGTGGGTGGCATGATCTCATTGGAACTTTTACTAGGCTTGCTCAATGACATGCTGTTTGCTGCTATCCCCGCAGTTGGATTTGCATTAGTGTTCAATGTTCCACACAAGGCCTTAATCTATTGTGCATTAGGCGGTGCTATTGGTCATGGCTCGCGTTACTTGATGATGCATTTCGGTATTCCCATTGAGTGGGCAACTTTCTTCGCGGCAATAATCGTTAGTATGGTTGGTATTCATTGGTCGGCACGCTTTTTAGCACACCCGAAAGTGTTTACCGTTGCTGCGCTAATTCCTATGGTTCCAGGTGTCTTCGCCTTTAAAGCTATGATTGCCTTGGTAGAGCTTAACCATAGAGGTTACAGTCCTGAGCTCGTCGCTATGCTGATGGAGAATTTCCTCAAAGCGATGTTTATTATTGCTGGACTCGCTGTTGGCTTAGCTATGCCGGGCTTGCTATTCTATCGCCGTAAACCCATTGTATAGAACCTTAGGAGTAGTGAATGATCATTAGTATGGTCGCCGCAATGGCACAGGATCGAATTATCGGAAAAGACAATCAAATGCCGTGGCACCTTCCTGCTGATTTCGCTTGGTTTAAGCGCTGTACTATGGGGAAACCTGTAGTAATGGGACGTAAAACCTACGATTCGATTGGGCGCCCGCTGCCAGGTAGGAAGAATATTGTGATCAGCCGTGATACATCTCTAGTGATTGAAGGCGTTACTACAGTAACTTCTATTGAAGAAGCACTACAAACCGCTGGAGGTGTGGAGGAGGTAATGATTATTGGCGGTGGAACCATCTATCAAGCTTGCTTACCGTATGCACATAAGCTTTACGTAACTTACATCGAAGCACAAGTTGAAGGCGATACTCAGTTCCCAGCATGGAGTGATGAGTTTTCTGAAATCTACTCTGAAAGCTATGCTGCGGACGAGAAGAATGCTTATGATATGCGTTTTGTAGTTTTGGAGAGGAAGAACTAAGTTCACGTCAATACTACGGAAAACTAGAGTTGATTTCTACAGCTGACACAATTCTAGTTTTCTAGTTTTCTAGTTTTCTAGTTTTCTAGTTTTCTAGTTTTCTAGTTTTCTAGTTTTCTATCTAACGCTTTTTGGGTGAAAAACTGCTTATCTTCCCAGCGCAGCATAGTCAGATGACCGCCCCAGACACAGCCAGTATCAAGGCCAATCACCTCTTCCCCTTCATAACCTTCAAGCGCCGCCCAGTGACCAAAAAGCACTGTTTTTTCAAGTAAGACACGGCTTTTAACGTTAAACCAAGGAACGAGTTTAGCGCTGTTGATTTCATTTGGAGGGAGTTTACATTCCATATCCAATCTGCCATCAGTAAAGCAGAAACGCATCCGGGTAAATGCGTTGATAATATAGCGATAACGCTCGATACCGTGTAAAGAGCTAGTCCAAAGATCGGGCTGATTGGAATACATGTTTTCAATTAGCCAAGGCCAATCGTCACTATGTAGGATTGCCTCGACTTCTTTGGCTGCG
Organism: Vibrio sp. VPAP30; assembly: GCF_001188205.1. NCBI lineage: Bacteria > Pseudomonadati > Pseudomonadota > Gammaproteobacteria > Vibrionales > Vibrionaceae > Vibrio > Vibrio sp. VPAP30. Next base: position 84,392 of record NZ_LBLS01000036.1, read on the forward strand.
TGACGGGCTTGCTCCAAAGACCATTGCGGAGAAATACCGGCGTGGCACATGACGAACTCATTATGTTCAACGAGCAGAGGTTGCTGTCGTAACCAATCAAGCAGTTCTTGTTTATCATCAGCTTTAAAAATTGGCGCGGTCTTGTCTTTGTTCTTGATTTTGAACAACCCTAAAGAGACAGCTAGAAGGTGTAAGTCATGGTTACCTAAGATCACTTTGGCCGCATCACCCAAAGATCGAACAAAACGCAATACTTGTAAAGATTTTGGCCCTCTAGCGACCAAGTCTCCAGCAATCCATAAAGTGTCTTGTTTCGAGTCGAAGTCGACTTTATCTAACAGTAATAGCAGTTCATCAAGACAACCTTGTAGATCGCCGACAATGTATGTTGCCACGGTTGTACCTTAATTAAGAATGTTGGGGATAGCGAGTCTAAAGGGGTCAATTTCAGCGATGAACTCGCTGCCATTTTCGTCATGCATGATGTACTGTCCCTGCATTACACCTACTGGTGTTTCTATAACAGTGCCACTGTTGTAGGTGTACTCATCACTTGCGGAAATAAACGGTTGTTGCCCAACTACACCTTCCCCTTCAATTGTCATTTGTTTCCCATTGGCATCGGTAATTAACCAGCGTCGGCTGATAAGTTGCACGTTTTGTTGACTAAGATTTTTTATCGTAATGATATAAGCAAAAACGTAACGTTTTGCGTCAGGTTGAGATTGGTCTGGAATGTATTTGCTGTGGACTTGGACTTTTATACAAGGGGTAGCTTCCATGTAAACTCCTATGCAAAGTCAAAAAGAGTGATAAATCTGAGATCTATCACTCTTAATATAGTGTGCTTATCTGTGTTTTGCGTCTAGCCAGTTTGCCATATCAACAAATTGCTCTAGCGTCAGGTTCTCTGGACGCATACTAGGGTTGATGCCCAGCTCTTCTAGTGTTTCTGCGCTCATTAGTGCTTTATAACAGTTACGAACCGTTTTACGACGTTGGTTAAAGCCTTCTCGACAGACGCGATCTAACCACTTTAGGTCATTAACTGGATAAGGGATCTCTTCGTAAGGCACCAAACGCACTACCGCAGAGTCTACTTTTGGTGGCGGAACAAAGGCGCTTGGCGGTACTTCTAAAACAGGAACGACTTTACAGAAATATTGAGCCATTACAGTAAGACGACCGTATGCTTTAGTGCCAGGACCAGCAGCTAAGCGGTTGACCACCTCTTTTTGTAGCATAAAGTGCATATCTTGAACGTCTTTATGGAACTCAAAAAGATGAAACATCAATGGCGTCGAAATGTTGTATGGCAAGTTTCCAAAGATACGTAGTTTGTTGTTTGGTTTTACCAACTGAGTGAAGTCGAAGCGCATTGCATCGCCTTCGTGGATAGTCAGCTTGTCACCTAAATCTGGGTGGTTGCGTAAACGTTCAGCAAGATCTCGGTCAAGCTCAATAACAGTAAACTTATCAACTTCCTTACCTACTGGTTCGGTAATCGCGCCTAGACCCGGACCAATTTCAACCAGGTTTTGTCCTGGTTTTGGGTTGATTGCAGAGACAATCCCATCAATGATGTACGGATCATTAAGGAAGTTTTGACCAAAGCGTTTTCTTGCTTTGTGTCCTAAGTGGACATCGTTTCTCATAGTATTCTCAAGTTAATTCGATTTCTTATCGACTAGCTCTATCGCATGAGCCAAAGCCGTTCTAAAGCTTCCTGTGTCCGCATTACCCGTCCCTGCAAGGTCAAGTGCGGTGCCGTGATCAACGGAGGTCCTTATAAATGGCAAGCCTAGGGTGATATTCACCGAGCGACCAAAGCCTTTATATTTTAATACAGGAAGTACCTGATCGTGATACATTCCTAGCACTGCGTCTGCATCTTGCAGATATTTTTCGTTGAAGATGGTATCTGCCGGTAAAGGGCCAATAAGATTAATTCCTTTCTCCTGACGCAGTTTGTCTAGCGTTGGAGTGATGGTATTAATCTCTTCTTTACCGAGTACGCCATCTTCTCCTGCGTGGGGATTCAGTCCACACACGTAGATGTTGGGTGAAGAGATTGCAAATTTTTCAATCAGATCCTTATGTAGAATCTCGATGATTTTCTCTAGTCTCTCTTTTGTAACTGCCTGCGACACATAAGCAAGTGGAATATGTGTCGTGACTAGTGCTACGCGTAGGCCTTCAGTTGCCAACATCATCACAACCAGTGGTGTGTTTGATTTCTCAGCAAAAAATTCCGTATGCCCACTGAATGCCACACCGGAGCGGTTTATCACCCCTTTGTGCACAGGGCCGGTGACAATAGCATCAAATTCACTATTCATACAGCCCAAAGCGGCTCTTTCTAATGTTTTTAATACGTACTGTCCGTTAGCTTCATCGAGTTGGCCAGCGACAACACTATTAGCAAGAGGAATATGCTCGACAACCAGTGTACCTGCTCTTTGAGCAACAACTTGACTATCGGCTTGATAGTCAAGCAGTTCGACTGTAATACCAAGCTGGGTCGCACGTTCTGCCAGCATCTGCTTGTCCGCGCACACCACAATTTGATGGCTCCAGTTTTCTGTGGAGAGGGCGAGCACTAGATCAGGTCCAATCCCTGCTGGTTCGCCAGCGGTAACAATGATGCGTTTAACGGTCATCTTGCTTGTCTTCCTCAACGACTTCGACAAAGGCGCTGGCGCGAATTTCTTGTAACCAAGCACTGGCTTCTTCGTTGAACTTGCGGTTAAACAAAATTCGGTAAGCTTTATTTTTTAGTGCAGAGTCAGTACGGTCGACTTCACGGCGATCCATCACTTCAACAATGTGCCAGCCATGAACGGTTTTAAAGGGTTTGCTAATTTGACCGACTGGCAAAGTATCGACTTGGTGTTTAAATTCCGGAACATACAGATCAGAGGTTTGGTAGCCAAGTTCACCGTCTTGCGCGGCTGAGCCTGGATCTTGGCTATATTGCTGAGCCATTTCACCGAAAGTAGATTCGCCAGACTTGATACGACGAATGATCTCGTTGAGATCGTTTTGCACGCCTTCATCGCTAAGAATTACAGTCGGTTTGATCAAAATATGACGAGCGTTAACTTCAGTTACAGCGATGGTTTCTAGCCCTTTGACATCTTCAATTTTGAGGATATGGAAGCCTACGCCGCTTCTGAACGGGCCAATAATACTACCTTTGTTTTGCAGTTTGATCTGATCTGCGAATATGGTCGGCATTTCTTCTTTACGCATCCAACCCCAATCACCACCTTGCAGTGCTTTTGGACCCTTAGAATAGGTGTATGCCATAGTGCTAAAATCAGCGCCATTTTTTAGTTCTTCGACTAGCCGATTGGCTTCTGTTTCAATAGCTGGTTTATCATCCCCATCATCGACGCGCAACTGAATATGACCGATCTTATACTGCACTGTCGCATTGGTCTCTTGAGCAAGAATGTTGGCTAAGTTATCGACTTCTGCTGGCAGGATATTGATGCGTCGGCGCACGAGTGCATTCCGTGCTTCACTTGCAGCGATTTCTTTACGAATTTGCTCACGAAATTCCGCATAGCTTAAGCCCTCTTCTGCAATTGACGTTCTAAGCTGTTCTGCGGTTTGATTGCTGTTCTTGGCAATATCTTTAATCGCTTCATTAAGGCGGTTATCGTCAATACGCACACCGATACGTTCCGCTTCTTGTTGCTGAATGGTATCAACGATCAGTTTCTCAGTAACCTGTTCAACTAAAATGTCTTGTTCTGGTAATTGTTGACCATTCTTCTTGGCATTAGCTTTCAGCGTTTTTATTGATACGTCAATATCACTTTGTAGCACTACGCCTTCATTAACGATCACTGCCACTTTATCTAGTGGTACTGGCTCAGCTTGCACTGTGCTCATTGCACTTGCCGTTACCAAGCTAAGTAAAGTGTGTTTCCAAAATTTCATTGAAAATCCTATTAAATAATTAGCTCGCTATGGTTAGGCAGCGAGCTAATAAATTAGTTACTTAAAGAGAATGGGCGACCGTAGCCTAGAGAGTTACCTGCGTCATCAAGCCCTGCTAGGCCAGAACCAGCACCAATTGCAGTACCAAAGCCTATAATACCAAAATTGAGAGTAAAATTATTCTCATATAGTGGCTGTGGAGGGGTGGATAGGAGGCCGCTTTGCAACTTCTTACTATAGGTGAATCCAATATACCAGCAATCAGACGTGTAATTAAGTTGCCCCATCCATTCAAGAGCGCTACTGGTTGTCAAGTCGTAAAAATACTGTGCGCTGGCGTTCCAATTACGAGTAATTTGATAGCCTGCTAATAGGCCAGTTTGCGAAATACCATCTTTAGTAATATTGTCGAGGTTTCCAATACTGTCTCCCAACGTAGCTTCGATGTACTCTCTTGTTACATAACGATAGTTACCTTGGATATAGCCGTCACTAAAGCGATACTCTAATGTGCTGTTGCCTAATTGAAGTTCACTGGACTCGATGTCGTATTGAACTCCACCATGATAGAACAAGTAGTCGTCATAGTTAAAATCCATCTCTATCGCCCAAGCAGAGAAATTCGATTTAGAGTCGGGCGCTTTGTCCTCTCTGTCTAAATAAAAAATTTGACCAAACGAGAGATTAAGGCGTTCTTTGTAGGCATCATCAAAAAAGCGTGTCGAAGCCCCATAACTAAATTGATTGGCATCTTTGATCTCATCAACGCCGCTGTATTTTCGGCTACGGAATAAGCCATAGTAATCGGTTTGTAATAGGGTGGTGTCGTACTTACCAATATTAGTCTGATCTTTTTCTGGAACATACAAGTATTGAACCTGTGGCTCGAGGGTCTGAGTGTAGTTGTTAAAAATAACAGTATCTCGCTCTAGTACAATTCCTGCATGAGTTCGAAACTCTGGAATAATTCGCGAGACAGTTTCCTCTAAGCCGTAATATGGGTTGGTTGCCTTGCTGCCAGAAGTGGTATCTACCCCTTCTAAATCTTGCTGATAGTAAGTCCCCAATAGGCGCGCTTCAGTTGTCCAGCTTCCCCAGGTTGTACCAACCGGGAGCGTCAAGCCTGGTTCTACATGCACACGAGTTGCTGAAGGCTGGCCTTTGGCATCGGTATCAAATCGAGAAATATGACTAATCGTATTGAAGTCTAAATAACGCATTAGCTCTGGTGCGTAGTAATTAAAGCTAAGCTGCGGTAGTAAGCGATAGGGTGTTGCGCCTGGAGTTAAGGCTTGAAAGTCGCGCGCGAGTAGCGACGCGTCCCAGTTTTCTGAACGGTATGAGGCTCGGCCTTCTTGAATTAGCTGTCCATCTTCTTGCTTACCAATGCCGGAGTCCATATCCGAAAAGTAACCGATGTCACTGACTTTGGAGTAGTCGATTTCAAACTTCCAGTTTTGCTGGAAAATACCCGAGTGTTGCCATTGAAAACCCCAACGGTCGCCAAGCTCTGGATTTTTCTTGTCATCAACTAAGTATTCAGACTTAAGGGTGCTATAACCAAAATCGGATAAGTAGCGGAACTCGCTATCAAGTTGATTGCCACGATTCTGCATGTGCTTAAAGGTGGTTTTTAGATCGTAGTTAGGTGCTAAGTTCCAGTAGATTGGAACTTCCATCTCGAAACCATCACTTGAGCCATATGAGACTGTTGGATAGAGGAAGCCAGTTTTACGTGTATCGCCGATCGGTACGGTTAGGAATGGCAGATAAAAAACAGGCACGTTAACAATCTCAAAGCGTGGATTGTAGAAGGTTGCTTCCTCTTCATTCTGGTCAATATCAATGCTCGAAGCTCGCATGCGCCATGAGCTATCTCCCTCAGGACACGAAGTGATAGTACCATCTTCAATTTCGTATATTGCCTTGCCAGTTTTCGCAACGTATACCGCGTCACCACGACCAGGCTCACACAGGAATTTATAGTTAGTGTTCTCAAGCGTCACTTCTTCAGTGTTGAGATTGTTGGTGGCTTTTTCAGAGATTGTTTTTACTTCACCATCACTGAAGGTCACATTGCCTTCAGCGACAACAATGTTTTCTTGTTGGTGCATGGTGACGTTGTCAGCCAGCATGCGTTTTTTGCCTTGAACGACAACGACATTGCCACGGTATGTTGCTTTATCACCGTTTATGGCTTCTAAGCTGTCTGCTTCAACATTAACAGGCAGTTGATTAGGATTTTCTGCCTCAGGTTCGTTGATCAGGCATTGATCTATAGTGGGCAGTTCCTGCACACTATCGTCTGATATAGTTTCTGCTTGAGTCAGAGGCACTACAAAAGCAGCAGTGATTGAAGCGGCTAGCAAGGTGCGTTGGAAACGTAACATCGAGTTTTACTATCCTGTTGAACTTGATATATCCGGTGAATAGGGACCGAATGAAAAATAAATCGGCCCTTATAATAAAGTAATTTACAGCTTACGGCACTATCAGACCGCTACGTGAAGAAAAAATTCAGAGATTGAGAGCACATAATGCATATTTTTGGCAAAATTCTCGGCACATTCTTTGGTTTCCTATTTGGAGGCCCTTTTGGTGCTGCATTCGGTTTATTTATAGGCCACCAATTCGATAAAGCACGCCGCTTACGTCAAGCTGGGTTCCACTCAAGCTTTGGTAGTGGGCCAAGCCAGGCCGAACGACAAGAAGAGTTTTTTAAAGCAGCATTTGCGGTTATGGGGCATGTCGCTAAAGCGAAGGGCCAAGTTACGCGAGAGGAAATTCAACTTGCCATGACTATGATGGAGCGTATGAACCTTCATGGTGAGCAGCGTAGAGCGGCACAGGATGCGTTCCGTGAAGGCAAAGAGAGTGACTTCCCGCTTGAGACTGTTCTAGAGCGAGTGCGTATCTCATCTGGAGGTCGGTTCGACTTAATGCAGTTTTTTTTAGAGCTGCAGATTTCAGCGGCGTTTGCTGATGGCGATGTTCACCCTAGTGAGCGCAATGTTTTACATAAGATCGCCCGAGGACTCGGCTTTTCATCAGAGCAACTTGAGCAACGTTTGCGGATGCAAGAGGCCGCGTTTCGATTTCAACAAGGTGGCTTTGGAGGCCAAACGGGTGGGGGACAATCACATCAATCAGGCGGCAGTTGGCAGCAAGCATCTACCGCTGATCAGTTAAGTGATGCTTACAAGCTACTCGGTGTTGATGGCAGTGCTGACTCGAAAACGGTGAAACGTGCCTATCGCAAACTAATGAATGAGCACCACCCAGACAAGCTAATGGCGAAAGGCCTACCACCAGAAATGATTAACGTTGCTAAGGAAAAAGCGCAAGAAATTCAGAATGCCTATGACTTGATAAAAAAAGCAAAAAGTTTTTAATCAGCAGAATTGGATTGCAACAGCGAATCGTAAAAATGAGAGCATAAGGAGAGTGCTTTCTACCTATTTACACTCTAAACCAAATCCGTTTGGAAGTAGATCAACAGTTAAACAAGAGCTTATCTGTTTTAGATCAATTTAGTGTTTAATTTATCAGTAGGATCATGGTATGAGAGTGAGATCTACATCTACACTTACGGTAATGTAATCTAGAGTGATGAACCATGATGGAAACAACTACAAGGAAAGTTGAGGGGATTGGCAGATGTCGGTTCGGTTTGAACACTCAATTAGCTGACATTCAGACGCGGATGCAGGTCCATATCCCCAAACTCGATAAAGTGTGTTTTGCCCTGTATGATGCGCGTGAGCACCTACTTAGAAGCTATGCAGATAGTTCTTCATTATCACTGAGCCTAACCCACTATGAAGCTCCGTTGAGCTCACTACCATACTTAAAAAAAAGTATCGAAAGTAGGTCTCCGGCGGTTCTCAATGACGTTAGTCGATTGCATCCATCTCCTCATGTTAATTCCCTTATAGAGGAGGGATACTACTCTTCAGTCGCTATTCCTACCTTTTTAGAACAGATCTTTAGAGGATTTATATTCCTTAATTCGCACCAAAAAGACGCATTTTGTCCGAGTGATATAGAGGTTGTAAAACCATACTTGAGAATTCTCGAAACGGCCATATTCTCTGAGTATCAGTTAGTCACGGCGTTAATCGATAAATCTAACAAACTGGTTGCGCGTTCTCAGGTTTACCAAAAGGAGTCATTCAGCCACAAGCAGCGTGTCTCCACTTACACCAATATTATTGCTTTGGCGTTAGCTGACGACTATGGATTTGATGATGAGTTCGTTGAACATCTCACTCTGTTTTCTCAGTATCATGATATGGGCAAAGTGATGGTTCTTCCAGAGCTGCTTTGTAAACAACAGCCACTTACCTGGGAGGAAACGGATACTCTACGTAAACATATTATTTACGGTGAAGAGATTGTTAATCAGTTTATCAATGATCTGAATGCATCTGACCATCTAAGTGCACAACTGATGCGTGATGTTGTTTCCTATCACTATGAGTTTTTAGATGGTAGTGGTTACCCTCATCACTTGAGTGGCAATGCTATTCCTATTAGCGCTAAGATTGTCTGTGTTGCTAATATATTTGACGCTTTAACGACACATAAGCCCTACAAACAAGCTTGGTCAGTACCGTATGCACTTTTAGAGTTAGAAAAGATGGTCTGCGATGGCAAACTGGATGCGGATTGCGTCAATGCTTTACGTGATCACCAGCACCAACTTAAATCCATTATTCAACGTTATCCGGAGAGAGATCCCTTAGAGGGGCTCTACTAACTAATATCACTTAGGTGATTAGAACGCTATATAGCGAAAAGGCGTAGTAGGTATTAACCTGCTACGCCTTTTTAAATTTGGTGGCCCTCGCAGACTCAACTTTAATTATTAAGCTTTTGTAATAATTAAATTTTCTTTGTTTTTGTTCTTCTTGTTGGTACATTTGGTGGTACATTGTGTTACAGGTGCAATAATCCATAAATTATACTTAGAACAATTTGAAATATTAATTGTGTTTAATATTTCAATGTTTAAAGTGCTCTAGAGCTTTTGTTGCGTGTTGTGCAACAGTCGCAGCTTTTTATTGTTTGTATTTAAACTTCATGCCTTCTATCTTTGTACATCTTTTTTGTGAAAATACAGGTAAAAGATTCTCGGCTTCTTTGGCGCTACAGCAACGCTTTGTATGCTTCTACTTTTACTTGAGCACATACATTAGGATTTCTAGTTAACTCGAGTAACCTCACTTTAAGGGTATAGATTATATCTCTGTATTCAAAGTGCCCTTTCTCACCGTAAATTTGATAGCTGAGTTCTTCTGTCTGTTCAGCAGCCTTTGAGGCTAAGTATTGCTCGTAGTTGATATGATCCTTGTTACTAAAGAATGATGTGAAGTTGAGTAAAAAAAACGGCGTCAATTCAATGAAGCCAGTTAATCTGGTTTTGTCTTTTTTCGAGAGTCTTGAGCATCGCCGAATCAGGTTCATATCTTCTAAATCCTTTAGCCGATCACTTACTTTATAGGTGTTTGTGCCGAGCTTATCTGCTATCCATTTTCCTCCTACAGGGATTCCACCAATCATTAAATCAAAGTTCTTAGCTAACAACATAGTGACAATAATAAGGTTCTGGGTTCTCTGCTGGCGAAACCCCCTGTCTTGAGCTTTTTCCTCTATGTATTGGTAAATGTTGTCGTACTCAACTAGTGATGCTCCCATTAAGTGGCTCTGTCTTGTTGATTCACTGAGTGGGTGAGAGGGTAGAACATAGATCTCAGAGTTTGGTTCAAAGGGCTTCGTCATTGGCTGAAAATCAGACCATGAGTTGAGCTGGATAAGTGATGAAGGAGTGTGTTGTTTACGCGCAAATCTACCATCTGTTTTTTGGGTATCAGTAAGCACTAAAAACTCATTTTGACGATCAAATGGATTAATAAAGTTGTGCAACGTATGTTGATCAATTGCTGTTTTTTTTGAGTTGTTTTGGGAGGCTTCATTGTTGTGCATAGAGTAAGTTTCCAAGTTTTTTTCGATCTTACGAGATCTGTTATTACAATACTAACTGTTCCAACTTGATTGATTTTTATATGAAAATCTATTTTTTAATAATCCTATTTTATGTGAGTAAATTCCAGAAGCAAAAATGCATGAACCGAGATTTTTACAAAAAAAAGGGTTGGCTGGATGGATTTAGTTGGTGTGAAAGCTCTGTAATCACCTAAAAACAGAGGGTGAGTAAATCGAGGAGGAACGGTAATTAATAATATATATACCCACCCATCTACTAACCTAATCCCACACCTCAACCAACTACCTCATCACTCGATATCTTGGTAGGGGAACCCACCCCCTACCCAAAGAGAGACTTAGAAAATAACGTCACTCTTAGTACCTATGTCAGAAACAAAACATAGGTCACCATCATGTCTAAGAATCTAACCATCACACACGAATCCACTTTCAACGGAAACAAGATATACATCGACAAGGAGGGTTTGGTCGTTGAATACCTAGAAGGGATAGACTCAGTCCTTGAGAAAGCTCTAGAGCAATACGCGAGACTTTTTATCGTTCGAGTAGACCTTAACTTACCAACAGATTTTAGAGGGGATGATTCAGCAGTCATTACTCGTTTCTTCCGATCTCTGAAATCTCAGATAGCGGCATATCGAAGACGAAGTGCTCGGCTAAATGACAAACCTTATCGTGAAACCACCATTCGATATGTCTGGGCGAAAGAGTGTGATACCTCAACAAGCAGCCACTATCATGTTGCACTTATCTTTGACAGAAACGTTTTTCGTTCTTTAGGGGATTTTGGTGAATATCAGCAAAGTTTGGCTAACCGTATCCGTAATGCTTGGAAGCGTTCTGTGGATGCTATCTACTCAGGCAAAGAAAAACCAGCCATACACTTCTCCAAACAAGGTCAGTATCACTTGCTACGTAACTCTGAGGAGTTTGAGGCGGTGTTTCAGTCCGTCTTTTATCGACTGAGCTATCTAGCGAAGAGAAGAACGAAGCACTTTGGAAAACGAATGAACAACTTCGACCATAGCCGTAAATAGCTTAAAAATAACAGCAGTCACAGTTCCTGTGGGATTAACAACAAACTGCAGGAACTCATCATGCCAAATCAGCTCAACGCTACTCACAACCGCTTAGAAGCGTCTAACCACCTCACCATCACCCATGACAGAACGTTTAATGGAAAACCACTCTACTACCACAAGAATGGTCTTATCCTTGAATACCTGGAGGACATCGACCGAGTGCTGACTGAAGCGCTCGGCCAATATCCTAAACTTTGTGTCGCTCATTTTAATGTACGTCTACCAAGTGACTTTGATGGAAACCATTTTGAGGTATTCAGTCGTTTCTTTCGTACCTTGGAGTTGGAAACCAATGAGTTGTGCCTAATGAAGTACAGGCGTAGGCCTCACCAATATCATCAAACGGTCATACGCCATGTTTGGTTCAAGGCGTGTGAGTCCACCAGCCAGTACCATATTGTCTTGTTCTTTGATAAGAGACTTTATCTTTGTTTAGGCAAAAGAGGAGAAGGGAGGAGTCGCTACCTGTCCAGAGTCAGAAAAGCGTGGGATAGAGCAGTCGAAACCGACTACGGTAGAAGATGTTCAGGACTGGCGTATTCTCCATCTGATGACGTGTACGAACTTCTAAAAGGGGATGAAGCGTTTCCATTACAGTTAAATGAACTCTTCTATCGAATAAGTCGTCTCGCGAAGCCCACCACCGAACACGCCGATAATCGGAACTTTGGTTGCAGTCACGACTCACCTTAAAAAATACAGCGCGAGTAATACCTATGTCATTCACACACTCAGAGGTATTACTCATGTCTAACAATACTTACCTTCCCAACATTACCCATTCAAACACGTTCAACGACTACCCCGTGTTTTTCAGTGACAAGGGGTTATACGAATCTGCCTTAACCAGAATGACGGAAGTCTTTGAACAAGCAACGGAGGCGTTTGACGCGGCCTTGGCAACACGTCTGGATTTGTTTCTACCAGAAGACCATCAAGATACCGACCTCAGCATTATTAACGATTACTTTGCGCTGCTTAAAGAAAAGCTCGATACGGATTCATTGTTCTATGTATGGCGCAAGCGAGAGGACAAGGTGCCATCCCACAACTATCGCGTGATGCTGTTTACTGACTACAGCCAGCATTTTGGCACCGCCATTTGTTGGGAAAAACGCAACGAATTGGTTGAGCACCTTAAAACGGCTTGGCAAGAAGCGATAGAAAAGCACTACAGCGGCAAAGCGCGCTCATTGGTATTTCTCAATGACCGAGGCAACTATGGCTTGGGAACACGCTGTAGGGAGCAGGACAAGAACATCAAGCGGACTGTCTTTCATCGCATGAGCAGTCTTGCTGAGGCATGGAATGAGCAGCGTTACTTCTTTGGCTCTAGTTCAGAGTAGAGCGACTGCATTTTTTTACAGTGGCGGCTTATCTCATGGGTATATACAAAGCACAGGAGAAGATTCCCGATGACAATGAGATTTCTACGACTAAAAGAAGTGATGTCACTAACAGGGTTAGGCCGTTCAACTATCTATAAGTTTATGGCTGATGAAACCGACTTCCCAAAGAGTGTGCCACTCGGTGGACGAGCTGTGGCTTGGGTAGAAAGTGAAATTGAGGAATGGATGGAGTCGCGTCTGAGTATGCGAGACAACCAAGAATCTTTTCAGTAACACAAACATCAAATCACACCATCAACGGGGCGCTGGCTAAGTAAAGTCATGCGCCCTTCTTCAATTAGAGAGAGATAAAAAAATGAGTTATTCAATTTACGTAGACGGCGCAGCACCAAACAACCAACACGGATGTACGCGAGGAGGTATTGGGCTGGTGGTCATGGATGAAGACAATGAGATTGTTCATGAAGAGAGCTTCACCATCAATCGAAAAACTGACAGTGCTGAGCTTGAGCTACTGGCCTTAATTGAAGCATTGGAATACGCAGAGGATGAGGATGTCATCTATTCGGATAGTGATTATTGTGTAAAAGGTTTCAACATCTGGATGGACGATTGGAAAGACCGAGGTTGGCGTCGAGCGGATAAGAAACCCGTCAAGAACCGCCAATTGTGGCAACAAGTGGATGAGTTGAGTTCTAGGAAGTATGTCGAGGTACTTAAAGTCAAAGCACACTCTGGTATCGAAGGGAATGAGAGAGCAGACTTGTTAGCGGTTGAAGCCGCTACGCTATAACAGTTGATAGGCGCAGCTTGTGGGATGTATTCCACAAGCTGCTATTCTCATTTGTTTTTAGTATTGATGAGGCCGATGACTTCTCTTAACGTGCAGGTATTTGCTGATATACGCACTGTTTATGAGAGCGCTTGATAAGGAGGGTTGCTGTGCGTTACCTGATATCTATACGACAAATCGTTACCATCGTTACTACCAACACCATGCTTACTAGGCTGCACTAAAGCAGCCTAGGGCCGCTTTTACTTTTTGCTTGGTGGGTTATTGGTGCGACCTCCACCTGATGGATTCGAGGTGCCATTTTTGGTCGGCCATAGCGGGGCGTTGTTTCCTGATTGTTGTTTATTTCTCATGGACTGCTCCTTTTTGTTGAGGTTGCTGACGAATATTCGTCGACAACCATCATGCATGAATACGGAGAGTTATCGGGAGGGGGAAAGAGCGACAGTTACTGGGAGTGACTAAGTGTTTTTTCGTTGATCTCTAATGTAGATATGTACCGCACCTGCTTGAGTCTGCCTTCTGTCTATTTCAAACAGTTCAGTCGCCTCAATGAGCTGGCTCAGAGTGTTGAAGCCGTAGTTTTTTGAACTGAAATCCGGGTATTGTCTTTTGATTAGGCCACCACATTGGCCCAGAAAAGACCAGCCGTCCTCGTCTTGGTATTCACTGGCAGCGCCTCGTAGGATATTCAACAGCTTCGTATCACCTCGTAGTTTATTGCGAGTCTCTCGCGGTTCTACTTTCTTGGGTTTCTCTGAAATGACAGCAGTGACTTCTTCTTTTGGCGCGTATCGCTCTTTAAGGACTTCAGTGTAAATAAAGTCATCACACGCATTACGAAAGGCGATTGGTGTTTTCTTCTCACCGACACCAAAGACATAAATTTGAGACTCTTTGAGGCGTGAAGCCAACTTGGTGAAATCACTGTCGCTACTGATGAGAGCAAAAGCATCATACTTATTTGAGTAGAGTAAATCCATGGCATCAATGATCATGGCAGCATCAGAGGAGTTTTTGCCCTGAGTGTACGAAAACTGCTGAATTGGATTGATTGCCAACTCATTGAGTGGTTGTTTCCAGTTCTTTAAACATCCTGAACTCCAGTCTCCATATGCTTTTTTTACCAGAATATGTCCGTGTTTAGAGAGCTCTTTGAGCACAAAATCTAAAACTGCATATTGTGCGTTTTCTGCGTCAATTAAGACGGCAATTTTCTTTTCAGAGTCTATATCAATCAAATCCATGTCCTTATGATCAAGCGATGTATTAAAGGTGAGCACACCTAGGTGTGATTCAATGATGCTGCGTGTAAGGCTGGGAAGCAACGAGTACAGCTACAGAGTTATCTATTTGAGTGTTGATGCACGAAAGAGATAAAACCTATTGATGAGTGAGTTACTAACATAAGAGGCTGAAGGAACAACGGTCACACTCTAGCGCATTGCTGAGAACAAATAGAGGTTATCAGTCCTGCTTCCTTTATGGATTGAGTAGAATATGCCTCATTAAAAAGTGGCGGTGGGATTAACAGTGAGTTATAGAGTGGTACGGCTAACGGAGCTGATGACGCATGAGTTCGGTCAAGTCGAAGGGGATATAGAAAGGTTAACGGAAAGGGCACTGAGTTCTGCAATCCCTCATGGCATGAGTTTCTCTCGCTTTATGGACAAACTCAAAAGTGGTGAATTGGCCCTGTTGACGGACACACCATCTAAGCCAGTGATGCTCAGAGATGGAATGAGTAAATCGTGGAGCTTGTCTGCTGAAGGACAAGAGGCACTGTCACCGGAGGCAAAAAATGCCTTTCTCTCTAGAGCGAAGATGTCTGGTGGAGTGGCTGGCGGTTCTGCCCCAAGCCGAAGTTCCGCTGGTTATGCGTCTAACATTGACGAAACTTATGTTCCAGAGCCTGTTAAGCCTGATACCTCTGATGCACCACCTAAGCTCAAATATGAATATTGTTTTGAGGTCGCTTGTTCCGATGAAACGTTGAGAAAAAGCGTAGGCTGTGCGTTTCAACTGGGCAAGACTAAGCAAGAAGCCATGATTGGTCGCTGGCAAACCGAGTCCACTGAAAGCGGTACTAAATACACCGCCCATACTGCCTTTGATGAGCCGAAAAAATTGTTTGCGAAAGTGGCGGACAGCTCAATGGGTATCAGTGTACCTGAAAGTGTGCAGGTTAAGCCTATAGGCTCAGGTCTAGTGAGGGAGGCTTTCATTCCAGTTATCCCATCAGTGCAGTTAGGGGAGCGTTTAGGACTGCCAACGGAAGGTTACTACTACCACTTTCATAACGACCGGTTAGTTCAAGAATACAAACTGCTGGGTGAGGGCAAGTGGGCGTTCTATGCCACATGCTCCACTCATGAACGATTGAATGATGAGCAGGGTTACAACGTCTACCAAAGTGCCATTCTGGTTTACTGGAAGCTCGAAGGTAAAGAGATTGAAAACCAACATCTGATTTACTTAGAAAAGCAAATTACCCGAGAAGAGCTTGATAGCCTTAATGAGGATTGGTTGGTTGAACACGGTATTAAGCTTGATATCAACGAACTGCTTGCAGCACCTAAACAGCCTGTCGCGGAAAGGCAAACCACTCAACTTGTGGAAACAGATAAAGCAGAGGCCAAGCCAGAGACGCATATCGTTGCTACAGACTCAAACACCCATCAACGTGAGTTATGGGGAGCGATTGCAGAGCAGTATGGTTTGTCGGCTAAGCAACTACTTGATTTGAACCCGCAGTATGATGCTGACCCTATGAAATTGAAGGTTGGTGACCAATTAGTAGTAAGTAATAAGGCCGAGATTGAACAACAGACCGATTTAAAGTACGGGAAACCAAGTGTTGAAGTGAAGGAGTACAACAAGCCCTCAAACTCAATTTATGACTATTCAAGTTCTTACATCAAAGGCTCCACATTTAAGTCGATGAATTCTGAAGGTGTTGTTCACGATGATCTCACCATTGCTAACTTAAAAGAGATTGAAGAGCAGATAGAGTTCCAACTTGGCTTTGCGAGGGTTGAAGAGTCTCAGTCCCTTAGTGATTATTGGGAACAAGCGCTAATTGGTGTCTCTTCGAAAACGAAATCTCTGATCCAAGAACATAACCAACATCTGAATGATCCCCTAATTCCTGGAGAAATGGTTATCTTCCTAACTAAGGAGCCGTCTTCAGAAGAGGACAAGGCCAAGCTAAAGTCATTAAAAGATAATTTAGTGCTAGCGAGTGAAGAATTGGGCAAGCTGAGCCCCGATCAAATCGAGTTGCATCAAGCTTACTTTGAAGTAATAGAAAATAAGCTGGTGGAGTATTGGAATACGGGTAAGCCGTCGGACTCATTCGCATACATGGGAGCAGCAGTTGGAACAATAGCGCCAGCAATGCAGAAAAATCTGGAAAATGTATCGTCATCACTTAAAAAGATGGATCGTCTTTACCTCGATCTCCTAGCTAAAAAAATCGAACGATCAAGCTTTGTTCGACAGAGGCAAGGTTTGAAGAAAATCCTCGATAAGCAGTTGGATAAACTTACGCAGCGTACTCTGAAGATACCAGTCGACCAAGGCTTAAAGACAAGTTTGGGCATAGACTCTACTAAGTCACTCATTCACAATGCTGATGAAATATTAAAGGCAGGTTCGGTTCCCGAGCTGGGAGCCCGTGTAGCCAATACCGCGAAGTGGATAACTTATGCGGAGAAAGCAGGAAAAGTTGCTATAGGGCTCAGTGTAGCTAGCGGTGTGTATAACGTGTCTGAGAATTGTGGGAGTCTTGAAGCTTGTGCACGTAGCACTGCTAAAGAGACTGGCGGAGTAATTGGAGGCTGGGCTGGAGGTACTGCTGGTGCTGCGGCCGCTGGGGCTTTTGTTGCTTTTGTTGGGATAACTTCCGCGCCCGTTGTTATGCTTGTGGTTGGAGTCGGAGCTTTGGGAGCAGGAATCTATGGTGCAGGCTCTGGTAAGGATATAGCGGAAAAGGCTTATGAATTTTTCGAGTTAGACCTATTTTTGAAAGAAATTGAAAGCAATATTGAGAAAGATATACCTGATGATATCGAAGAGTATATAAATAAGCAGATTTTCAATGATTTCAGTGTTGGATCGAGTTTCTAGGGGGATAAATGTTGGGCATAAAACCACTATTAGGGTTGTTATTTTTCGTGTGGGGGGGCGTCTATTTTTATCACCTTGTCGTCTATTCCTTAGGAGATAAAAAACGTATCAATCAATTAGTAGACAACTTAGCGAAAGAGCCCGAAAGCTTTAAGAGTAAAAACTACATTGCTATGAATAGCATGGGGGCTGGTGGTTTATTCTCATACTTTTGCCTAGTTTACCCTCTTGTAAGACATCGAAGAAGAGAGAAAAAGTGTTCTTCTGACGTTTTTATGTTTTTAAACTGGTTGTTTTTTATGACCGTGCTTTATCTATTTATTTTTGTATAAAGGATAAATATCGCGATCATTTTGGGTACGGATAAGCATTTTTTATAGATAACATATACCTTCAAACAGATGCGTTGAGACAAAAAAAGAATGGGGAGCAATTTCGCTCCCCATTGTCATTTTTTACCGTTGCTGGTGGTATTACTTTTCTTTGATTACTTCACAACCAGCAGGAACGGTGATAGTCGATGCGTCCTTACCTGCTTCTTGCGCCGTTTTTACATCCATTTTGTATTGAGTGCACTTGCCTACACTGACGTTGACCGCACCTGTTTCTATAGATGGGTTACCTCCTAGTGCTCCTCCTCCCTGAGCGAAAACAAAAGGCGTTATTAGGGTTGAAAGTAGAACGAGAATGTTCGTTGTAGTGTGATTCATGGTGTTTCTCTCCTAGTGACTTTCAGATTCATCAGAGGTTGACTTGGTTTTAGGCAGGCATTGAGTGACATCAGAGACTTGTCCGTTCAACTTGCCGCACACATCAGCAGTCCAGTGAAGCAATACGCCAGCAACGAGGGTGGATTGTGGGCCTTGTTTACCATTCCACTGTTTTTCTAAGTATTCCTTAGAGACGTTAGGTGCACCGCCGAGTGCTGCGGTGGCTATAGATGAAGTAGTCATTGAGGCAGCGACTAGAGCTGCAAAAAGGAGTCGGTTTAGATTCATGATGTTGTCCTTATTAAGTAGTAATTTATGGGTTGTTAAAGTTGAATTACCGAGAGTTAGAAGGTGTAGACAAAGGTGCCAGCACTGGAAGTGACTTCGATTTCTTTCACGCTGTCTACGGTGCAGTTGTTACTGTATCCGGTGTAGGTTTCACCGAATTGCAATGAAACGTTTCTAGAAAGCTCTGAGCTTGTTCCAGCGGGCAGGCGGCAGTTACCTCGGTTGACAATGACATTGCTTACTACTGTGTTGTCAGTGATAGCTTGAATCTCAAAGGTCAATGTTCCCCAATGTGGGTTGGTGGATATCGACACTTCAATATCGGCGGTGACGGTTTGCGCTTCTTCCTGTTCGCTGCAAGCGGTGACTCCGAGGAACAGTACACTCAGCATAATGGTCCGAGTTAAGGTATTCATAGGTATCTCTCCGTAGTGGTGAGTCAAATTTGGGATGCACGGATTTCAGCGTGTTCACGCATGAACTGCTCTAGATTGAAATCAGTGGGATAGATAAAAGAAAACGTCGATACACTGGCCTCATCAATCAAAGGCAAGGCTAGGGTGCGTATCGTGGGTTGACCGGATAAACGAAAAAGCAGCAAGAGCGCGTCACATTGAACCGAGAGTCCCAGTGGTTCGATGAGCGCTTTCTCTTGCTGCAAAACTTGACTCGATATGTTGAGCATACGGTTGTTGAGTAATGCCGTGTGTACCGCATTCAGTACTTGCCGCTGCTCATTACTCCACTCACGAATATTGGGTAGTGCTACATGGATTTTGGCTAACCATGCTTGCTCTTTTGAATACGCTGAACCCTTGTGGGGTAAAGGTTTGTCTCTCTCCGAGGAGCGACCTTGCCCATAATTCAGTGCATCGGGAATAAGCGGCAGTAAGTACTTATTCGTCAGTTGCCAATAAAGCATTTCCTGCTTGTTGAGCTTCAGTAATTGCTCTGAAGTTTTCCGATAAACATGAGGCATGCTCATCGAATCACACTCCACGTTAAACACGTCCACAATGATTTCATCGAGATAGCGTTTAATGCTGCGAGTGGTGCGGTGGATATCGAGTTGGGCTAACTGCTGCTGCAACTCCCTAACGGTAATCCAACGATGTTGAGGAATAAGCATCAGCGTGTGCAGCAAAGCGGATAACCCTTCAATGCTGGTTTTATTGCTCATGACTACACTCTCAATACATCAAAGCTCCAAGACCGGAGGTGGACATTTAATGTCGGGAGAGTAGAGGTGAGTCAGACACATAATGTCCAACGGTGAAAATGCCATCAATCGGCAACACGAAAGCGTGAGCCGATTAACATTAACGAGGCTTATGCTTATCACTGAACTCGGCAATCGCTGCCAATAACCCAATCAATAGCACCACTAGAAACCCTAAAGTAGATAGGGTTCCAATGGCACCGAAGAACGGAGATAGTGAGAACAGTGTGATGAGGGCAGTGACAAGTTTGATGGTTTGTAGAAGAAGGGAGGTCATGAGCTATTGCGGGGTGACGGCTATCTCGTTGTAAGCGTCCATATCGACATAAGCAAGAAAGTTACACTCCCACAATTGGTACAACTCTTTGGCATCACGGCTACCCTGCATGGGTAGCCAGCCACGATAAGCCACAAAGAACTGTCCAACCCGAAAGTCGAAATCTAAGTTTCGCTCTAGCTCAGGGTAATGGTTCCCCATATAGGCAAAGTCGGTGATGTACTCAATGCTCCATTCTCCTGTTGAGGTGTGGCAAATTGCAATCTCAACCGGATGAAAACCGCCTTCTTCCGCGCTGTAACTTTTATCGCGAAAGTTAAACACTAGATAACGGTTGGTGGTCATTGCTTTATCACTCAGCAAATGAGCGGTGAACTGTTCACTTAGCAGCGTGTGCAGAGTGTTAGAGACAGGTAGAGTAGATGCAGTAAAGGTTAATTTGGACACAGTGAGTCCTCCTTTTTTCAGGATTCAAATAAGAAATGAGAGAGTGAGAATTATTGGAACGTTCCGACCATCTTCAGTTGCATGTCGTCAAAGACGTTTCTGGAAAGATGACGAGCAAAGGCTTTCATCCATGCTGAGAGCAGATCTTGTACCTCTGGGTGGGATAAATCCGTGCTCCCCACATCGGGTTGATAGCACCAGTGATTAGCAAGGTGAAAGTACAACTCAGGCTCAACGGTTGTGCTGTTGCCATCGGGATAAGAGAAGCTGGCAAAGAACACCACCAGCCAAGGGCTAGTGCCTGACTCTCGTTTGAGCTGTACCTCTATCGGATGTAAACCTTGTCGATGTCGGTAGTAACTCATTTGGCGGCAGTTCAGAACGAGTCTCTCGGCGTTCTCTGGGAGAGTGTATCTATTCAAAAGTGCTTCCAATGACGCATGTAAAGCATCATCAATGCACAGTTCTCCGTAATGTTGTTCAATCATAACCACCCCCTTTCAGCAAATGAGGTGCAGATATCACCCGTTACGATGTGGTCCAATACACGGACATCCACCAGTGCGAGCGCGTCTTTAAGTCTTTCGGTTATCCGTCTATCGGCTTGGGAGGGGGTGGAATCTCCAGATGGATGGTTGTGCGCGAATATCACCGCTGCGGCATTCACATCTAGTACCGCTTTCACCACTTCACGCGGGTAGACGCTGGCCGCATCTACGGTGCCATGAAACAGCTCTTTAAATTCAATCAGTCGGTTTTGGTTATCCAGTAGCAATAAGGCAAACACTTCACGCTCATAGCTGCCTAGCTTACAGCGAACGTACTCTTTAGTGGCTTCGGGTTTGGTTAGGGCATCACCACGCACGTAGCGGTTAGCTAGTATCTCAGCGGCATGCTCTAGGATTTCATTTTCCTGATAGCGTTGCTGCTTTTGGTAATTGGAAGTTTTGGGATTCATTTCAGGCTCTTAACGAATGTTGTTTACGTGGGTTCACGTCAATGACATATATTTGATTTTTCTTTGAATAAGGGCTTATGAATGACTATCTGAGCTAACTTCTAAAATCTATCGTCTTTGGTTATATGTAAGTCATGACTCGATCTTTTGATGAGCATGTTGATGTAATGAATGATAGTATCCGAATATCATTGCTTAATGATAAGTGTTTTATTTATCAATAACTTGCCAATCAAGTGTGCTGATTAAAAATAATAGTTGGCGTACTTTTTTTGTACTGAAATGCTGGTTGAACCATGAGTATGCGGGGAATCCAGTGTTTCAGGCACTCAATTGAGGTTTTTATGCTTACATCAATATTCGAAGCACTA
This sequence comes from Vibrio sp. VPAP30, assembly GCF_001188205.1. Lineage (NCBI taxonomy): Bacteria > Pseudomonadati > Pseudomonadota > Gammaproteobacteria > Vibrionales > Vibrionaceae > Vibrio > Vibrio sp. VPAP30. The sequence continues at coordinate 105,971 of NZ_LBLS01000036.1, forward strand.
TTGAAGGGTGCTAGTGCAACAGCAATAACGGATGTGTTCCTGATAGCGTTAGCTATGATTTTTTTATTGTCTATGTGGTGGAGGCAATCTGGTAAGCACCATTCGTTTACAAATTACACACCAACTTTATTGACCTCTTTGGGAATACTCGGGACTTTCACTGGGATCATCTCAGGTTTGCTAGATTTCAATACTACTGACATTAACAATAGTGTCGGCCCCTTGTTAGAGGGGTTGAAAACAGCATTTATCACAAGTTTGGCTGGAATGTTGTTGTCTATTATCTACAAGGTAGTTATCTCTTCAGGCGTATTCAGCAAGGTGGTTGAAGGTGGTGAGGTGGAAGAGGATATAGATGTTGTAGATCTATACAAAGCAATGACCCTACAAGTTGAAAGCATCAATCAGTTACGTAAATCAATATCTGAGAACGACGAATCTAGTTTAGTTGGTCAGATTAAACTTACTCGGGCAGATCTAAATGAGAATCATAAATCTGCGGAAAAACTACTTTCAAGTGTTTCAGGGACCCAGCAGGAAACATTCAGTCAGTTTGAGAAAGAACTTTGGAACAAGTTGGATGAGTTCGCAGATATGATGTCTAAATCGGCAACGGAACAAGTTGTTGACGCTTTAAATCAAGTTATACAAGACTTTAATAATAATCTTACGGAACAGTTTGGTAGTAACTTCCAGAAACTCAATGATGCTGTGCTTGAGTTGGTCACATGGCAAGAGAACTACAAAACTCAACTGATGGATATGAAGCACCAGTATGACCAAGGAGTCTTGGCAATATCCAAAACAGAAGAATCTGTATCCAATATCAGTGAAGATGCCAAAGTTATTCCAGATACGATGAACATACTGAAAGAAGTCATGCAGGTGAATCAACATCAAATTCAAGAACTAGATAAACACCTAAATGCATTTAAAGATGTAAGAGATAAAGCGGTAGAAGCGGTGCCTGAAATTCGAGAGCAAATTGAAAATGCAATTGCAGGTGCTAAAGAAGCGAATGACAAACTAGCTGTTGGGATAGTTGAGAGTAGTGAGCATATCAGAACTGTTATATCAGAAGGTGCGGATAGTTATCGTGATACTGTGGATCAGACACGGGCGGCTTTAACAGAATCTGCTCAAGCAACAGCAAACTCGAGTGAGGAAATTAAGGATAGGTTAGCTTCAGCCTTAGAAGATATAAATACCCAGATGCATGGACTTATTATTGAGCTACAACAAGGGAATCAAACTCTTACGAGTAATTATAAGGAAGCTAGTCAACAAATACTTTCTGATACTGACAGAGTTAGAGATACGTTTACTGAGAGTATGGATTTAATGAAGAAAAGTTTATCTTCCACAATTGAAGAACAAGCGATAGAGCATAAAAGGCAGGCAGATAAAGTTTTTGCAGGCTTAGAAAAAACCATCGAAGAAACACTCTCACAGACAGGTGAATCGGTTCAGAAACAGGTCAATATGATTGATCAGACAATGGGAGAAGAAATTGAAAAAGTTATGCAATCTATGGGTACAGCTCTGACTTCAATCAGCGGTCGATTTACCGAAGACTATAGTCGGTTAGTGAAGAGAATGTCGGATATCGTGACTCAGCAAGTTTAGGCCAAAATGAATGAATTCAATTTTCGAACGTAAGCAAACTGAACAAGACGAATCCCATTGGTTATCTGTGTCTGACTTGATGGCAGGCTTAATGATGGTATTCCTATTCATAGCTATTGCTTTAATGCAGAGTGCTTTTAAAGAAAGAGACAAAATTAGAGAGGTTGCTGTAGCTTATCAGGAAAATCAAGTCGCTATTTTTGATGCTTTAATGCTGGAGTTCAATGACGATCTGAAAAGGTGGAACGCAGATATCGACGAGGAAACTCTAACATTTACTTTCAAGGCTCCTGAAGTGTTATTTAGTGGGGGGAGCTCTGAGTTAAGTTTAGCTTATCAGGAGCTTCTGGATGAGTTTTTTCCGAGATACATGGAGGTTTTAATGCCATTTAAGGAGTCTATCAATGAGGTTAGGATAGAGGGGCATACAAGTAGTGACTGGAAGGGACTGACAAAAGATCAAGCTTATTTTGAGAACATGCGATTGTCACAAGAAAGGACTAGAACAGTTCTTAACTACGTTTATAAACTTGATAGTACAAAAAACTATGCGTCTTGGCTCAAAAGTCATTTTTCTGCTGTTGGCTTATCTTCGTCAAAGTTACTTTATAACGATGATGGTACAGAGAATCAGTCTAAGTCGAGACGAGTCAGTTTGCGAGTGCTTACAAATGCTGATATTCAGATTAAGCAAATCCTACAAGGTGGATCAACATGAAGTTAAATGTTGATTTGTCTTCACTTTGGACGAAAGTGAATGAAATGGGAGCAGAGATTACCGACTTTGATATCGGGGTTGTATGGAAAGACAGTGATATCGAGTTCGATGATGAGCTAGAGAGTGGTGTCGATATTGACATATTAGATCTTTCTTCTGAAGCTGGCATACTTAGTGTTAAAGGAAGACAAGTTATACTCTTTATCCCTGACCATACTTTCAGAATAGAGAAAGCACTCATTAATGGTGCTGATGGTAATAAGTTTCATATAGCTGATTGTCAAAAGCTAGATGAGATGCGTCGAAAAAATCGTTTTAAAGAACGATATAAAATCACGAACAATCTATCAGGAAGTTTCCCTATTTACGGTGACTCCAACTACAAAGGTAGGTTGGAGGGTGAGGCTCAGCTCAATGTGTGTAAATGGTGTTTGAGCCAACTCAATTATCAAGGTGCAGCTAATGCTAGCTCGAAAGAAAGGGATGCCATAGTAGAACGATTTAGTATTGAAGAATTCTTTAAAACTTATAGCTCACTATTTAGGAAACTACCCAAGCAATATGTTGAGTTAGCTAAAAAAGGTTATTCTGAAGATTGGGGGGCTGTTTCTTCAAAAGTAAGGAAGAAAGCCGACTATGTTTGCCAGTATTGTTCTGTAGATTTGAAATCGGCCAAAAGATTGCTGCATGTACACCATCGCAATGGAGACAAGTCTGATAACTCTCCCGACAATCTCGTTGCTCTATGTGCGGATTGCCATAGGAAAGAGCCATTTCACGGACATATGTTTGTGAAACATGAAGATATGGTAAAAATAAACCAATTACGAAGTGATCAAGCTGTTTATGCTCAATGTGACTGGAACACAGTAAAAAGAAAAGCAGATCTATCGTTACAAGGGGTTTTAGATCATTGTGAAAAAGGTGGCTATACAGCCCCAGAAGTGGGTTATCACCTTAAAACGAATAATCACCTTGAAGCATTGATACTGGAGCTAGCTTGGCCTAAACGGAAGTTTGGTATTGTTCTTTCCGAACCAGTAGAGGTTGATGATTGGACTATTTTGTCTTTGAAAGAAGCCTTAGAATTTTTTGGGAAAAGAAGCAATCGCAAGCGTAAGCGATAATAAATTAAATGATACGAGCACTTTATGGTTGATATCCAAATAGTTGGCAGAGGTTTTGTTAAAAGTTGGTTCTAGATGGTAAATACAATTTCAGAATATATAAGTGAAGTTATCCGAGTTCTTCCTCGTTTTGCTCAAGATGGAAAATTGCCAGACAGAAGCGGTGTAGTTTGGTATCGAGGGGTTGGCTCGTTGGAATATGAATTGCTTCCACAACTAATTTGGTCGAAAAGGTTAGTCGATGAGAGTTCATATACACATAATTTTTTAGTTAGTTACAAATCAGTTTTGGGTAATAGAGTTGAAAATTCGTGGGAGTTATATGCGCTGATGCAGCATTACTCTCTGCCCACGAGATTGTTGGATTGGACTAAGTCGCCGTTAATCGCCTTATTTTTTGCGATCGAGCAATGGAAGCGGATACCAAAAGATGGGAATAATATAAATCCTTACGTGTGGTTAATTGACCCATATGGGCTTAACGACGTTTCTCTAGGGGTTCCTCTAGTGATTTGCCCAGATGAAACTAGGTTAAGAAACGGAAAGCTGCCAAAAGGGCAAGTAGATATAGACAAGTACTTGCCAGTCCCTTTGAATCCGATAGATCTTGAGCAAGACTACCCAGACAAACCTATTGCCATAGAAGCTTCTGCTACAAACCTGAGAATTACGACTCAACAAGGGTGTTTTACTCTTCATGGAGCAGATCAACGTCCTATAGACCAAATTATGGGTGAAGAAGGGAAGAGAATATGCAAGATCGAAATTAATAGGAATGTTATTGATGAACTGTCACGCGAGTTGAGAGTAATTGGTATAGATGATTTTCATGTTTATCAAGATCTTGATAGTCTATCAAGGCACCAAAAATTGTACTTTTAGGCTTCATGAATATGTATGTTTACCCTTCAAGCCCTTTGAAGAATCCGGCATGAGCCGTTGTTTGAGTGGAGAGTGATATGAACTTGAGAGAAAGTATCTTTTGCCATGAAATGTTTCTTGCTTCTAATGTAAGTTCAAGTTGTAGCTACGGTTCTAGTCATATTCGACAAATAGAAGAAACTTGGGATTTCGAAGACGACGAGTTTTATGACGAAATCAAGAGTCTTGAAATGGAAGGCTTGATAAAAAAAGATGGGGAATATTTTCAGGCAACGAAACAAGGACTCATTGCTCGAGAGAAAAGCTACCAAGAAAGAGGGCTGCGTCACCCTGTTCTACAAGCGCAAGTAGATAGTGTTTCGGACCTGATTATCGCACTTATGTCGAGCAACGAAAGAATGGGATTTGAGGCGCTAGAGTATACAGAATTTGAATTGGATGCGGTTAATATTTACTTGTGGAAGCTGTCTACGGAAGAGATTGATTCTGCGGTTAACTATTTATTAGATAATCAATTTATAGAGAAGGAAGCGTTTGATTTTTATAATGGAAATTATCACCATCTTACGGCTAAAGGTCGTAGGTATTATGCGAAAACAGTTACTGAACTTCTCAATATATCGTCTCCTCGTACTATTCTAAGTGCTGTGCCGGATTATGTTGAGCCCCCTGTTTTTACTGGTGATTATGCAGAAAATTTAGTCTATCGTTGGAATGAAGCAGAAAAATGCAGGGATGCAGAAGCTTGGTTATCTGCCACAACTATGTATGGCTCAATTTTGGAAACAGTGTTGATTTCTGTCTTACAAAAGAGAGAAGAAGACGCATATGCCTCCAGTTATTCACCAAAAAGAAAAATTTCGATAGAGCGATGGAGGCTTGATGATATGCTAAAGGTTGCTAATTGTATTGGCATCATCGATAACACATTAGCTGGGTATGGTAATGTGTTGCGAGATGCTCGAAACTTAATACATCCTTCGAAGCAGATTAAGGAAGCCAGCTACCCGGATAAAGAAAGCGCAAAAATTGCGGCTGAAGTTGTAAGGGCTATAGTCGCAAAAACTACGCAATTGTATGTTTAAACACAAATGTATAGAATTTGAACCGAATTTTTACTAATGCTACATAGTGTCGTATCCAGTTTTACTGGAGCAGATCAACTGTGTTGGGATTCTAGATAAGTTTGCATAGTTGTTGAAGTTATAAAAATGAGGATTCAATGGTCCCCTCCGAAGAACTTTTGGTTCATCGGAGATTTTGTTTTAACTGACTAACTTTAGTCCTTTGTTACCTGCTAGTGATACATTTCCTTCAGCAGCTGCGGTAATGTGCTCACTCCACCAGAACATGAGCTTCCTACGCTGTTCTAGGTACTCTGCACGGTTGTATGCCTTCCTAACGTCATTTCTGTCAACATGGGCTAATGCGGCCTCTATAACATCAGGATTAAAGCCTTGCTCGTTTAGAGTAGTACTTGCTAAAGCTCGTAACCCGTGGGAGACCAACTCCCCATCAAACCCCATTCTTTTTAAGGCCATATTAGCAGACTGGCTGTTTACATGACTTTTCGGTTTTTTGTTACTTGGAAAAATGTAATCTCTATGACTACTAATAGGCTTCATGATATCCAAAAGCGCCAATGTTTGCTCTGTGAGCGGGATAGTGTGAGGGCGCTTCATCTTCATTCTTTCTTTGGGAATAATCCAAACGCTATTTTCGAAATCAATGTCTTGCCAACGGGCTGTTGCGCTTTCAATTGGCCTTGTCATTGTGTGTAATTGCCATTCAAGTAAGCAGCGAGTAGATAGCGTAATGTTCGCATTCGCGATAGCTTGCATTAACTCAGGCAACCTTTCTGGTCTGATGGTTGCCATATGTTTACGCTTAGGTGCTGGAAATAGTTTGGTTATGTCTGCCAGATAGTTAACTTCTATATGCCCAGACGCTACGGCAAGGCGCATTACTTCGTTGATGATGCGACAGAGTCTTTTTACTGTTTCTAACGTTCCTTGAGCTTTTACAGGAGCAAGAATGTCTAGTACCAGTTTAGGCTTAATATCCTGAATGGGAACATTAGCGAGTTTAGGAAGGATATGCTTCTCAAGTGCTCGATATGCTTTCTCTGCTGTTTCTGGCTTCACACTTTCTTTTTTCAGCTCCAGCCACTTATCAGCAAGTTTGCCAAAGGTATTCTCAAGCTCAGCTCTTTCCATTAAGAGCTGTTCATCTTTATGTTGCTTAGGATCAATGTTGTGAGCGATTAGCTTTTTTGCATCTGCTCTTCTTTTTCTTGCTTCAGCAAGAGGTACGTCCGGATAACTACCGAAACTGATGTTTGTTCTTTTTTTCGTAATTGGGTGGGTGTATTTCAGAATCCATAGCTTTGTACCATTGGTTTTGATACGTAATTGAAGTCCATCACCATCAGAGAGGGTATATTCTTTGTCAGATTCTTTAGCTTGTTTGACTTGAGTATTCGTTAAAGGGACAACTCTTTTTGCCATGATGTACCACCAATATTGTCGATTCTTAGCCGTTGGTACATTCGATGGTACATCAAAACGTGGATGTTACAAGATGAGTATAGATTGCCATAGACAAGGATTAATTGCTGCGTATTGATTTTACTAGGGTGGGTAGACGTTGGTAGACATGTGTAGAAGAGAAAGTGGTGGCCCCTCGCAGACTTGAACTGCGGACCAATCGATTATGAGTCGACTGCTCTAACCACTGAGCTAAGGGGCCGTGTAGGGCAATGATTATAGGGGATGAAGATCTAGCTGTCTAGACGCTATCTAGGGTAAATGCGCTTAGATTTTATCCACTTAAATCGAGAAGTAACAAAAAAGGCGAGCTAGTGCTCACCTTTTCATCAATTTCAGCCAAGCTAAAAAAGAATAGACTACTCGTCTAGGAAGCTGCGCAGAGTTTCTGAGCGGCTAGGGTGACGAAGTTTACGTAGTGCTTTCGCTTCGATCTGACGGATACGCTCACGCGTTACATCGAACTGTTTACCAACCTCTTCTAGAGTATGGTCAGTGTTCATATCGATACCAAAACGCATACGCAGTACTTTTGCCTCACGAGGTGTAAGACCTGCAAGAACGTCTTTGGTAGCTACTTTTAGGCTTCCTGCAGTTGCAGAGTCTAGTGGTAGCTCAAGCGTAGTATCTTCAATGAAGTCACCTAGGTGTGAATCTTCATCATCACCGATTGGTGTTTCCATTGAGATCGGCTCTTTCGCGATCTTGAGTACTTTACGGATCTTGTCTTCTGGCATTTGCATACGCTCTGCCAGTTCTTCCGGAAGCGGCTCGCGCCCCATCTCTTGCAGCATTTGGCGTGAGATGCGGTTTAGCTTGTTGATCGTTTCGATCATGTGCACCGGGATACGAATAGTACGTGCTTGGTCTGCAATTGAGCGAGTGATTGCCTGACGGATCCACCACGTTGCGTAAGTTGAGAACTTATAACCACGACGATATTCGAACTTATCTACCGCTTTCATCAAGCCGATGTTACCTTCCTGGATAAGATCCAAGAACTGTAGACCACGGTTGGTGTACTTTTTCGCGATAGAGATTACTAGACGTAAGTTCGCCTCAACCATCTCTTTTTTCGCTCGGCGAGCTTTTGCTTCACCGATAGACATACGGCGGCTGATGTCTTTGATGTTCTGTACTGTTAGTGATGTCTCTTCTTCGATCACTTTCAGTTTCGCGATAGAGCGACGTATATCATCTTCACTACGACGAATCTTCTCAGCGTACGGCTTATCAGAAGATAGAATTTCGTCTAGCCATGCTTCGCTTGATTCATTACCAGTGAACAACGTAATGAACGACTTCTTCGGCATCTTGCCGTACTCAACTGACGCTTTCATGATTAAACGTTCTTGAGTACGTACGCGTTCCATAGAAGTACGCAGTTCTTCTACTAGGTAGTCGAATTGTTTAGGCGTTAGACGGAACTCTTTGAAGACATCAATAACCATTTCATGGGCAAGCGTCGCTTTCGGGCTTTCGCTGCCATACTCGTTACAAGCCAATTGGAAGTTTTGGAAAGTGTTACGTAAAGCCGTGAACTTCTCGAGAGCAAGCTCAGGGTCGATACCTGTATCTTCCTCTTCTTCCTCATCGTCCTCTGACTCTTCTTTGTCTTCTTCTTCAGCGTCTTCATCTTCAAGGTCTGATTCAGCAAGTTCAGAACCAATGTGCGTTGCTGTTGGTGCAGCAGTTTCATCAGCATCTGGGTCTACAAAGCCTGTAATAAGGTCTGTTAGACGTAGCTCTTCAGCTTGAACTCTATCAAATTGCTCAAGAATGTATGGGATAGTACCTGGATACTCCGCCACTGAGTTTTGAACTTGGTTAATACCATCTTCAATACGCTTCGCAATATCGATCTCGCCTTCACGAGTCAATAGCTCAACGGTACCCATTTCACGCATGTACATGCGTACTGGATCAGTAGTGCGGCCGATTTCGTTTTCTACGCTTGAAAGCGCAGCAGCAGCAGCTTCAGCTGCATCTTCATCGGTAATTGTATCGTCATCATTCAGAGCAAGATCATCAGCATCAGGAGCAGTTTCTACTACTCGAATGCCCATGTCATTGATCATCTGAATGATATCTTCGACCTGCTCTGAATCGACGATTTCTGCTGGCAGGTGGTCGTTTACTTCTGCGTAGGTCAGATAGCCTTGTTCCTTGCCTTTAATGACAAGTTGTTTTAGCTGTGACTGCGGATTTTGATCCATAGACGGTATCCAACTTAGTATCTGGTGAAGGAATTAGTATGCGAGTTGCAAACCACACATCTTAACAAATTTATTTATTGCTGACTATTCGAACAGGGTTACGCTTTTAAATCTAGCATTAAAGCTAGCAGCTCCCTTCTTTCTTCGGTTGATAAACCGACACTTCTTTCTTTGGCCTGCAGATTTTCAATTTGCTTTTCGACGCACTGGGCAAGAATCTTATCCAGTGAATCTAAAAATATATCTTGTTCATTATCTTCATCGAGGGGGATTTTCCACCCAGCGAGACGAGATAAGAGTGCCTCATGGCTACTATTTCGCCAGCGTTCTAATAACTGGCCCGTAGTGATATTGGGGTGCTGGTGACAATAATCAAGCACCTCAACAAATAAACTTAATCCCGGTACTGTTAACTCTCTCACAGTTGAGAGGTCTGGTACCATTTCAGCATAGCTCGGATTTTGAATAAGCAAAGCGATCACTTCGCGCATTGGCGTACGTTTGATCTCTTTATGCGGTTGAGGTCGAGTTTCGCTGGTCTTCTTACGTGTCTGACGTAGACGATTGTCAAAGCCAGTACGCTCATCCAATAATTTTTCTAGTAGTTCTTGGAAGTAGGGATCGGGAATCTTATCAATCAATGCACTGGCATGGGCACGTAGTGCTGACTTACCCTCATGACTGCCAAGATTCAAATTATGGATTTCTATCAGGTTATCGAACAAGTAGCTAGATAACGGTGTTGCATGCTCTATTTGTTGTTCAAACGCTTCTTTGCCGAACTTACGTACGTAGCTGTCTGGATCTTCGCCATCGGGCAAAAACAAGAATTTAAGCGTATTACCTGTTTTCAGATATTGCAGCGCATTTTCCAGCGCGCGCCAGGCCGCTTCTTTACCCGCTCGGTCACCATCGTAACAACAAACCACTGTGTTAGTTTGACGAAACAACAGTTGTACATGGTCACCAGTGGTTGATGTACCGAGTGAAGCAACAGAATAGTCGACGCCATATTGAGCGAGGGCGACAACGTCCATATAACCTTCTACCACCAAGATTTGTAGTGGCTCACGGTAGGCTTGCATCACCTCATAGAGGCCGTATAGTTCTTTGCCTTTATGGAAAATAGGTGTTTCTGGAGAGTTGAGGTATTTTGGTGTGCCATCACCAATAACCCGACCACCAAAACCAATTACCCTTCCTCGACGGTCTCGAATTGGGAACATTACTCGACCACGAAAACGGTCGTAGCGGTTGCCTTTATCATTCTCGATCAGCATGCCACCAGAGACTAGCATCTCTTGTGTTTGCGGCGTTTGACCAAAGTTCTTTCGAACCAAATCCCACTCATCTGCCACATAGCCAATACCAAACTTCTGCACAATTTGACCAGACAAACCACGGTCTTTGAGGTAATTAATCGCGTCTTTACTTTTCGGTTGCTTAAGCTGGTCTCGATAAAACTGACCAATACTGCCCATCAAGTCATACAGATTACGCTTTTGCTCAGAGTTTGCTTTGGGTTGGTTAGACTGAAAGCCGCCATTTTGGCGCTGCTCTCTTGGCACTTCTAACCCCAGATAAGAAGCCAGCTCTTCTATTGCTTCGACAAAATCGAGGCGTTCGTACTCCATCATAAAATCGATGGCATTGCCGTGCACACCACAGCCGAAGCAGTGGTAGAACTGTTTATCTTGCGAAACACTAAATGAGGGGGTTTTCTCGTTGTGGAAAGGGCAACAAGCGCCGTAGTTTTTGCCTTTTTTCTTAAGTTTTACGCGAGCGTCAATAATGTCGACAATATCAAGTCGAGCGAGGAGGTCATCAATGAAACTTCGAGGGATGTGTCCTGCCATAAAACCTTAGAAAAACGCACTAACAAATAGAAAAGGTAGATACAAACAAGCCGCGCATTCCGAAGGATAGCACGGCTTGTTGCAATTGGTTTGGGCTATTAAGTCAGTTTAGAGCGAACTAAACCACTTACTTTACCCATATCTGCGCGCCCTTGAATCTGAGGCTTAAGAACGCCCATCACTTTACCCATGTCTTGCATGCCCGCAGCACCTGATTCAAGTAATGCACTTTCAATCAGAGCAGCGACTTCTTCATCGGTAAGCGGTTGAGGCATAAAATCCTCAAGTACAGTGATTTCAGCTTTCTCAGCATCGGCGAGATCTTGACGACCCGCTGATTCAAATTGAGCCACAGAGTCGCGACGTTGTTTAACCATCTTGGTCAACACAGTAAGAATGTCGTCGTCGCCCAGAGTGATCTGTTCGTCAACTTCACGTTGCTTAATGGCTGACAGAGCTAAACGAATAGTACCAAGGCGCATTTTGTCCTTGGCTTTCATCGCTAATTTTTGCTCTTCTTTGAGATTGTCAATCAGAGCCATAACTATAATCCTTTAGGACTTAGCTATTAGTACAGGCGAACGCGACGAGCGTTTTCGCGAGCTAGCTTCTTAGCGTGACGCTTTTGAGCTGCTGCTTTAGCGCGTTTGCGAACTGTAGTTGGTTTTTCGTAGTGCTCACGACGACGCACTTCAGAAAGGATACCTGCTTTTTCGCAAGAGCGTTTGAAACGACGTAGTGCAACGTCGAACGGTTCGTTTTCACGTACTTTAACTACTGGCATATGCCTTTCACCTCAGGGGTTAATTCGTTAATGCTGACTTCACAGTACTTAGCTTAGCAGCTAGGTCTACATTCAGCTTGATCAAAAATGGTGCGGAATTTTAATCCGATCACACTAGCTTTGTAAAGTATTTTGTTGGGTAGAGTTTGCACAAAATTTGTTTGATAGGCGAAGGCACGGTAAGATTGCGCCAATTTTGAATAATAGACAGAGACATCCAAGGTAAACCATGCGCATTATTGGTATCGAAACCTCTTGTGATGAAACAGGAATTGCCATTTACGATGATGAGAAAGGACTACTTTCCCATCAGTTATATAGTCAGGTTAAATTGCATGCTGATTATGGCGGAGTAGTGCCTGAACTGGCTTCACGCGATCACGTCAAAAAAACCATACCGTTAATAAAAGCGGCAATGACGGAGGCAAATTTAACGCCCAAAGATATTGATGGCGTTGCCTACACGGCTGGTCCAGGTTTAGTTGGTGCGTTGCTTGTTGGAGCGACGATTGGACGCAGTATTGCTTATGCTTGGGGCGTACCTGCTGTGCCTGTCCATCATATGGAAGGGCATTTATTAGCTCCTATGCTTGAAGACAACCCACCACCTTTCCCATTTGTCGCAGTTTTGGTTTCTGGCGGCCATTCGATGATGGTTGAAGTAAAAGACATCGGTGAGTACAAAATCCTTGGTGAATCTATAGATGATGCCGCAGGAGAAGCTTTTGATAAAACGGCTAAGTTGATGGGACTAGATTATCCTGGAGGCCCTCTATTATCTAAGCTTGCAGAAAAAGGCACGCCTGGCCGCTTTAAGTTCCCACGTCCGATGACTGATCGACCTGGACTTGATATGAGCTTCTCTGGTCTCAAAACCTTTACTGCCAATACTATTGCCGCCAATGGCGATGATGAGCAGACTCGCGCCGATATTGCTTTAGCCTTTGAAGAGGCTGTGTGTGCGACTTTAACGATTAAATGTAAGCGAGCGCTAGAGCAAACAGGCTTTAAGCGCATCGTGATTGCAGGTGGAGTCAGTGCGAATCGCCGTCTGCGCGCTGACCTTGAGCAGCTAGCGAAGAAAATCGGTGGTGAAGTCTACTACCCACGCACTGAGTTTTGTACCGATAACGGTGCAATGATCGCTTATGCAGGTATGCAGCGTTTGAAAAATGGCGAAGTGGCTGATCTTTCAGTACAAGCCACGCCACGCTGGCCAATTGATCAATTAGAGCCGGTCAAATAAAGGTCAGGCCCAATAAAGAAGGTCGCTCAAGTAGCGGCCTTTTGTTTATCTTTACTTTAGTGTTCAGAGCTGTCGATAAGACAATCAATGATAAGCTCTTGTTTGATATAAATAACCAATGGGTAGAACCATGAAAAAATTTGTTGTCGATAATCGTGAAATGGCATATCAAGATATTGGTCAAGGTCCTGTAATTGTTTTTGGTCACAGCTATCTTTGGGATAGTGAAATGTGGGCACCGCAAGTTAAAGCTCTAAGTCAGCAATACCGCTGTATTGTTCCGGAGCTATGGGCACATGGTCAATCTGATTTTGCTCCTGAGTCGACGCGTTCTTTAACGGACTACGCCAAGCAGATTGTGGCTTTAATGGATCATCTTGATATTGAAACCTTCTCTATCGTTGGCCTGTCGGTTGGTGGTATGTGGGGAACTGAAGTAGTGAGCTTAGTACCACAGCGCGTGCAATCGTTGGTACTGATGGATACCTTTGTGGGCTTAGAACCTGAAGTAACTCATGCGAAGTACTTTGGAATGCTTGATACCATCAGCCAGCTACAAGCCGTGCCAGAACCATTGGTTGAAGCGGTGACACCACTGTTTTTTGCTAACAATGCACAGCAAGATAACCCTGAATTGGTTGAACGGTTTACGGAATCTTTGCGCTGTTTGAAAGGTGATAAGGCGGTTGAGGTTGCTCGTGTAGGGCGTATGGTATTTGGCCGTCGCGACCAAATTGAAGAGATCGAAAAATTCGCTTTACCGGTTTTGATTGCGGTAGGCCAAGAAGACAAACCTCGTCCGGTTCTAGAGTCATATCTGATGCACGATACCATTTCAGGTTCTGAATTGATTCAGATTCCGAAAGCGGGTCATATCTCCAATCTAGAGCAAGCTGATTTTGTTTGCAAAATGCTGATAAATTTTTTCGCTAAGACTTTATAACAAAAGAGAGCGAGCCCACTGGGCTCGCATTTTTAGATTACTCGTCGTCTAAGCATAAAGAGACTAACGGGTATTTTTGGTACTTCATTCGTTTGACACCAACAGATGGATCCATTGCTTTTATTCTGACATCATCCAATGTGGCACTGGTCACTTCCACCTCTTCCCACTCTTCAACTTCAGGGAACATATCGCTTAATGCCATACTTGCTAGCTCGACTAGTTCTGAAATTTCGAGTGAGCCAGTACAGTTAGCGCTCATGACATCATCGACTATTTCAGGGTCTTCACAGCTATAAACAAGCTCATTGGTTTGATCTTCTTCTTCATCAAGCATACTTACGGAGAAAGAAATAGAGAACGGGTAGTCTGTTAGGGTTACTGTCGGTTCTGCAAGATTGTCTGTTGCAGAGACAGTGACATTGAGATCAGCGTCACCACCAAATTTAGTGTGAGGGGGGCTGTCTTCACCACCTGTTTCCCAGCTCCACATCCATTCCACATCCACCATTGACACTGGGTCATCGACGTCAGTGGTACAGCTTACAGGTTCAATGTCGACTAAGGCAGGTTTTGCTGGCTTAGCTTGAACGTACGTAGCGGAAACGCATAGTGCACTTATAGCAAAGGCTAGGGCTGTCGGTTTCATAAAACCTCCAAATGTTAACGAAACATATACTTGGTTAATTAATAAACTTTAGGTCTAGGTTAGGCCGAGTCGAGGTAACCTTTTGAGCATAGAATTGGTGCTGTTGAGGGCAAGCGTAATGGTTAGAATAAAGTGCTATATAGTCAATAAAATACAAAGTTTCATATGCTTTAAATTACTTGTTTGTAATTAGTGGCTAAGTGAACATTTGGATAAGGGAGGAGATTGGGAGTCTCTGTTTTTCAAACTTATTCGATATCGCTATATCGATTTCTTTTCACCCACTTTGGGTTCTGTTCCTTCAAACAGGCGCTTGATGTTTTGATGATGGCGGAAAATTATCAAGCAGCACAGCATTGCAACGGGCAGTGTGTATTGCGGCTTAACCATCCACGTATAGAACGGTGCAAGTAAGACAGTGACAATTGCGGCAAGAGATGAGTAGCGAAACAAAAAGGCAACGCTTAGCCATGTTGCGATGATCATCCCTGTTAGATCCAACCCAATAGGGGCAATGGCACCCAAAGCAGTCGCAACCCCTTTGCCGCCTTTGAAGTGAAAAAACAGCGGATACATGTGACCTAAACAAGCGGCAATCGCAATAACTCCGAGAATGATAGGATCAATATCAAGGAAGTACCCCCCCCAGACAGGGATAGTGCCCTTCAACATATCACACAGAAGAACAGCGACTGCTGCCTTTTTTCCACCAATTCTTAGTACGTTAGTCGCCCCTGGGTTATTGGAACCGACGCCGCGAGGATCAGGTAAGCGCAATACGCGGCAAATAAGCACAGCACTCGAGATCGAGCCTAGAAGGTAGGCAAAGATGATCATTATCAGTGCTAGTGGGGTCATAGTAGAGTAACTCGTCCGAAACAGGTGTTAGCCAAGCAAGTAACTGATATCATATCGCGCTTGACGCTCTCAAACTACAAAATCTGTCCAGTTTGAGCTGCAAATAGTACGACTTTTTATTTAACTTGGGTATCCGACCTCTATGGTATCTGACCCTACAGGAAGCAACAAATGGATAAAGTATTTATTGAGCAACTCGAAGTGATTACCACAATCGGTGTGTATGATTGGGAGCAAGAGATCAAGCAAAAACTGGTGCTTGATATCGAAATGGCTCATGACAATCGCCCTGCAGGTAAAAGTGATGATGTGGTTGATGCGCTCGATTATGCCCAGGTTAGTCAAGCGGTACTATCACACATTGAAGCTGGCCGCTTCCTGTTGGTTGAGCGTGTTGCAGAAGAGGTGGCCGAACTGATTATGTCTCGCTTCAATGTACCTTGGATCAAGATTCGTTTAACTAAGCCGGGAGCAGTCCCTCAGGCTGCAGGTGTGGGTGTGGTGATCGAAAGAGGCACTGCATGATCACCACCTATATCGGTATTGGTTCAAACATTGAAAGACGCAAACATATCCAAGCCGCGATTACTGAGCTAAGCGCGATAGGCTGTGATATTCGTTTGTCGACTATCTATGAGTGTGAGTCAATTGGCTTTGATAGCAATGCTTTCTACAACCTTGTCGTAGAAATGAAAACTTCGTTAACTTTAACGGAATTTTCACGACAACTGCGTAAAATTGAGCTCAAATGGGGCCGAACTGAGAACGCTGGCAAGTTTGAGCCTCGCACTGTCGATCTCGATATTATCCTATTTGGTGATCAAACTTGTTCATCTAAGCCTGAGATACCGCGTGGTGATATTTTCAAGTATGCCTTTGTACTCAAGCCACTGTTTGAGCTTTGTCCGCAATTAGTGGTACCTCAGGATGGCCGGACGATTGAACAAATTTGGCAACAGGCCTCGTTTGATACTGATTTAGAAGCCATTCCCTTATGGTTTGACTAAGGTCACAAGACCTGAAAACGTGATGATATTTTAATGAGTTATTTTGAAGCTTTTGTTCTTGCTTTGATTCAAGGACTAACTGAATTTTTGCCTATTTCTAGTTCTGCGCATCTGATTCTTCCATCTGCCATTCTGGGTTGGGAAGATCAAGGCTTGGCGTTTGATGTCGCAGTGCATGTTGGTACTCTAGCTGCGGTGGTGATCTATTTCCGCAAAGAAGTGATCAGCCTGCTCTCAGCATTCTTAGGTTCGATTTTTAAAGGCGAGCGCAGCAAAGAAGCCAAGTTAGCATGGATGATTATCTTGGCAACTATTCCTGCTTGTGTATTTGGCTTGCTGATGAAAGATATCATTGAGCTGTATTTACGTAGTGCTTGGGTGATAGCAACGACCACTATCGTGTTTGGCATACTGCTTTGGTATGTCGATAAGCATTCCAAGCTTGCAGATGATGAGTACCAGGCGGACTGGAAGAAAGCGTTGTTTATTGGTATTGCTCAAGCCTTGGCTATGATCCCTGGAACCTCTCGCTCTGGGGCAACCATCACAGCAGCACTTTATTTAGGCTTTACTCGAGAAGCGGCAGCACGTTTCTCATTTTTAATGTCTATCCCAATCATATTATTGGCTGGAGGATATCTAGGCCTCAAGTTGGTGACTAGCGGTGAACCCATCCACTTAGGCTTTTTGCTGACAGGTATAGTGACTTCTTTTATTAGTGCCTACATCTGTATCCATTTCTTCTTGAAGCTTATTTCGCGTATGGGCATGACACCATTTGTTATCTACCGTTTGATTTTAGGTGTCGGCTTGTTCGCGTTTTTGATGATGAACTAAGTCTCTCAAATAGATACACAATCTTTACTAAGACCACATAGTCCAATCTCGCTTGCACCGCGACATTGTGATATATATGTGGTCTTTCTTTATCTCTCTTCTTTGATTGACGGTATGCGGATTTTTGCACTGACCCTAACCCTAGTTTTAGGCTGGCTACAATTTGAGCTGTGGTTCGGCAAGAATGGCATTTCCGATTTTCAGGCCGTGAATGCTGAAACTCAAGTTCAGCACCAAGTTAATGGCAACTTAAAAACTCGCAATGATGAAATGTTTGCGGAGATCGATGATTTACGCCAAGGGCTTGATGCGATTGAAGAACGCGCTCGCCATGAGCTTGGTATGATCAAAGAAGGGGAAACTTTCTATCGTATCGTTGGAGAGGACAATTAAATGTCTTCGACCCGTCAAATGTCTGTGGTAGCTGTTGTCCCAGCCGCTGGTGTGGGTAGTCGCATGAAAGCGGACCGCCCTAAGCAGTACCTCCAGATCCAAGGTCATACAGTATTAGAGCATACTGTTGAAAAACTTTTGCTCCATCCTATGGTCAATAAAGTTGTCGTCGCGATTACAGACGGTGACCCATACTATCCAGAACTTTCCTTAGCAGAGAACCCGAATGTTATTCGAGTGTCGGGTGGTAAAGAGCGGGCAGATTCAGTGTTATCCGCTTTGCAGTACATCGAGCAAAATCAACTCGCCGAATGGGCGTTAGTTCATGATGCGGCGCGGCCATGTTTCGCGCTAGAAGATGTCGATCGTTTGATGACAGAAGCTGATAACAATCAGTTGGGCGGTATTCTCGCGGCGCCAGTGAGAGACACGATGAAACGAGCGGATAGTGAGCAAAATATTGATCATACTGTCGAAAGAGAAGCATTGTGGCATGCACTGACTCCACAACTGTTTAAAACTCAGCCGCTAACAGAAGCATTGACGAAGGCGCTCGCAAGTGGTGTTGCCATCACTGATGAAGCGTCAGCAATGGAATGGTTAGGAGAAAAGCCCGCCTTAGTTCAAGGACGCGCTGACAATATAAAAATAACCCAACCAGAAGATTTAGCGTTAGCTGAGTTTTATCTAAATAGAAACAAAGGATAACTCATGATTCGAATTGGCCATGGCTTTGATGTGCATAAATTTGGTGGCGAAGGCCCTGTTATAATTGGTGGTGTTGATGTTCCTTATGAACAAGGGCTGATAGCCCACTCGGACGGTGATGTTGCTCTGCATGCACTGTGTGACGCGTTGCTAGGTGCAATCGCTGCTGGTGATATTGGTCGTCATTTCCCTGATACCGATGACAAGTGGAAAGGAGCCAATAGCCGAGATTTATTGCGCGATGTTTACCGCCGAGTGCGAGAACAAGGCTATATTCTTGGTAATGCTGACGTCACTATCATGGCGCAAGCACCTAAAATGGCGCCGCATATTGAATCCATGTGTCAGGTGATTGCCCAAGATCTGGAAACAGATATCGGTAACGTGAACGTGAAAGCAACGACGACTGAGCGTTTGGGTTTCACAGGGCGTAAAGAAGGTATTGCAACTGCAGCGGTTGTGGTGCTGATTAAAGTATAAATAGATTACTGGTTGCCTTGAGTTGTTTAGGCTGCCAAGTAACGGAAAAAACTATGTCTGATATTTTATCTCCATTGGCTTACTTAAATGGTAAGCCAGTTGCAAAGGGCAAACTAAAAGTAGAGCCTGAACACTTTCAAGTGAACGAAAACTTAGGTTTTGACTTCACTGGTAGCGGTGAACACCTTATGGTGCGTATCCGTAAAACGGGTGAAAATACTAGCTTTGTCGCTAACGAATTAGCCAAAGTATGCGGTGTCAAATCTAAAGACGTGAGCTGGGCTGGTCTTAAAGATCGCCACGCAGTCACAGAGCAGTGGCTTAGTGTCCATTTACCAAAAGGAGACACGCCAAATTTTAGTGCTTTCCTAACTCAGTATCCGAGTATTGAAATACTGGCGACAGACAGACATAACAAGAAGTTGCGCCCGGGTGACTTGGTTGGCAATGAATTTACGCTGACCATCACTGAAGTGAGCGATGTGCAAGATGTTGTGTCACGTTTAGAGTCTGTGGCTAAAACAGGAGTACCAAACTATTTTGGTAGCCAACGCTTTGGCAATCAGGGGAATAACCTTAACGAAGCTCGCCGTTGGGGGCGGGATAACGTCCGTACTCGCAACCAGAACAAACGTAGCCTTTATTTGTCTGCTGCCCGATCTTGGATCTTCAACACGATTCTATCAGAGCGTATTGAGAAAGATCTTTTCGCTCAACCAGTGATTGGTGACATTGTTTTGCAAGGTGATGAGCGAGTGACTATCACGCAGGACAATCTAGCTAGTGTGACGGAGCAATTGAGTTTAGGCCAAGCGCAAATTACTGCCGCAATGGCGGGCGACAACGCTTTACCGACTCAAGAACAAGCACTAGAGCTTGAGCAGCCGCATTTGGATGCAGAGCCTGACCTAATGGCTTTGATTCGTGGTAATCGCATGCGTCATGAGCGACGTGAGATTTCATTAATGCCTCAAGACCTCTCTTGGGAAGTTAATGGTGACCAAGTGACTTTGAAGTTCTCCTTAGATGCAGGCTGTTTTGCGACTGCCATTGTTCGAGAGCTAATTGAAGAGGTCGAAGTGGAGCGTCACTATCAATGAATGATAAGCCACTAAAAATCCTAATTAGTAACGATGATGGTGTTCATGCTGAAGGGATTCATGCCTTAGCCGATTCGTTAAGAGATATGGCAGAGGTGACGATCGTTGCGCCTGACCGTAACCGCTCTGGTGCTTCTAACTCATTAACGTTAGAACAGCCCTTACGTGTGACTGAAATTTCACCGAAGATTTTTTCAGTTCAAGGGACACCAACGGACTGTGTCCACTTTGCGCTCAATGAGTTGATGAAAGATGATTTGCCAGATCTCGTGCTAGCAGGAGTGAACCACGGTGCAAACTTGGGTGATGATGTACTTTACTCGGGGACTGTCGCTGCAGCAATGGAAGGTCATTTTCTTGGCGTACAAGCGATAGCATTCTCGCTGGTGGGTAAACACCATTTTGCAACCGCAGCGACCATTGCGCGCGAGTTAGTCTCTCAGCATGCAGCTAAACCTATTCCAACCAATAGACTTCTCAATGTTAATATTCCGGATGTTGAGCTTTCTCAGTTGAAAGGTACTCAGGTGACGCGACTGGGTGCGCGTCATCACGCTGAAGCGATGATTAAGCAGAAAGATCCGCGTGGTCATGATATTTATTGGTTAGGCCCTCCAGGTAAAGAACAAGATGCTGGAGAGGGGACGGATTTCTTTGCGATTGAGCAAGGCTACGTGTCAGTAACACCGCTGCAAGTTGACCTGACTGCGCACGAATCTCTGACAAGTATGGATAACTGGTTAAAGGAACAATAACAATGCTAAACCCACATGCTGACAGATTAATCGACTTTCTTGTCGCGAGTGGCATTCAAGATCAGAAAGTGCTCGATGCTATTTATCGTTTACCGAGAGAGCAGTTTGTTTCTCAAGCGATGATGCATCAAGCCTATGACAACAATGCATTGCCGATTGGGCAAGGGCAAACCATCTCTCAGCCTTATATTGTTGCTAAGATGACGGAAATGCTCGCTTTGACCAGACAAAGTAAGGTGTTGGAGGTCGGGACGGGTTCCGGTTACCAAACCGCAGTATTGGCTCAGTTGGTGGAGCACGTATTTTCTATTGAGCGGATTAAAGCTTTGCAATGGGAAGCAAAACGCCGCTTAAAACAGCTCGATATCTATAATGTTTCAACTAAGCACGGTGATGGATGGCAAGGCTGGAGTGCAAACGCACCATTTGATGCCATTATTGTCACGGCAGCCGCTGAATCTGTACCTTCGGCATTGCTGGGGCAGTTAACAGAAGGTGGGGTGATGGTGATTCCAGTCGGGCTTGAAGAGCAGCAGCTATTGAAGATAACCCGAAAAGGTGATGGGTACCTTTCTGAAGTGATAGAGATGGTGAGGTTTGTTCCTTTGGTTGCGGGTGATTTAGCGTAACAATGAAGCAATGGTCTAGTTTTCTTCTGGTTTTGGTTCTTTGCAGTGCATTAATAGGATGTGCTGCTCACTCTCCTGCGCCAGTAACTGGATTAAAGAAAGACTACAGTTCCGTTTCGCGCGGTAGTTATCGAGGCAGTTACTATCAAGTTGAAAAGGGCGATACGCTGTATTTTATAGCCTATGTCACAGACAAAGATGTAAAAGAAATTATTAATTACAATGGATTACAGTCGCCTTACACCATCTACCCTGGTCAAAAACTAAAGCTTTGGCAGCCTGCTTATACTGCACCGGCGTTTGGTGGCACTGGGGCGGGGGCTGTTGCCGCTGCGGTAGCCACACCGTCTACTCCAAGTAATAAGTCAAGTTCGAGTAAAAACTCGAATCAAAAGGTTAGCTCAACTCAAGCAAAGACAGGTCACAAAACGACCAAAAAAGATCCTCCTAAGAAGGTTGATCAATCGAAATCAAAGGAGTATGTTGGTTCTACAGGTAAACAAAATGTTAACAAGGTTGTTAGCAAACCAACGACCAACAATAAAAAAATTTCCAAGTGGTTATGGCCAACAAAAGGGAGAGTAATCAAAAACTTTTCTGCTGGAGATCAAGGGAATAAAGGCATTGATATCGCAGGACAGCGAGGTCAATCCGTCGTATCAACAGCAGGTGGCACCGTCGTTTATTCAGGCAATGCGCTACGTGGTTACGGTAATCTTGTGATTATAAAACATAACGACAATTACCTCAGTGCATATGCACACAATGACAGGTTGCTAGTACACGAAGGACAAAGTGTAAAAGCAGGCCAAAAGATTGCAACAATGGGCAGCTCAGGAACAAGCAGCGTTCGTTTGCACTTTGAAATTCGCTATCAAGGTAAGTCAGTGAATCCAAAACGCTACTTACCGTAATAATTTACTGTTAGGTAAAATAGCGACATTAGACGTAGTAATGTCTTGCTAGCTCGCCAGGGGGAGGCGCTATGAGTATCAGCAATACAGCAACGAAAGTCGAAGAATTCGAAATCGGTCAAGAAACGATGGAAACGTTTCGAGCCGAAAAACCAGCAAAACCCACTCAAGCTGAAGAAGCCAAAGAAGAGTTTGACGCATCGACAAAAAGCCTTGATGCCACACAACTTTACCTAGGTGAAATCGGTTTTTCTCCACTACTTACCGCTGAAGAAGAAGTTCTCTATGCGCGTCGTGCATTACGTGGTGATGAAGCAGCGCGTAAACGCATGATCGAAAGCAATCTTCGTTTAGTAGTGAAAATATCTCGTCGTTACAGCAACCGTGGCCTAGCACTTCTTGATCTGATTGAAGAGGGCAATTTGGGCTTGATCCGCGCGGTTGAAAAGTTCGATCCAGAACGAGGTTTTAGATTTTCAACCTACGCCACATGGTGGATTCGCCAAACCATTGAACGTGCGTTGATGAACCAAACCCGCACGATTCGCTTACCTATTCATGTAGTTAAAGAGTTGAATATTTACCTGCGTACTGCACGTGAGTTGTCACAAAAACTTGACCATGAGCCAACAGCAGAAGAAATTGCGACTCAACTTGATAAGCCAGTTGACGATGTAAGTAAGATGCTGCGTCTTAATGAACGTATCAGTTCTGTCGATACCCCTATTGGTGGTGATGGTGAAAAAGCGTTGCTTGATATCATCCCGGATATCAACAATTCTGACCCAGAAGTTTCTACCCAAGATGACGACATTAAGAATTCGTTGATCCACTGGTTAGATGAGCTGAATCCAAAACAAAAAGAAGTATTAGCACGTCGCTTTGGCCTTCTTGGTTATGAGCCTTCGACTTTAGAAGAAGTAGGACGTGAGATTAATCTGACTCGTGAACGCGTACGCCAAATTCAAGTGGAAGGTTTACGTCGACTTAGAGAGATTCTTATCAAACAGGGGCTAAATATGGAAAATCTATTTAGTGTGACTGAAGATTAATCCTGAGGCTGATAGCAAAAAGCCTTGGAGTTGTTCCAAGGCTTTTTTGTTGTGAGAGAATAGCTAATTATTCGGCTTTTAATGCTGGGAACACTTTAACCAGTTTGATCCGGTTCTCTTCTAGTTCCACAATCTCCATTGGGTGACCAGAGACTTGAACGCTAAGATGGCTCTCAGGAATATCTTCTAAATGCTCAAGAATCAAACCATTGAGGGTTCTTGGTCCGTCGGTAGGTAGTGTCCACTTCAGTCCCTTGTTAATATCGCGAATGTTTGCGCTGGCTTCAATCAAGAAGCTACCATCGCCTTGTGGAGTGATCTCATCAGATAAGCTTGGCGCGATGGAGGTAGTAAACTCACCAACGATCTCTTCTAGAATATCTTCTAATGTTATCAGGCCAATAATGTCGCCATACTCATCGACAATAAGACCAATACGCTCTTTATTACGTTGAAACTTCAGTAGTTGTACGTTCAGAGGAGTACTTTCTGGAATGAAGTAAACTTCATCGGCTGCACGTAATAAGGTCTCTTTGGTGAACTCATTTTTCTCTAGCATCAAGCGGTAAGACTCGCGCAGACGCAGCATACCGACTACTTCATCGATTTGATCGCGATACAATACTACTCTGCCATGTGGTGAATGAGTTAACTGACGGACTATCGATTTCCAATCATCGTTGATGTCGATACCAGTGATTTCATTACGAGGTACCATGATGTCATTAACCGTGACATGCTCTAAATCGAGAATCGAAATTAACATATCTTGGTGACGACGTGGAATCAGGCTACCCGCTTCATTCACGACGGTTCGCAGCTCTTCAGAGCTTAAGTGATCATCGCCGCCATGATCTGCGTTGATCCCTAATAAGCGAATAAAGCCATTGGTGATAAAGTTAACCAACATTACCAATGGAGATAGAACCTTCATTAAAATAGTCAGTAAGATGCTACTCGCGTAAGAAACCCTCTCAGGGTACAAGGCTGCGAGTGTCTTAGGGGTCACTTCGGCAAAGACAAGAATGACTAAGGTGAGAACGCCTGTCGCGATGGCGACTCCGAGATCACCGAATAGACGCATACCAAGAATGGTAGCGATTGCTGAAGCAAGTATATTGACGAGGTTGTTGCCGATGAGAATCAAGCCGATTAAACGATCAGGGCGATCGAGTAGTTTTTCAACTCGTTTTGCCCCTTTGTGGCCAGTATTTGCTAGGTGCTTGAGGCGGTATCGGTTCAGAGCCATCATCCCTGTCTCGGAACCTGAAAAATATCCTGAAATAACAATAAGACACGCGAGGAGCGTAAACAAGATACCCGTTGAAATGTCGTCCAAAGCCAATCTTTTCCTTGTTATGTTTGGTTAATTTATGACCTAATTTTGGGGTTAAGTCAATTTTCAAAATAGAACTGGATATTGTAAAAGAAAGGTGCGTTCAACGTACCTTTGCTGATACGAGTGAAGCTAACGAAGAATGATCTCTCGTACAAATCGGCTACCAAAATAGGCCAAAGTAAGCAACGTCGCACCTGCGACAGAAAACCATGTGACTTTTCGGCCACGCCAACCTTTTTGATAGTGCCCCCAAAGTAGCACTGAGTAGACCACCCACGCGATAAAAGAAAGGATGCCTTTATGTGCTTTCCCTTGGGCAAACATATCTTGCACAAAAACAAAGCCAGTCAGCAATGTACCTGTTAACAATAAATTACCAATCAAGATGATATTAAATAGCTGTCGCTCGACCATTAAAAGCGGTGGCAGGTTTGGATTTATTGCCAGTGCCTTCTTCGCTTTGAGTTTGTGGTCTAACCAAGCGAGTTGCAGTGCGTATAGTGCACCGATAGTAAGGGTTGAATAAGAAAACAGAGCAAAAGAAATATGAATCAGCAGCTTAGGATCTTGTTCTAGATGGGTAATAAAAGTACTCGGTAAGAAGGCAGCAGCTATGAGGTTAAGTGCTGAAAAACTATACACCACAGGTAGCAAGAACCAAAGGCGAGTTTTCAGCATAGCACCACTCATTACTAAGGAGATGATAAAACCAATCAGTGAGGCGACATTTAGAATACTAAGGTTCTGGCCGGAGCTACCTAAGATAAGATCGCTGAGCAGCCACGCATGAAACGCCAACGCTAGGATGGCACTAACGAAGACAGTTTTTACGCGGATACCTGTTTGATGTACAAGTCCCGGAACTATGGTTGCAATCGCTAGTAGATACAGTATTGCGGCAACAATGGCGATTAAGTTGTCCATTATTCTCTATGAGCTGGTGAATTTTTAACAAATTATACCTTGCATCAACGGCTTGAGCTATGACTTATCACTTTCAATTGCGTGACTTGAGATATCAAAGTTCATCTAGGCGGTGTCAAGCATGGGTTGGCTAAGGTATACTCATAGTAATTTTTCGCCAATATTGACTGGCGAGCCCCTTGCAAACCGTGTGGGTAAAGAGACTAAGATGTTTGAGAATTTAACGGATCGCTTATCCAAAACGCTGAAAAACATCAGCGGTAAAGGTCGTTTGACCGATGACAATATTAAAGAGACGTTGCGTGAAGTGCGTATGGCACTTCTTGAAGCAGACGTTGCACTTCCTGTTGTACGCGAGTTTATTAAGCGTATTAAAGAGAGTGCCGTAGGTGTTGAGGTATCTAAATCCCTCACTCCAGGGCAAGAGTTCATTAAGATCGTTCAAGCTGAACTTGAAGCGGTGATGGGGGATTCTAACGAAGCGCTTAATCTAGCAGCTCAACCCCCTGCGGTAGTCTTGATGGCAGGTCTGCAGGGTGCAGGTAAAACCACTTCGGTTGGTAAACTTTCAAAGCTATTAAAAGAGCGCGATAAGAAGAAAGTGCTGGTGGTCTCTGCCGACGTTTACCGTCCTGCAGCGATCAAACAGCTAGAAACACTTGCTTCAGATGTGGGTGTTGATTTCTTCCCATCTTCAGCAGATCAAAAGCCGATTGATATCGCTAATGCCGCCATCGACCACGCGAAGAAGAAATTCTACGACGTGCTGCTTGTCGATACGGCGGGTCGTTTAGCTGTCGATGAGCAGATGATGGCTGAGATTCAACAGCTACATACTGCGATTAACCCTGTTGAGACACTATTTGTCGTCGATGCGATGACAGGCCAAGATGCGGCGAACACCGCTAAAGCTTTCGGTGATACCTTACCTCTAACGGGTGTTGTTCTGACCAAAGTTGATGGTGATGCACGCGGCGGTGCAGCGCTGTCTGTTCGCCATATCACTGGCAAACCAATTAAATTCTTGGGTGTTGGTGAGAAGACCGACGCGCTAGAACCCTTCCACCCAGATCGTGTCGCATCTCGTATTCTTGGTATGGGTGACGTGCTGTCGCTTATCGAAGATCTACAGCGCAACGTTGATACTGAAAAAGCCGAGAAGCTAGCCAAGAAGTTCAAAGAAAAGAAAGGTTTTGACCTTGAAGACTTCCGTGAACAGCTAGGTCAAATGCAAAACATGGGCGGCATGATGGGTATGATGGATAAGCTACCTGGTATGAGCAACTTACCGGACAACGTTAAAGATAAAGTTGACGACAAGATGTTTAAGCAGATGGAAGCGATTATCAACTCAATGACGATGAAAGAGCGTCAGCGTCCAGAGCTGATTAAAGGTTCTCGTAAAAAACGTATCGCCGCGGGTTCTGGGACTCAGGTGCAAGATGTTAACCGCTTACTAAAACAGTTCACTCAGATGCAGAAGATGATGAAGAAAATGCAGAAGGGTGGCATGAAAGGCATGATGCGTAATATGCAAGGCATGATGGGTGGTGGAATGGGAGGCGGTGGCTTCAATCCATTTGGTCGCTAATTTCACCCAGCAATAAAAATTTCAAGGTGTTAGCTAGCTCACAAACTTAGAATCCCCCAATTGTTTTGGAAGAAGAAAAGTTGTTGGTGAAAAAGTAGCTAAATACCTTGCATTGCTTCGGAATAAGAGTAAAATTCCGGAGCTTTATTTTGGCACGAGCCCCAAACTGTTTAGCGATAAATGGTTTCTGGGGTTAATTTTATTTTTGAGAAAGCAAAGAGGACGACATGGTAACCATTCGTTTGGCACGTCACGGCGCTAAGAAGCGTCCATTTTATCAAATCGTAGTAGCGGACAGCCGCAATGCAGCAACTGGCCGTTTCATCGAGAAAGTTGGTTTCTTCAACCCAACAGCTCAAGGTCAAGAAGAAGGTCTACGTCTAGACCTAGATCGTGTTAACCACTGGGTTGGTCAAGGCGCATCTCTATCTGACCGCGTAGCTAAGCTAGTTAAAGACGCTCAAAAAGCGGCTTAATTCTTATTTTAAGAAGTAGAAATTAGCTTATGTCGATGAAAGGTAAAGAAACAATGAGCGATGACAAGATTGTTGTAGGCAAGTTTGGTGCTACTTATGGCATTCGCGGTTGGCTCAAGGTTTTTTCCTACACAGACAATGCCGAAAGCATATTTGATTACTCGCCTTGGTTTATTAAGCAAGGTGAAAAGTGGGTCGAGTACAAAGCAGAAAGTTGGAAGCGCCATAACAAAGGTTTGGTGGTGAAGCTTGAAGGTCTTGATGTGCGTGAAGAAGCGCAGCTCATGACCAACTTTGAAATCTCAATTGACCCTGCCGTATTACCAGAATTGCCATCAGATGAATTCTATTGGCGTGATTTGATTGGAATGCACGTAGTAACTGATAAAGGTTACGATCTAGGCATCGTCTCTGACATGCTGGAAACGGGCTCCAACGATGTTCTCGTAATTAAAGCAAATCTAAAAGATGCTTTTGGGCAAAAGGAACGATTAATTCCGTTCCTTGAAGAGCAAGTGATCAAGAATATTGATCGCGAAGCTCAACGGATCGAAGTTGACTGGGATCCTGGATTCTAAACTCCAAACTACCAGAGCGAGATAAACATGTGGGTTGGCGTAATTAGCCTATTTCCAGAAATGTTCCGTTCTGTTACTGACTTTGGAGTAACAGGTCAAGCGGTTAAAAAAGGTCTTTTGTCGATTGAAACATGGAATCCTCGTGATTTCACGCACGACAAACATCGCACTGTTGATGACCGACCTTATGGTGGTGGCCCTGGTATGCTAATGATGGTGCAGCCTTTGCGCGATGCTATTCAGGCAGCCAAACATGCCTCACCAGGTAAGACGAAAGTCATCTACCTGTCTCCTCAAGGTCGAAAACTTGACCAGCAAGGGGTAGAAGAGCTGGCGACAAACGAGAACTTGCTTCTTATTTGTGGTCGTTATGAAGGGGTAGATGAGCGCATCATCCAATCTGAAGTTGACGAAGAATGGTCAATTGGGGATTTTGTGATGACGGGTGGTGAAATACCAGCCATGACGTTAATAGATTCTGTCTCTCGGTTTGTTCCGGGTGTATTAGGAGATTTCGCGTCAGCAGAAGAAGACTCTTTTGCTAATGGCTTGTTAGATTGCCCTCACTATACGCGCCCTGAGGTGTTAGATGGAAAAGAAGTACCAGCGGTACTCAAGTCTGGCAACCATAAGGACATTCGTCGCTGGCGACTAAAACAGTCGTTAGGCCGCACTTGGCTAAGAAGACCAGAACTCCTGGAAAACCTAGCTCTGACTGACGAACAGGAACAATTACTGGCCGAATTCATTAAAGAGAGTCGAGCTAAGTAACCTATTAAATTTAGTATCAGTTTATTCTAGGAATTTATTAAAATGAGTAACATCATCAAGGCTCTTGAAGAAGAGCAACTAAAATCAGACCTACCTAAATTTGCACCAGGTGACACTGTTGTAGTTCAAGTTAAGGTAAAAGAAGGTGAACGTGAGCGTCTACAGGCTTTTGAAGGCGTTGTAATCGCAATCCGTAACCGTGGTCTACACTCTGCTTTCACTGTACGTAAGATCTCTAACGGTGAAGGTGTTGAGCGTACGTTCCAAACACACTCTCCAATCGTTGATAGCATCGAAGTTAAACGCCGTGGTGCAGTACGTCGTGCCAAGTTGTACTACCTACGTGAGCGTTCTGGTAAGTCTGCTCGTATTAAAGAGAAACTTGCTAAGAAGTAATGCTATAACTAGCGTTCTCATAGTATTAGCGGAGACCAATTGGTCTCCGCTTTTTTTTGCGCTTCGCATAGAGAGGCGAGATTCGAGAACGGACTTCGTCCTATGGAACGCTTCGCTTTTGGAAAGCGGGAGCGGGCTTAGCCCTACGAGGGGGAATATTGACGGAGGAAGGAGTGGGAATCTCTATAACTCATCGACTAGCTTGAAGAGATCCTCAACTGACTCGTACCTCGTTCTAGAAGATGATATGGTAACTTGTTGAAATCAAAGGGTTGATGCTAAATGCCAACCTTCCAAAAGTTCTCCAGTTCTCCAGTTCTCCAGTTCTCCAAAAAACAAAAAAGCCGATGCTCTAATCACATCAGCTTCTCTTTAATCCCGTAGCGCAGCGTTCTCGCTTCTCGAATCTATTAGTACTGATCTTCCGACCATCCGTCTGCATCAGACATATCTGGTGCACCAGGGATAGTGTTCTCTTCATCAGCCCACTCACCGAAATCAATCATCTGACATTGCTTACTGCAAAACGGGCGGAAAGGGCTCTGCTCGCCCCATTTAACGTCTTGACCGCATTGAGGGCAAGGGACGATGGTAATCTTAGACATGGTGTTTCTCTGAACTTAAACAAAGGTGTGGGCTTAGTATAGCTTGAATATGAAATATGTTGTTAGCTACACACGGCGAGTTTGAACTCAACGTTAGCTACTGATGCTTGACCGGATTCAAACTCAATGAACTTTATAGCGAAGCGGTTCTTATGCCCAGAAATCATAGGGTAGACACCAAAGTGCATTGGGATTTCTAAGCGGAGAATATTGGCTTCATCTGCATCACTTTGATAGAAGCCAGAGTTGGCTTGAATTACGCGGAAGTGACCCGTTTCACGCGTGAGCTTAAGCCAGAGTTTAAGGGCTTCAGCAAGTGGTCTTAGGGTTGAAAGCCACTGGGATGCATCGGATTCTTTATTTTCAAGTGGCAGGTGAAGCCAGTGATGAAGTGCTGGCAGATCAAAGCAACATGAACCTCCTGGGAGATTGAAACGTTGTCGGATAGCACTTAGGAACCTGTCTTCCTTAAGACTTTGTCCGAAACGCTCTGCACCCATTAGGTCACTGTGTACAGCATCGACTTCATTTAAGATATTTTGCAGCATATCTTGATCAACTCCCTCGACATTGAGCCATGAGCGATATGTTAATCTTTGCTTTTCAATATCTTTAGCCAGCTCACTTTTAAGTTGGATTTGTTCGAAAATCTCTAACAGATCGAATAAGGAGCGGTAGAAAATCAGGTGCTGCGTATCATCACTAAACTGAGCAGCAACATCCAGTTGGTTCAGCAAGGCTTCAACGCGGAGGTAGATGCGAGTTTTCTCGTTTAGTGGATGTTCAAAATAATGCGTGGTCATCAATATGCAGCTCTGTATTTTTCAATCTTTATTCTCACCGATTTTCCCTACCGATTTCTAGGAACTTTTTATGTAATTCTGTGATTTGAGACAAAAGTTTTTGGTTTTCTGTATTATTTTTAATCACATAATCCGCAATGGCTAATCTCTGCTCTCGTGATGCTTGAGAAGAGAGAATCGCTTTGGCTTGCGCTGCGTCTACATGGTCGCGTTCTATCGTACGTTGAATTTGAGTTTTTTCATCCACATCGACGACGAGTACCTTATCTGCAAGAGATTGTAGGTTGTTTTCAACCATCAAAGGTATGACTAATAAAGCATAGTCCGATTTAACTTCAGCAAGTTGAGTCATCATCTCGGTTCTAATCATCGGATGAAGCAAGTGGTTTAGCCACTTTTTTTGGCTCGGGTTACTAAAGATAATTTTTCTAAGCTTAGCGCGATCTAGCGTGCCGTCTTGTTGGATGACACTGTCTCCAAAGTGCTGTTCAATGGCTTTTAAGCCTTGGCTCTCGGGTTCAACAACTTGCCTAGCCACGATGTCTGCATCCACAATTTCAATGCCAAAATTCTGATGGAACAGGTCTGCAACGGTTGTTTTACCACTGGCAATCCCCCCCGTTATACCAATAACTAGAGTCATGTTAGATTCCTAGAAAATTGCTGAAATACCAGTTGAGGATGTCATTTCCCCACATCATGCTTAACCAGCCTGCAATGGCTAAATACGGACCAAAGGGAAAGGCTTTGTCTATCCCTTGGCTTTTCAGTTTTAGTTGGATTAAACCAAAGACTAAACCGACCAGTGATGAGAGGAGGATGATCATTGGTAAATACTGCCAACCCAGCCAAGCCCCTAACGCCGCAAGCAGTTTAAAGTCGCCATAACCCATACCTTCTTTGCCTGTTGCAAGTTTAAAAAGCCAGTACACAGACCATAGGGCGAGATAGCCTGCCATTGCACCAATGACCGAATCTTGCAGCGAGACCGGGCTTATTTGAAATAGAGCAAGTGCGACTCCCGCCCATGTCAGAGGTAGTGTCAGTTGATCCGGCAGTAACATAGTATCGAGGTCGATGAAGGTGGCGGCGATGAGAGTAAAGGTGAAAAATAGGAGTGCAATTGCGAAATAGCTGAACTCAAATTGATAAGCAATAGCAAAACAGAGCTCAGCACTCAGAAGTTCGACTAGCGGGTAACGAGCACTGATCTTGTTGCTGCATTGACGACATTTCCCCTTGAGAATTAGCCAGCTTAGAACCGGAATATTGTCGATAATTCGAATAGGAGCCTTGCATTTCGGGCAGGTTGAATTTGGCACGCTAAGGTTATACGTCCCTTGTGGCGGTGTAATTTGGTATTCAGGGAAGCTATCCGCACATTCTGCTCGCCATTCGCGTTCCATGATCACGGGAAGGCGATGGATCACAACATTCAAAAAGCTGCCTACGATAAGACCGAAAAGCGTTGCTAATATAGGAAAAAGCCAAGGGTAGTAATGAAAAATGTCCATAAAATAGGTGCAGCTCTTAGGTTTAAAGCATTCAGTTCAAAGAGGGTAACTCTGTATCTTATCCTATGACACTCATCAAATTAAAGATAGGTAAATACATCGCGACGACGAGACCGCCGACAACCACGCCGAGAAAAATGATTAATATCGGTTCGAGGATCCGACCTAGATTATCTACGGTGTTATCGATTTCAAACTCGTAAACATCAGCAATTCTGTGCAGCATTTCGCCTAACCGTCCTGATTCTTCACCTATCATCACCATCTGTAGAACCATCTCAGGAAAGCAGTGAGTATGGCGCAGTGCAACGTAGAGCGGCATTCCTGTTGTGGTATCGAGTAACACCCTCTCTAAAGCATTTTGATAGTGCTTGCATTGTGCGGTTTTTGCCGATGCTTTTAACCCTGCCAGTATTGGTATGCCTGCGTTAAAACTTGTTGCTAGTGTACGGCTAAATTTTGCTATTGAAGCTTTGATGATTATTTTGCCAATAACAGGGGCTTTAAGTGTTAAACGACTCAGGATTAACTGAACTCGACGCGACTTTCTTAAGACAACTCTGAGCATATAAAATATCACTGCGAGAAGCATTAGTCCCATTCCTGTATATGCTTGGGCAAAGTCAGATAGGAGCAACACTTGTTGGGTGAACCAAGGTAGTTGTGCACCAAAGCCATTAAACATATCTTTAAACTGCGGAATCACCTTAGTGAGCATCAGGTAGGCAACGGATAAAGCAGTCAAAATAACCATCGTTGGGTAGATGAGTGCTTTGACAACTTTAGCACTGAGTTGCTCAGACTTTTCTCTGTAGTTGGCGATTCGCGCAAACACTTCGGCCAGGTTACCGGATTGCTCACCCGTTGCGACTAGGTCGACATAAAGTGAGTCGAACAGGGGATTTGCACTACGTAAGCTTTCAGATAAGGGATGCCCAGATTCTATCTGCTTAGTGATGTGACTCAGGACTGATCTCATCTCGGCTTTAGAGTGCCCCTTAGTGATGATGTTTAATGCTTGAATAATAGGAATTCCTGTCGCAAGCGTGGTGCTTAATTGTCTGGTTAATAAGGTAATGTCTTTTCTGTTTATCTTTTGCGTAAGACGAGTCAATACAGAAAGCGAACGCCTTTTTAGTGTTTTCAGGCTAATTGATTGTTCACTAAGCCGCTCTCTAACTTCGTGATCGTTTAAAGCAAGTGTGTAACCAGAGACGAGTTTGCCTTTGTGATTAACCCCTTTCCAGCGGTAGCGCTTAAGTTGATTGCGAGAGTGCGGTTTCATCTAGTCTACCGATAAGTAGAGCACGCGTTGCAGCTCTTGATAGCTAGTGATGCCGGCGAGTAGTTTTTCAATTCCGGCTTCTTTTAAGGTTTGCATCCCACGTTTTTTGGCAGCATCTTCGATGGTTTTGGCATTTGCGTCTTGATTAATGAGTTGTAGCAAGGTGTTGTCTATGTCCATCACTTCATAAATACCGGTTCGACCTGAATAACCTTGATTGCACTCACTGCACCCTTGTACGTTGGCTGTAAATACTTCACTTTGTACCGCGATACCTAACTGCTGACACAGCGCGCTAGGTAAGGCGTGTTCAATCTTGCAGTGCCGACATAGTTTTCTTGTTAGACGCTGAGCAATGACTAAGCTGAGAGAGGAAGAAATATTGAATGGGGATATACCCATATGCTGTAAGCGGATGATGCTTTCTGCGGCAGAGTTAGTGTGTAAAGTTGAAAGTACTAAATGACCTGTTTGTGCGGCTTTAACTGCAATTTCAGCGGTTTCAAGATCTCGTATTTCACCGACCATGACAATATCCGGGTCTTGGCGCAAAAAAGCTCTAAGTGCTTGCGCAAAGTCTAGGCCAATTTTAGGGTTGATTTGAACTTGATTGATTCCCACTAAATTAATCTCGACAGGATCTTCAGCCGTTGCAATGTTGACGAGGGGGGTATTGAGAAGCTTTAGCCCTGCGTAGAGTGAAACCGTTTTGCCACTTCCGGTTGGGCCTGTCATTAATATCATCCCCTGTGGTTTAGCAAGCGCCTGATGGTATAAGGCTTGCTGCTGTTGATTGTAGCCAAGGACGTCGATATCTAACTCGGCACTGTTGCTATCGAGTAGACGTAGAACGATTTTCTCCCCCCATAATGTCGGAAGTGTTGAGATACGGATATCGACAGCGGTATCAGGGCTTAGCTGCAATTTGATTCGGCCATCTTGCGGTAGGCGTCGCTCTGCAATATCCAGTTTTGCGATGATTTTTAATCGAGCTGAAAGGCGACGGCTTAGTGTATGACTTGGCTGTTGAGTCTCAATTAAGATGCCATCACAACGAAATCGCACACGGTAAGAGGCTTCATAAGGTTCAAAGTGTATGTCTGAAGCGCGCTTTCTGATCGCATCAAGCAAGATCTGGTTTATATAGCGACTGACGGGGGAGTTGTCAGTGTTTAGGTTTTCAGTCTTGCTTAGTTCGTCGTCAGACAATTCAACTAGGCTGGCAAGCTCTTGCTCATTAATCTCTTTGGTATGACTTGAGACCTCACCGGATATTACCGTGCCATATAGATGACGAATTGCCCCCTTGAGTTGCTTGATATCTGCCAGCACCAGTTCTATTTGTTTTCCGGTCGCAAAGCGAAATTCCTCTTCGAGCGCTGCATTAGTTGGATCAGCAACTGCAACGAGCAGTTGGTGCTTACTTTGCCGAAGCGGAACCGCACAATAGCGGTGAGTGAGTTCACGTAAGCCGAGCTTGTTGCACACAGCTTGATAGTCATAGTTAGCGAAATCGATAACGGGTAAGGCAAATATTTGCGAAAGGTGAGAGAGCAGTTGTGTGGGCGTTAACCAACCTAGCTCCAACAATACTTCAGGGGCCGTTTGACCTGAAACATTAAGCCGTTCATCCAGCAAAGCTTTCTGAGTAGTATCAAGAAGCTCTGCTTGGCGCAAGATAGCGGGAAGGTTGGTTTGCATATAGATTATGAACAACCGTCTAAAGAAGGGACAGCTCCCGCTTTTGAACAAGACCAGCCTGTACTAGAGTTGCGAGAATAAGTAATGGTGTCGCTGCTTCCCATTGTGCTATCTAAGCCGAATGTAAATTTTAGCGTTGGTACGGCTGCAGAGCCGGTACCTGAAATTGTTGAAGCTATGGTTCCCAAATTATTGGCACCACTATCAATGCCTAAATTGGATAGGGTTGCAGCAGAAGTGGTGCCATTTTCTTGATAGAAAACTTCAGCGGGTGTTATGAGGCTTTTTAACGTCGCTAGTGCTGAAGCTGCCTCAGATTTTCTAACATAGTCTTTGTAAGCAGGAATCGCCATAGAAGCCAGTACGCCAATGATTGCGACCACAATCATTAATTCAATTAGAGTAAAGCCTCTTGTTTTGCGACCTTGTAAAGTTTGCATTGTTTCTCTCCGTGGGTAAAAGACTGAGTTAGGGAGAGAGTAGTGACGGAGTGTGTGGGCAGGAATTATCGCTGGCGTGGTTTCCGATCAATTTAGATAAAAATAGTACTTAGTTGCATATTGAATGCAAATTGATCCGAGGCAGGGCAAAATTGAAGTCATTGAGACTATTCACATACAAAAATAGAGGCTTGGAGCCTCTATTTTTATTTGGTAAAGCGTCTTCTTTGCTGCTGATAGCTACTTAAAGCGCATCGATAAATCCATCGCCTTTAGGTGTTTAGTTAGCGCGCCAACCGA
Organism: Vibrio sp. VPAP30; assembly: GCF_001188205.1. Classification (NCBI taxonomy): domain Bacteria; kingdom Pseudomonadati; phylum Pseudomonadota; class Gammaproteobacteria; order Vibrionales; family Vibrionaceae; genus Vibrio; species Vibrio sp. VPAP30. The sequence goes on from NZ_LBLS01000036.1 coordinate 142,020, forward strand.
GATATAGTCAACGCCAGTCTCAGCGTATTCACGGATAGTCTCTAGCGTGACATTGCCTGAGTTTTCTAGCGCTGCGCGGCCTGCGTTAATTTTTACTGCTTCACGCATCATGTCGGTGGTGAAGTTGTCGAGCATGATGATGTCGGCACCTGCTTCAATCGCTTCTTGCAGTTCTTCAAGGCTCTCTGTTTCGACTTCAACCGGTTTTCCTGGGTTTAGCTCTTTGGCAGTCTTGATGGTTTGAGAAATACCACCGTTAGCAATAATGTGGTTCTCTTTGATTAGGTAAGCGTCAAACACACCAATACGATGGTTAAAACCACCACCACAGGCTACAGCATATTTAAGCGCGCTGCGCAGACCAGGAATGGTTTTACGCGTATCAAGTAGTCGACAACCTGTGCCCGCAATTTTCTCTGCGTATTGGGCAACGACAGTTGCGCAGCCAGAAAGAGTCTGGATAAAGTTCATCGCATTGCGTTCACCAGTAAGAAGAGCGCGAGATGGGCCTGATAGAGTACACAACACTTGGTTCGGCTCTACTTTATCGCCATCTTCTACATTCCACTCTATCTTTACTTCGCCGCCTAGCTGTTTAAATACTTCGTCAGCCCAAGCTTTGCCACAAAAAACACCATGTTCACGAGTGATAATGGTTGCTTCGTTGTGTGCATCTGCTGGAATTAGACTTGCGGTAATATCAGCGTCTGGGTCTAGAGTACCACCCAGATCTTCCTTGATGGTATCCGCGACAGCGCGGGATATCTCTAAGGGAAGTTGCTGTTTCAAATATTCGAGACGTTCTTGGCTATTGTGTGTGTTTTTCATCGCAAATCTAATACGCAGTTGGACAAGAGGTGGGCATGATACGCTGACTGAGTGTGAAATTCAGCCATTAATCTCGCATTTCATCGCCAAACGGATAAAATCAGAGAGTTAGTTATGATAATGAGCCGCTTATGATCGATGAAAATGGTTGGTACAACAAAGCTAGGCATGTACCTTCACCTTTTTTTGACCACAGAACAGACGCTACAGACATCTCTCTTTTGGTTGTGCATAACATCAGCTTACCGCCGGGTCAGTTTGGTGGTCCGTATATTGAACAGTTTTTTACTGGGCAACTAGACCCGAATGAACATCCGTTCTTTGAAGTGATCCATAATATGGGTGTTTCGGCTCATTGCTTGATCAGACGTGATGGGGAAGTGGTTCAGTTTGTGCCGTTTATTGCCAGAGCATGGCACGCAGGTGTCTCGAGCTTTGCGGGGCGAGATAAGTGCAATGACTACTCAATCGGAATTGAGCTAGAGGGCAGTGACTACGTTGCCTACACTGATGAGCAATACCAAGCGTTAACGGAGCTAACCAAGCAGATTCAAGTCAGTTACCCGAAAATCACTCTACCGCGCATTACTGGTCACCAGTACATTGCTCCACTGCGCAAAACCGATCCTGGGTTAGTGTTTGATTGGGGGAGGTTCAGAGACGGACTGCACCCTTAGGAACGCTGCGCTTCGAGAGTCGGGAACGGGCTTCGCCCTTTGAGAACACTACGTTCCGAGAATCGAGACCGGACTTCGTCCTTCGAGAGTTATTCGTTCCCACATCCCGAATCCATAGCGAAGCGTTCCTAAATAAAAAGGATTGACACTTGGTGCCAATCCTTTAATTTTTCTCGCTTCTCGCTTCTCGCTTCTCGCTTCTCGCTTCTCGCTTCTCGCTTCTCGCTTCTCGCTTCTCGCTTCTCGTTTTTACAGCGTCTCTTGATACTCGACCAAAATCTGCTCAACCCAAGTGGCGATACGTTCATCACTCAGTTCATATTGAGAGTCTTCATCAAGTGCTAGGCCGACAAATTTGCTGCCATCTTCGGTAAGTGCTTTTGAAGCTTCAAACTCGTAGTTGTTATCGTTAGGCCAGTAACCAACAAAGTTAGCTCCGGTCTTTTTCAGCTCGTGGTGCAAGAGTCCCATAGCATCCAGATACCACTCGCCATAGCCTTCTTGATCGCCTAAGCCGAATAGTGCAACGGTTTTGCCATTTAGCGATACGCCATCGATTTGATCCCATAACTCATTCCAGTCTTCTTGGATCTCACCAAAATCCCAGGTCGAAATGCCGACAATTAGAAAATCATAATCTTCCATCAAAGAGAGTGGTGATTCTTTAACGTTGTGAATATCAACTAGGTCTTCACCGATGATAGCGCGGATTTTCTCTGCTGCCATTTCGGTATAACAAGTTGTTGAGCCGTAAAATAGACCGATTTTCATAGCATGGTTTTATATTTTGACAATTGATGGTGAATTCTAACCACAAAATGGCGAGCTTTGCAGCGAATATCCGCTTTTGAGATGAATTTTTATAGCTTTATTGCTTTGTGGCACTTACATTTGACCGCACAACGAAATTATGAGGTTTGCAGTGTCAGAACAATTGTCGCCTGATCAAGGGCTAGTTGAACAGTTTTTAGATGCTATGTGGTTAGAGCGCGGCTTGTCTGAAAACACCCTTGCATCATACCGAAACGATCTTTTTAAACTGCTACAGTGGATGACACTACACAACTACCGTCTCGATTTTATTAGCTTATCTGGGCTGCAAGACTATCAAGGCTGGTTAGCTGATGAGGGGTATAAGCAAACTTCACGAGCAAGAATGTTGTCCGCGATTCGACGTCTGTTTCAGTATTTGCATCGTGAGAAAGTTCGCAGTGATGATCCGAGTGCGCTACTGGTAAGCCCAAAGCTACCTAAACGCTTGCCAAAAGATTTAACGGAAGATCAAGTGGATGCTTTGCTCAATGCACCTGATCCTAATAATCCAATGGAGCTGCGTGATAAAGCTATGTTAGAACTCTTATACGCGACGGGGTTGCGTGTGACGGAATTGGTTAGTTTGACGATGGAAAATGTCAGCTTGCGTCAGGGGGTGGTTCGGGTTACTGGTAAAGGTGGCAAAGAGCGTTTGGTACCAATGGGTGAAAATGCTGTTGATTGGATTGAAACTTTTATCCATCAAGGCAGGTCAGAGTTACTTGGGGAGACAACCTCTGATGTGGTATTTCCGAGTAAGCGAGCAAGACAAATGACTCGCCAAACGTTTTGGCATCGCATAAAACACTACGCAGTATTGGCAGGGATTGATACTGAATTACTCTCGCCCCATGTATTAAGGCATGCGTTTGCTACTCATTTGCTGAACTATGGTGCAGACTTGCGCGTGGTACAGATGCTGCTAGGGCATAGTGACTTGTCCACAACACAAATTTATACTCATGTAGCAACAGAGCGATTGAAACAGCTACACAGTGAACACCATCCAAGAGCCTAACCGCTCGTGGCTACAACTAAATCGATTTAAGGTGAATTGAATGAGCGTATTACGCCGAATGACTCTACTTACATTGCCACTTTTACTTGCTACACAAACTGTTTCGGCAGGCGATGTTAAATTTGATAAAGCACAGCTAGAAGAGCGTTTTGCCAAGCTAGGGTTAGAAGTAAAAGAGGTTGTTCCGGCAGAGATTGACGGCCTAATCGAAGTGCAAACCAGTGGCGGGGTATTGTTTGCTTCGCCAGATGGAGAATACTTTCTAGCGGGTACATTATACAAACTTGATTCAAGCGGTAAGTATGAAGACGTACTCGCTAAGCGCCAAGCGCCAATTAATGCGAAAAAAATAGAAGCCTTTAAAGATAGCATGATCGAGTTTAAGGCAGATAACGAGAAATATGTAGTAACTGTGTTTACTGATATTACTTGTGGCTACTGTGTACGTCTTCACAGCCAAATGAAAGGCTACAACGATTTGGGTATTACGGTTCGCTACATGGCTTACCCTAGACAAGGCGCAACAGGAACCGTTGCGGATCAAATGGCGACCATTTGGGGGGCTAAGGATCCTCAAGCAGCGATGCATAATGGCAAGGTGAATCGAGAGTTTCCTGAACAAAGTGAAGATTTCACTAAATATCAGCAGATTATCAAGCAACAATATACATTAGGTCGTGAGTTAGGCATTAGCGGTACGCCAGCGATCTTCTTGCCAAATGGTGAAATGGTCGGTGGCTACCTCCCGCCTGCTCAGTTAATTCAACGTTTAGAGCAAACGCAATAGCACTCTCTTCACCATTCCTCTTTTTGAGGAATGGTGTTCTCCTTCCTTTAGATGCTGCCATAAGATAATGATAGAAATCCAACGCCGTCCTGAACCTGATTTATCCCTACTTTCAATAGACTCTATCGCGCCATTACTTAAGCGTATTTATATCAGTCGTGGAATTACATCGCAGCAGCAGCTTGATACAACGGCGCGCGCACTGCATTCGTACCAAAAGCTGCATGGTATTGACGCCGCAGTTGAACTGTTATTTGAATCTATTCAACATAATAAGCGAATTATTATTGTTGGTGACTTTGATGCTGATGGAGCGACAAGTTCAGCGCTGTCGGTATTAGCACTGCGCATGCTTGGCTCAAACAATGTCGATTACCTAGTGCCAAATCGTTTTGAAGACGGCTATGGCCTTAGCCCTGAAGTGGTAGACCAGGCGATTGAAATTGGTGCTGAAGTGATTATGACGGTCGACAATGGCGTCTCTTCAATTGAAGGGGTACGTTATGCCAAACAGCAAGGCTTAAAGGTACTAGTGACCGACCACCATTTGCCGGGGCATGAACTACCAACCGTAGATGCTATGGTTAACCCTAATCTGCAAGAGTGTGCGTTTCCATCAAAAGCGCTGGCAGGTGTTGGTGTTGCGTTCTATTTGATGATGGCGCTGTGTGTTCATATGCGCAAAATAGGTTGGTTTGCCAAGCAAGGGATGACAGAGCCTAAGTTGATGGAGCTGATTGATTTAGTTGCACTAGGTACGGTAGCGGATGTAGTGCCGCTGGACGAAAACAACCGTATTTTGGTTCATCAAGGCTTGCAACGTATCCGCGCGGGCAAAGCACGCCCGGGGATTCAAGCTCTAATTGAAGTGGCCAAGCGAGATTCCCGTCGACTGGTTGCTTCTGATTTCGGGTTTGCTTTAGGGCCGCGCATTAATGCTGCTGGTCGTTTGGATGATATGTCCTTTGGTGTCGAGCTATTGATGGCCAATAACATTCATGCAGCACGTCGTATGGCGAGTGAATTAGATGGGTTAAACCAGACACGCAAAGAAATTGAAGAGGGCATGAAGCAAGAGGCGATGGCTTTTTGTGAGCGTCTGCAGTTCGGCGAGCAAGATATGCCTCATGGTCTCGTGCTTTTTCAGCGTGATTGGCATCAAGGCGTAATAGGTATCTTGGCATCACGCATCAAAGAAAAGTTTCATCGCCCAGTCATTGCATTTGCTGACGGTGGTGAAGGTACGATTAAAGGTTCATGCCGTTCAATCCCTGGTTTGCATATGCGTGACACCTTAGATCGCATCGATACACAAAACCCAGGTTTGATACTCAAATTCGGTGGACACGCGATGGCAGCGGGTCTGACCGTATTGGAGAAAGATTTTGAGCGCTTTTCTAAATTATTTGATGAGGCAGTGAAGCAGGACTTGGACGACGCGGCACTTAAAGGTGTTATTTTGTCTGATGGCGAATTAAAGCCTGAAGAGTTCTCTATGCATGTCGCTGAGATGCTTCGTGCTGGTGGACCTTGGGGCCAAGCTTTCCCTGAGCCGCTGTTTGATGGTGAATTTAAAGTGCTTCATCAGAAGCTGGTTGGGGAAAAGCACCTGAAACTTATGCTAGAACCTCTGCATAAAGGTCATCCAACTAATATCATGATTGATGGTATTGCATTTAACGTTGATCTGCGTCGCTGGCCTGATGCCTCGGTGAAAACTGTTCGTTTAGCATACAAGCTCGATATTAACGAGTTTCGTGGCAATCAGTCGCTGCAACTGATGATTGATCATATCGAGGCTAAATAGAGTACGGCATAGCCCTACAGAACGCGTTGCTCCGAGATCGGGCTACGCCCGCGAGAATCGGGAACGGGCTTCGCCCTTCGAGAAGGGAGTAGTGTAAGTAGCTCGGATTCTTCTGCTGGGGTTATTCCATAGAACGACGAAGGAGTAAGTAGGGAATTTCTAAAGGTTTCCTACTTGCTTCAATAGATCCTCAACCCGCACTTTTCTTCTCATTCCCTAATAACCTTTCATATTCCTTTAAAACTAACCAATTAAACTGTGATACCTAGCACGGTTTATTCCCATCTGTTTATATTTTGTAATTGGTCAGACCAATTTGATTGCTGTTTTAATCAGCTATTGTTATCAAAGTGTTGATGCAAGGCTTGTTCTATGATTTGGGTCAATTTTTGTCTGGAACTTGCGTTTTATTTATGTTAATTTTCTCGCCAACTTAAAATTGGTAATACCAATTGACTGCAAAAGAGTAGAAGAAAAACAACTATGGCTTATCAAAGGATTCGTCAGCCAAAACTTTCTGATGTGATTGAACAAGAGTTAGAAAGGCTGATTGTGGAAGGAACATTGTCTCCGGGGCAACAATTGCCGCCTGAGCGAGAACTGGCAAAACAGTTTGATGTTTCCCGTCCTTCAATCCGAGAAGCGATACAGCGTTTAGAAGCGAAACGTCTTCTTACTCGTCGTCAGGGTGGTGGCACTTTTGTTAGCGAGAACATCTGGACCAGCTTTTCAGATCCTCTGCTAAATTTATTGTCTAGCCACTCCGAAACTCAGCTGGATTTGCTGGAAACGCGTCATGCGATGGAAGGTATAGCCGCTTACTTTGCAGCAGTTCGTGGTACCGAGGAAGACTTCGCTCGTATTCAGGCTTGCCTGAAAAACATCAGTGAAGAGCAAACTAAGAAGAATGTCGAAGCAGAATCAGCTGCGGTTATGCAGTTTTTGATCGCTTTAACCGAAGCTGCCCATAACGTGGTACTTCTGCACATTGTTCGCAGCCTTGCACCTTTACTAGAGCAGAATGTCTTGCAGAATTTAAAGCTCTTACATCGCCGCGATGAAGTGGTCGAAAAAGTAAGTAAACACCGAGCTAATATTGTGGATGCGATTGTTTCAGGTCAGCCAGAAAAGGCGCGTGAAATGTCTCACTCACACTTAGCTTACATTGAAGAAACATTGTTGGATTTGACTCGTGAAGAGTCGCGCAGAGAGCGCTCTTTGCGTCGAATTCAACAAGGTAACGATTCTTAAAACAAGAAACGGTTACTTTAAATAAGTAGATCCAACCAATAGAAGGATAGATCGCCATGTCTGATATGAAGCATGACGTAGATGCACTGGAAACTCAAGAATGGCTACAAGCACTTGAGTCAGTTGTACGTGAAGAAGGTGTAGAACGAGCTCAATACTTGCTAGAGCAAGTTCTAGACAAAGCACGTCTAGACGGTGTTGATATGCCAACAGGTATCACAACGAACTACATCAACACGATTCCTGCAGATCAAGAACCAGCTTACCCAGGTGACACAACTCTTGAGCGCCGTATTCGTTCCATCATCCGTTGGAACGCAATCATGATCGTTCTACGTGCATCTAAGAAAGACCTAGAACTAGGCGGCCACATGGCGTCTTTCCAGTCTTCTGCTGCATTCTACGAAGTATGTTTCAACCACTTCTTCCGTGCTCCAAATGAGACGGACGGTGGCGATCTAGTATACTACCAAGGTCACATCTCACCAGGTATCTACTCTCGTGCATTCGTTGAAGGTCGTCTAACTGAAGATCAGCTAGATAACTTCCGCCAAGAAGTAGACGGTAAAGGTATTCCATCATATCCGCACCCTAAACTGATGCCTGAGTTCTGGCAATTCCCGACAGTTTCTATGGGTTTAGGTCCAATCTCTGCGATCTACCAAGCGCGTTTCCTTAAGTACCTAGACGGTCGTGGTATGAAAGATACTTCGGCTCAACGTGTATATGCGTTCTTAGGTGACGGTGAAATGGATGAACCAGAATCACGTGGTTCACTATCTTTCGCAGCGCGTGAGAAGCTAGACAACCTATGTTTCCTAGTTAACTGTAACCTACAGCGTCTAGATGGCCCTGTAATGGGTAACGGTAGCATCATCCAAGAGCTAGAAGGCCTATTCAAAGGTGCTGGCTGGAATGTTGTTAAAGTTATCTGGGGTAGCAACTGGGATGCACTACTTGCTAAAGATACGTCTGGCAAGCTTCTACAGCTAATGAACGAAACTGTAGATGGTGACTACCAAACATTTAAATCTAAAGACGGCGCTTACGTACGTGAACACTTCTTTGGTAAGTACCCAGAGACAGCTGCACTAGTAGCAGATATGACTGATGACGAAATCTTCGCACTTAAGCGTGGTGGTCACGAGTCTTCTAAGCTGTACGCAGCATACAAAAACGCGGCAGAAACTAAAGGTCGTCCAACAGTAATCCTAGCTAAGACTGTTAAAGGTTACGGTATGGGTGAAGCGGCTGAAGGTAAGAACATCGCGCACCAAGTTAAGAAGATGGACATGACTCACGTACTACACCTACGTGATCGTTTAGGTCTTCAAGACATCCTAACTGACGATGCGGTTAAAGAGCTTCCGTACCTGAAACTTGAAGAAGGTTCTGCGGAATACGATTACCTACACGCTCGTCGTAAAGAACTAAAAGGTTACACGCCACAGCGTCTACCTAAGTTCACTCAAGAATTCAAAGTACCTGAGCTAGAAGAGTTCGCACCGCTACTAAGTGAGCAAAAGCGTGATATCTCTACAACTATGGCTTACGTTCGTACGCTTAACATCCTGCTTAAGAACAAGAACATTGGTAAGAACATCGTTCCTATCATCTGTGATGAAGCACGTACGTTTGGTATGGAAGGTCTATTCCGTCAGATCGGTATCTACAACCCACACGGTCAGGAATACACGCCAGAAGATAAAGGCATCGTTTCTTACTACAAAGAAGCGACATCTGGTCAGGTATTACAAGAAGGTATCAACGAGCTAGGCTCAATGGCTTCTTGGGTTGCTGCTGCAACGTCATACAGCACTAACGATCTACCAATGATCCCGTTCTACATCTACTACTCAATGTTTGGTTTCCAACGTGTAGGTGATATGGCGTGGATGGCGGGTGACCAACAAGCTCGTGGTTTCCTACTAGGTGCTACTGCTGGTCGTACAACGCTAAACGGTGAAGGTCTACAGCACGAAGATGGTCACTCGCACATCATGGCGAACACAGTACCTAACTGTATCTCTTACGACCCAACATTCGCTTACGAAGTTGCAGTTATCATGCAAGACGGTATCCGTCGCATGTACGGTGAGAACCAAGAGAACGTGTTCTACTACCTAACAGTGATGAACGAAAACTACGCAATGCCAGCAATGCCAGAAGGCGCTGAAGAAGGCATCCGTAAGGGTATCTACAAGCTTGAGTCTTACGCAGGTGACAAGTCTAAAGTTCAGCTAATGGGCTCTGGTACTATCATGAACGAAGTACGTAAAGCAGCGACTATCCTAAGCGAAGAGTACGGCATCGCCTCTGACGTGTTCTCTGTAACCTCGTTCAACGAGCTAACTCGTGACGGTCAAGATGCAGAGCGCTACAACATGCTTCACCCAGAAGGCGAAGCAAAAGTACCTTACATTGCACAAGTGATGGGCAGCGAGCCAGCTATCGCAGCGACTGACTACATGAAGAACTACTCTGAGCAAGTTCGCGCGTTCATGCCTTCTGAGTCATACAAAGTACTGGGTACAGATGGTTACGGCCGTTCTGATAGCCGTGAGAACCTACGTCGTCACTTCGAAGTTAACGCAGGCTACGTGGTAGTTGCAGCGCTAACTGAACTGGCTAAGCGTGGAGATGTTGAGAAATCAGTAGTTGTTGAAGCGATTGCTAAATTCGACATCGACACAGAAAAAACTAACCCGCTATACGCTTAATTAAGAAGGTAAATAAGAAATGGCAATCGAAATTAATGTACCTGACATCGGTGCGGATGAGGTTGAAGTTACTGAAATTCTTGTAAGCGTTGGCGACAAGGTTGAAGAAGAGCAGTCTCTTATCACAGTTGAAGGCGATAAAGCTTCTATGGAAGTTCCTGCTTCTCAAGCGGGTATCGTTAAAGAAATCAAAGTTACGGAAGGTGACTCAGTTTCTACTGGTTCTCTTATTATGATCTTCGAAGCCGAGGGTGCAGTTGACGCTGCACCTGCTACGGCAGAGGCTGCACCAGCAGCGGATCCAGCTCCAGCAACCCCTTCTGTTGCAAGTGAACTGAAAGAAGTTCACGTACCAGATATCGGTGGCGATGAAGTTGAAGTGACTGAAATCATGGTTGCAGTTGGCGACAGCATTGAAGAAGAGCAATCTCTTCTAACGGTTGAAGGCGACAAAGCTTCTATGGAAGTACCTGCACCATTCGCTGGTACTCTAAAAGAGATCAAAGTAGCAGCAGGCGATAAAGTTACGACTGGCTCGCTAATCATGGTATTCGAAGTAGCAGGCTCTGGCGCTCCAGCGGCACCTGCAGCAGTAGAAGCTCCAGTGGCAGCGGCTCCAGCAGCATCAGCAGCGAAAGAAGTTAACGTTCCTGATATCGGCGGTGACGAAGTTGAAGTAACTGAGATCATGGTTGCAGTTGGCGATACGGTGGAAGAAGAGCAATCTCTAATCACTGTTGAAGGTGACAAAGCGTCAATGGAAGTTCCTGCTCCATTTGCTGGTATAGTTAAAGAGATCAAGATTGCAGCAGGCGACAAAGTGTCGACTGGCTCGCTAATCATGGTCTTCGAAGTGGCGGGTGCAGCACCTGCTCCAGCAGCAGCCCCAGCTCAAGCGGCGGCACCTGCAGCAGCACCAGCTCCTAAAGCAGAAGCTCCAACTGGTTCTGCATCAACTGGCGACTTCCAAGAGAACGGTGACTACGCACATGCATCTCCAGTTGTTCGTCGTCTAGCGCGTGAATTTGGCGTTAACCTGTCTAAGGTTAAAGGTACTGGTCGTAAGAGCCGTATCCTGAAAGAAGACGTTCAAGCTTACGTTAAAGATGCACTTAAGCGCCTTGAGTCTGGCGCAGCAGCATCGGGTAAAGGCGGTGACGGCTCTGCGCTTGGTCTGCTTCCTTGGCCAAAAATTGACTTCAGCAAGTTCGGCGAAACTGAAGTTCAGAAGCTTTCTAAGATCAAGAAGATCTCTGGTGCTAACCTACACCGTAACTGGGTAATGATCCCTCACGTTACACAGTGGGATAACGCAGACATCACTGAACTAGAAGCATTCCGTAAAGAACAGAACGCAATCGAAGCGAAGAAAGATACTGGGATGAAGATCACTCCATTAGTGTTCATCATGAAAGCAGTAGCGAAAGCGCTAGAAGCGTTCCCTGCGTTTAACTCTTCTCTTTCTGAAGATGGCGAAAGCATCATTCTTAAGAAGTACGTGAATGTAGGTATCGCAGTAGATACGCCAAATGGTCTAGTTGTTCCTGTATTTAAAGACGTGAACAAGAAAGGCATCTACGAGCTATCTGAAGAGCTAATGGCTGTGTCTAAGAAAGCACGTGCAGGTAAGCTAACTGCGGCTGACATGCAAGGCGGTTGTTTCACAATCTCAAGCCTTGGCGGTATCGGTGGTACTGCATTTACACCAATCGTAAATGCGCCAGAAGTTGGTATCCTAGGTGTATCTAAGTCTGAAATGAAGCCTGTGTGGAACGGCAAAGAATTCGAACCACGTCTACAGCTTCCACTATCTCTATCATACGACCACCGTGTGATTGATGGTGCTGAAGGTGCGCGTTTCATTACGTTCCTAAATGGTGCGCTATCAGACATTCGTCGTCTAGTTCTTTAATTAAAGATTGGATGATTTAGAGGCGGCATTAGAGCCGCCTCTACTACTAATAATTATCAGACAATTTGAATGCAGACCTTAGAGTCAATAAGGTTTTCACAAGCGAATTGTTGTCTAGCTCACAGGCTAAATTGATTTACTTTTCACACCATTAACATCTCTGTAAACTGATGGCGGTCTGAAAACAATTGTTTAAAATAAACTGACTTGAACATATAGAATCAATACCCACTCAGCCTGTTAGGGATAATGACTACAAGAGGTCAAAATGAGCAAAGAAATTAAAGCCCAAGTAGTAGTACTTGGTGCAGGTCCTGCTGGTTACTCTGCCGCTTTCCGTTGTGCAGATTTAGGTCTAGAAACTGTACTTATCGAGCGTTACAGCACTCTTGGTGGTGTGTGTCTAAACGTGGGTTGTATCCCATCTAAAGCACTACTTCACGTATCTAAAGTTATCGAAGAAGCAAAAGCACTTGCTGATCACGGTATCGTATTTGGTGAACCGCAAACGGATATCGACAAGATCCGTAAGTGGAAAGAGAAGGTTATTAACCAACTAACTGGCGGTCTTGGCGGTATGGCTAAGATGCGTAAAGTGAATGTGGTTAACGGTTTTGGTAAATTCACTGGCCCTAACACTATCGAAGTGGAAGGTGAAGAAGGCAAAACTGTTGTCAACTTCGACAACGCAATCGTTGCAGCGGGTTCTCGCCCAATCAAACTACCATTTATCCCACATGAAGACCCACGTATTTGGGACTCTACTGACGCTCTAGAGCTGAAGGAAGTACCAGGCAAACTGCTAATCATGGGTGGTGGCATCATCGGTCTAGAAATGGGTACGGTTTACCACTCTCTAGGTTCTCAAATCGATGTAGTTGAAATGTTCGACCAAGTTATCCCGGCAGCGGATAAAGATATCGTCAAAGTTTACACTAAGCGTATCAAGAACAAGTTCAACCTAATGCTAGAAACGAAAGTAACAGCTGTTGAAGCGAAAGAAGACGGTATCTACGTTTCAATGGAAGGCAAGAAAGCACCAGCAGAAGCTGAGCGCTACGATGCTGTTCTTGTTGCTATCGGTCGTGTACCAAACGGCCAACTTCTTGATGCAGAAAAAGCGGGTCTAGAAGTAGACGAGCGCGGCTTCATCAACGTTGACAAGCAAATGCGTACTAACGTTCCTCACATCTTTGCTATCGGTGATATCGTTGGTCAACCAATGCTTGCTCACAAAGGTGTGCATGAAGGTCATGTTGCTGCTGAAGTTATTGCTGGTAAGAAGCACTACTTCGACCCTAAAGTTATTCCTTCAATTGCTTACACTGAGCCAGAAGTGGCATGGGTTGGTAAGACAGAGAAAGAAGCGAAAGCGGAAGGCATCAACTACGAAACTGCAACCTTCCCATGGGCTGCTTCAGGCCGTGCAATCGCCTCTGATTGTGCAGATGGTATGACTAAGCTTATCTTCGACAAAGAGACACACCGTGTAATTGGTGGTGCTATCGTTGGTACTAACGGTGGTGAACTACTGGGTGAAATCGGTCTGGCAATCGAGATGGGCTGTGATGCTGAAGATATTGCGCTGACAATCCACGCTCACCCAACTCTACACGAGTCTGTAGGTCTAGCGGCAGAAGTGTTTGAAGGTACAATCACTGACCTTCCAAACCCTAAAGCGAAAAAGAAGAAGTAATCAACTCTTCTATCTGAATCCAAAAAACCGCTGAGCTTTCTCAGCGGTTTTTTTGTGCTTTAAATAACAAAGCCTGCTCAATGATGAGCAGGCTTTGTATGCGTCAGGCTTAATTTAGGTTACGCGTTTTTCGCGTGTTTGTAGATGCAAAGCATGTCTAAGTAGCTTTCTGTTAGCTTCTTCATACCTGTTTCATCTTGTGTACGGTTTGCTTGAACAAACAGTGAGTAGAAGATGCCGTGGAAAAGAGTCGCCAGCTCGGCAGGCTCGTGCTCCTCACACACCTCGCCACGTTCAACTGCTTTAACAAACATATTTTGCACCAACAGTTGGTTGGTACGGTTTGTTGAAACAAACAGTGGCCATACTTCGTCACGAGTTGATGCGCTCCACTCAAACCACACTTTAAGCCAGTGGCAATCGTTGAGTACTAATTCAACCATCGCTGAAGTTAGGTTATTTAGGTTCTCTTTCGCATGAATATCTAAATCGATATTGTCAGATAGGAAGTTAGAGAATTGACGAACAACGTAGTTTAGAACGTCATCAACTAAATCTTCACGAGTAGGGAAGTAGTTGAAGACAGTCGCAACAGAAACTTGAGCAATCTCTGCAATGTCAGCATGACCACCGCGGCCGATGCCACGACGAGCGAACACTTCCAGTGCGATTTCCATTAGTTGTTGTTTTCGTTTTTGCGGTGAAAGACGCGTACGCGGTCTTTTAGCAATAGAGTCCATAGTTAATTTCCTTGCCAAATGAGTTGTTTATATTTGTTTGGGCTTTTTGCCCTATTTATTAGATTATAATTTGCTGACGCCCTATGAGTGTAATGGTGCATATGATTAAGGTCAACGGTTTCAGACTATTTTATAATCACTTTTGTTAATATCGTGCTAAAGATCAATAAGAAATAACCTTGCGTTGCATGAATTATTTAGGCAAACGTTTTTCCTTGCTGCAGGCTGGTGGTAAACTACGCGCCTAAATCTTGAGTGACTATAATTACGCTCTATACAGCTAACGTGAAAAACGAGATTGGTATGAAACATACAGTAGAAGTAATGATTTCTGAGCAGGAAGTCAGTGAACGAGTTAACGAGTTAGGCAAGCAAATTAGCGAGCATTACGAAGGTAGCGAAGATCTCGTCCTCGTAGGCCTATTGCGCGGTTCATTTGTGTTTATGGCTGATCTAGCTCGTAAAATTGACTTGACGCACCAGGTGGATTTCATGACTGCTTCTAGCTACGGCAATACAATGGAAAGCTCACGCGATGTTCGTATCCTGAAAGACCTTGATGATGATATTAAAGGTAAAGATGTACTGCTCGTTGAAGATATTATCGATACTGGCAACACGTTGAATAAAGTCAAAGAGATCCTTAGTCTTCGTGAACCTAGATCGATTGAGATCTGTACATTACTCGACAAGCCTTCTCGTCGTGAAGTTGAGGTAGGGGTAAAGTGGATTGGCTTTGAGATCCCAGATGAGTTTGTTGTCGGTGTAGGTATCGATTACGCACAAAAATACCGTCACCTACCGTACATTGGTAAAGTGGTTCCTCAAGAATAATGCAACTGTAGATGCATGCAAAAACGCCCGCAAGTTTGCGGGCGTTTGTTTATCTTAGGTGGTTAGCGACACAGAAGTTTATGGTGTGGGTTGAGGACACTTTCCATCGCTTTTTGATAAGAGCTCTCTACGCTTTCACGAGAGTTAGAACGAGCACCTAGGTATTCTAATTTTCCATCACCAATACCGTAGACAACACCATGTATTTCGATATCTTGCCCGCGTTCCCAGGCATTTTGCATAATCGTCGAATTGGCTAAGTTGTAGACTTGTTCTACCACGTTGATTTCACCTAGCTTATCTGCACGATCTTGTTCTGGCATTGCTTCGAGATAATTGCGGTGCTTAAAGAAAAGATCGCGAATATGCAGCAACCAGTTGTTGATTAAACCTAGTTGAGGATTATCAATGGCGGCTTTGACACCACCACAGCCATAGTGACCACAAACTATGATGTGTTTTACTTTCAACACATCGACAGCGTATTGTACGACTGATAGGCAGTTAAGGTCGGTATGAATCACCTGGTTAGCAACGTTACGGTGAACAAAAAGCTCGCCAGAGTAGAGTCCCGTTAATCGCTCAGCAGGTACTCGGCTATCTGAACAACCGATCCAGAGAAACCCTGGGCTTTGTCCTTGTTCCAGTTTGGTAAAGTATTCAGGGTGCTCTGCCTTGATTGACTCTGACCATTTCGAATTGTTCTCAAATAACTGTTTAATTTCCGGCATCTTACTCACAACCCTTAAAAAAAATCTTTCATCACTATACACAATGTTACAATTTCGTTCCTGTCAAAATTAGGTGAAATGGTACTCATCTGACGTGTTTGAGCGCCAAAAATCATAAACTTAGCCGCTATCCTAACTAATGGTCATAACGTATGAGTGATGAGATGTAATTAACACTTATCTCTTACAAGTAACATTTGTTAAAGTGATGAAATTGGCTACATTTCGCAGCAAATCACTTACATTTCGCGTAAATTTTAGCTACAAAAACTAAGGTTATTCCTTTCGGTTTCTCTCAGTAACCAGAATAACTTAAAACCAGTATGTTGTGATCAAGTTCAGAGGAACCTGTCGTTCTAAGTAAAGTTGTAGGCGCAGCAATCTCTGAGCAATGACATGTGAGACATGGAGTAAAGTTTTGTTTTTTAGTCGTTTTGAAGATATGAATCTCAAAGGAGATTTATTTGGTGGTGTCACCACGGCTATTATCTCGTTGCCTTTGGCGTTAGCCTTTGGTGTAGCTTCGGGTGCAGGAGCTGAAGCGGGTTTGTGGGGCGCGATCATGGTGGGTCTGTTCGCTGCTCTGTTTGGTGGGTCAAACACACTAATCTCTGAGCCAACTGGCCCTATGACCGTTATCATGACTGCGGTGTTGACTAGCATGATGGCTAAGTATCCTGAAACGGGCATGGCGATGACCTTTACTGTGGTCATGATGGCTGGGGCATTTCAGGTTTTATTAGGGACACTAAAGTTAGGAAAATACGTAACTTTGATGCCATATAGCGTAATTTCTGGCTTTATGTCGGGAATTGGCGTTATCTTGATTATCCTCCAGATATCCCCTTTGCTTGGACAAGCGGCTCCCGCAGGCGGTGTGATGGGCACTTTGTCAGCGATTCCAGATATTATCGCCAACATGAAGTTTAGCGAGCTCTTTCTCGGGCTTTTAACGCTAGGTATTCTATTTCTCTTTCCTAAAAAGTACCGCCGCTATGTACCAGCCCAGCTCGTCGCCTTAGTTGCGGTCACCTTGCTATCAGTCATTATTTTCGATACAGATTCTATTCGCCGTATTGGGGAAATTCCTGCGGGATTACCATCACTTGTTATTCCGCATATCGACGCCGCGATGTTCACAGAGATGGTTATAGATGCTTTAGTACTTGGTACATTAGGCTGCATTGATACCTTGTTGACAGCAGTTATCGGTGATTCCTTAACACGCAAGGAGCATGACTCTGACAAAGAGCTGCGTGGCCAAGGTTTGGCGAACATTATCTCTGGCCTGTTTGGTGCGCTACCGGGTGCTGGAGCGACCATGGGCACAGTGACCAACATACAAGTTGGCGCTCGCTCGCCGCTTTCAGGAGTTGTCCGTGCACTGATGCTTGCTCTGGTTGTACTGGTTGCAGGTGGGTTGACCGAACCTATCCCAATGGCTGTACTAGCGGGCGTTGCGGTGTACGTGGGCTTTAATATCCTAGACTGGAGCTTTATCCAACGTGCTCACAAGGTTAGCTTTGCGGGTATGGCCGTGATGTACGGCGTAATGCTGCTGACGGTATTCGTTGATTTGATTGTGGCTGTTGGCCTTGGGGTCTTTATTTCCAACATCATTATCATTGAGCGGCTAAGTCGTGAACAGGCTCGTCAGGTTAAAGCTATCAGTGATGCCGATGAAGATGATGTGCCGCTAACCGACAGTGAACGCGGGTTGCTTGATATGGCGAATGGTAAGGTGCTGTTCTTTTATCTTTCTGGGCCAATGATCTTCAGCGTTTCAAAAGCGATTTCTCGGCAACATACCAGTATTTCAGATTATGAAGTGATGATCTTAGATCTGACCGATGTGCCAATGATTGACGTGACGGTTGGCTTGGCTCTTGAGAATGCCATAAAAGATGCACTCGATGCGAGCTGCCAAGTTTATTTGTTATGCCCAAATGAAAAAACTCGACAGCAGCTAGAGAAATTCCATGTGATAGATTTGGTTCCTCAAGACAATACGTTCAAGTTCCGCTACGAAGCACTTAGAGCGGCAGTTAAGCATGTTGATACCGACGAGTATCAGTTAGAAGCTGTATAAACAACGAGTTATTAAGATATCTAACGCCACTAGAGGCAACCCTAGTGGCGTTTTTTGTCTTGATAAAATTCATTTCCAAACTATTCGAAAGGTTTAATTGTAATCATCGTTATTCAACGATAAACTGATTTACAAATAAGATGTAGCAATGGCAATCGTAAATAATATGTATGCATTAGAAATTGAGCAGCTGCGTAAAACCTATGCTGGTGGGTTTGAAGCGCTTAAAGGCATTAGTTTAAATGTCGCCCAAGGGGATTTTTATGCCTTGCTTGGGCCAAACGGAGCTGGTAAGTCCACTACCATAGGTGTTATCTCTTCGCTGGTGAACAAGACTTCAGGCCAAGTTAAGGTGTTTGGCTATGACATCGACAAAGATTTAGAACTAGCCAAGCAAAATCTTGGCTTAGTACCGCAAGAATTTAACTTTAACCAGTTTGAAACCGTAGAACAGATTGTTCTGCAACAAGCGGGTTATTACGGTGTTTCTAAGATACTTGCTAAAGAAAGAGCCCAAAAGTATCTAACTAAGCTCGATCTTTGGGGAAAACGTAGTGAGCGTGCGAGAAATCTTTCTGGTGGTATGAAGCGCCGTTTGATGATCGCCCGCGCGCTCATGCATGAACCACAACTGCTTATTCTCGATGAACCGACTGCTGGAGTTGATATCGAGTTGCGTCGCTCAATGTGGGAGTTCTTGAAAGAGATCAACTCACAGCAAGGTATCACCATCATCTTAACCACCCATTACCTAGAAGAAGCTGAAATGCTGTGTCGTAACATAGGTATCATCAATAAAGGTGAGCTGATTGAAAACACGACGATGAAGGATCTGCTCGGCAAACTCCATGTTGAGACTTTTATCCTCGACTTAGCGGAAGGTAGCCCAGAACCTCAATTGTCTGGTGTAAATAGCCAGACATTTACCAACGGGTCTTTGGAGATTGAGATTGAAAAAACAGAAGGTTTGAATGCGATCTTTACTCAACTTACCGAGCAAGGTGTGCAAGTACTTTCGATGCGTAACAAGGCCAACCGATTGGAAGAGTTGTTTGTCAGTATCGTCAATGAAGGAGGACAGTAGAATGTATCATCTATACTGGACCGCCTTTTGTAGCCTGCTGACAAAAGAAGTCAATCGTTTTACTCGTATTTGGGTTCAGACTCTGGTCCCACCAGCGATTACCATGACGCTGTACTTCATTATCTTTGGTAGCTTAATTGGCTCACGCATTGGTGAGATGAACGGCTTTAGCTACATGGAATATATTGTGCCGGGCCTTATTATGATGTCGGTGATCACTAACTCATACTCGAATGTCGCTTCTTCGTTTTTTAGCTCAAAATTTCAAAAGAACATTGAAGAGCTATTGGTTGCGCCAGTGCCTAACTATGTGATCATTTTAGGCTATGTGATGGGCGGTGTTGTACGTGGTTTACTGGTTGGCACGATCGTGACTTTCGTATCGTTATTCTTTGTTGATCTTCAAGTGGAACATTGGGGGATTATTATTGCGACTGTGTTTATGACTTCTGTTGTGTTCTCCCTGGGCGGATTGATCAATGCGGTGTTTGCCAAAACCTTTGACGATATTTCAATTATCCCAACTTTCGTCTTAACGCCGTTAACGTATTTGGGTGGTGTGTTCTACTCAATCAGTTTATTGCCTGAATTTTGGCAAGGAGTGTCAAAGATCAACCCGATCGTTTACATGGTTAATGCATTCCGTTACGGATTCTTAGGTGTATCTGATGTGGGGATTTTGACTTCGTTTAGTGTGCTTGGGGTGTTTGTTATCGCTTTGTATGCTGTGGCTCATTACCTAGTGACACGTGGGATTGGACTGCGTAGTTAGCAACGGACTGCGTTCTAGAGATCGGGCTGCGTCGCGAGAATCGAGAACGGGCTTCGCCCTTTGGGGTTAATCGTCATTCCCTAGACTGACGAAGGAAGGAGTAGGGAATCTCTTACAGAGAGTCGGTAGTTTGATGAGATCCCCAACTCGTTCGTTCCTCACTCTTGAGGATGACCGTAAAAAACAAAAAGGGTTGATACTTTCATATCAACCCTTCAAACTTTTCTCGCTTCTCGCTTCTCGCTTCTCGCTTCTCGCTTCTCGCTTCTCGCTTCTCGCTTCTCGCTTCTCGCTTCTCGCTTCTCGCTTCTCGCTTCTCGCTTCTCGCTTCTCGCTTCTCGCTTCTCGCTATTCAGCGCTTTCTGAAGGCGTCTCAGTTGCCTCTTCTTCCTTAGCTTCAACAGCCAATTCAACTACTTGGTTGTCGATAAGGCGTGCTTTACCTAAGAAAGCAGACATTAGAATCACCGCTTGAGGTGTTTCGGGAGTGACTGTTTGCAGAGTGCGTGCATCGCGAATAAATATTTCATCAGGCTGCAGACCGGCAGCACGCAACTGATCACTTGCATCTTCAATGATAGACGCGTAGTCGTCACGGCCACCTCGAATCGCACTGCTAATCCAACGCATGGTGCGTGCAAGCACAGGAGCACGCTGGCGTTCATCAATGGTTAGTAAGCCATTACGAGAACTCATTGCTAAGCCGTCCATTTCACGTACCGTTGGCACGCCAATGATGTCGATATCAAGTGCCAAGTCTTCGCTCAGTTTGCGGATCACTGCAAGTTGCTGGAAGTCTTTCTCACCAAAGCAGGCAACATCTGGTTGAACTATATTAAACAGCTTGGTTACTACGGTCGCGACGCCGCGGAAGTGACCTGGACGAGACGCACCTTCAAGGATGTTTGAAAGTCCTGGAACTTCAATCGAAGTTTGGCTCTCAACACCATTCGGGTAAATGATCTCTGGCGTTGGGGTGAAGATAACTTCTACTCCTTCGCTGTTTAGCTTGCTGAGGTCATCTTCCAAGGTACGAGGATAGTTGTTCAAGTCGTCAGCGCGATCAAATTGCATAGGGTTGACGAAAATGCTAACTACGACGATCTCTGCGTATTCACGCGCTTTGCGCACCAATGTTAAGTGACCTTCGTGAAGGTTGCCCATCGTTGGAACAAAAGCCACCTTACGGCCATCTCGCTTGTACTGCTTAATCTGCTCACGAAGAGCGCCAATTTCAGCAAAAGTTTGCATGACTATAATCCTTACGCGATTGTGTGTTCATCGTCTGGGAAAGTACCGCTTTCAACGTCTTGCTTGTATTTGGTTACAGCTTTACGCATGTCACCCGTTTCAGCAAGGAAGTTTTTCGAGAATTTTGGCATGTAGTTCGCTGCAATACCGAACATATCGTGCATAACTAAGATTTGACCGTCAGTGACGTTTCCTGCACCAATACCAATCACTGGCACATCACACACTTCAGTGATTCGTGCGGCGAGTTCTTTTGGAACACATTCAAGCAAAATGATTTGTGCGCCTGCTTCTTGCAGAGCAAGTGCATCACGAACCATACGATCGGCTTTATCTTGTTCTCGGCCTTGAACCTTGAAACCACCAAAGATATTCACTGACTGAGGCGTTAAGCCTAGATGAGCACAGACAGGAACCGCACGTTCTGTAAGCATCTTCACCGTGTCAACTAGCCAGTCGCCACCTTCAATTTTTACCATGTTTGCACCAGCACGCATCAGAGTCGCGGCATTTTCGCACGCTTGCTCTGGTGTGGCATAGCTCATAAATGGCATATCAGCCATCAATAAACAGTTAGGGCTGCCGGCACGAACACAGCGAGTATGGTAAGCAAGCTCTTCTACTGTCACGGGTAGCGTTGAAGTTTCGCCTTGAAGAACCATACCTAGCGAGTCACCTACTAGCAGTACTGGCATTTCTTGGCTTTCGAATAGCTGAGCGAAGCTTGCATCGTAAGCGGTAGAAGTTGCAAATTTACGACCTTCTTGCTTCCATTTCATTAGGTCGTTGATAGAAATTTTTTTCATGATTTTTCCTTACAGGAGTTGGCTATGATTGCCAAATACGCAGACCGTTTTGATCAACGACTTTCAGTAAGTCTTCCAGTCTGGTCCCACATGGGAGGGTTAAATCTGGTGCGATTTCTGCGAGCGGGTAGAGCACAAATTCACGCTCTTTCATTCCGTAATGAGGAACGACTAGGCGCTCGGAATCCATCACCTCATTGCCATAAAGAACAATATCGAGATCTAGGGTTCTTGGACCCCAACGCTCTTCTTTACGGACGCGCCCTTGTTCTTGTTCAATAGCTTGGGTGCAATCAAGCAGTTCAAGTGGCGTTAATTCTGTTTTTACTTCCACTACGGCATTGATGTAGTCAGGTTGGTCTTGAGGGCCCATCGGTGTACTGCTGTATAACGAAGAGCTACGTATAAACTCTGACTTTGGCAGTTGTTTTAATGCATCAATAGCCGCATTAGCTTGTGAGACAGGATCGCTAAGATTACTACCTACAGCGATAAATACCGTGATCATGATGATGCCTTCGGCTTTTTCTTACGGTAGTTCTTGCGCCTACGCGGCTTTGGTTGACCGTCTGCAGATGCATCGAGATCGGCAACCATAGCTTGACGCATGTTACGGCCCGCGTTTTGGAAGGTTTCCCACCATTTAGCCAGCTGCTCGGTATCACCTTGTTCAATTTCACCGCGCATCTCTAAGAAATCAAAACCTGCACGGAATTTGTTGAGTTCCATTAAACGGAAGGCTCGTTTACCGTTGCGGCGTGGCATGCGTAATTGCAGTTGCCAAATTTCGCGGATGGTCGCGGTATGACGGCGGGGAATCGCTATGGTACGGACCTGATCATCAAGAACATAGTTGCTGGCTTCCATAATCGCATCATAGAAAGCAAGCTTTCGTGTCTCCATCAACTGTTTAGCTTTCTCTTGTAGTGGGTACCAAAGCATAGCGGCGAACATAAACGCAGGGTTAATACGCTTGCCTTCTTCAATTCGTTGGTCAGTAGAATCCAATACAAGGTCAAGCATCTGCTCAGTCTGTGATGAGTAGTCCTCAGTGAAGAACTCAGCAATGGCTGGAAATAATTGCTGGAATAAGTTGTATTCACGCATCAGGTGGTAGGTTTCTAAGCCATGACCCGATTGCAGCATCTTCAGTGATTCTTCATAAAGACGTGCTGGTGGGATGTCTTGCAGTAAAGTTGACAGAGCTTCAATCGGCTCTGCAGTGTCTTCTTCGATGTCGAAGTCGAGTTTTACGGCAAAGCGGATAGCGCGTAACATACGTACTGGATCTTCGCGATAGCGCGTTTCAGGATCACCAAGCAAACGAATCAGCTTGTCTTCTAGATCTTCATTACCGCCGGCGTAATCATGAATTGAGTAGTCCCCAATGCTGTAGTACATAGCATTGATGGTAAAGTCACGACGTTCGGCATCTTCATCAATGGTGCCGTAAACATTGTCACGTAGCAACATACCTTCTTTCGATTGTTGCGAGACATTTTTGCTCGGTTCCTGATGATGACCACGGAAGGTGGCCACTTCAATGATGTCGCGACCAAACATAATGTGGGCTAGGCGGAATCTACGACCAATTAAACGGCAGTTTTTGAATAGCTGTCTGATTTGCTCTGGCGTGGCATTAGTTGCAATGTCGAAATCTTTCGGCGCTTGGCCAAGAAGTAAGTCTCGAACACCACCACCAACAAGATATGCGTCGAAGCCTGCACCATGAAGACGGTATAGCACCTTCAATGCATTATCACTGATTTTTTTGCGCGAGATGTTATGCTCTTGGCGAGTAATAATATTTAAATCGAGCTCAGTAATTGCTCGAGATTCGCTGGGTGTATAGTCGTTTTTATTCATGTGCATCTGGCAATCATTGGTTAAACCAACCTTGCGTGAGTTTAGTTTCCTAGGCCCGCAAGGGGCGAATTTGCGGCTTATAATAGCCTACAGCGAGCGGTTTGAGAATAATGGTGTGATCTCAGTCGATGAAGGCAACTGAGTAACATGCCAGTTCTTCACACCCCATTCAATGATTTCATCTATACTTGACCGACGAATTTCTTCCGTAATATCAAACCCTAAGAACTGCATTGCATCAAGTAGTGCGGGCTTAGGGTTATCGTTATCTACCGCTTTGGCATGGTTTTGTTTGGACAACTTATGACCATTTGTATCAAGCGCCAACGGAAGGTGCAAATAGTTTACAGGTCTACGATCTAGCATTTGATAAAGGCTTATTTGTCTGCCCGTTGGCTCAATTAAGTCTGCTCCACGCACTACCTCTGTCACTCCTTGGTCAATGTCATCCAATACTACAGCAAGGTTATAGGCGAACAATCCATCGCGGCGCTTGATAATAAAATCTTCATTTGCCAGTGAGGCAGGGATAGTTAACGTGCCGTGGCGCTTATCTTCAAACTGATAAACTGGCTGAGTCATGCGCAAACGAATCGCACATTGGTCATGATTGGTTAAGTCAAGATCGCGACAGGTTCCTGTATAGAAGCCACCGAGCGCTTTAATTTGCTTACGCGTACACTGGCAATAATACGCTTGTCCAGATTTTAGCCAGCGTTCTATTTGCGATTGATACAGCTCATACCGTTTGCTTTGATAAACCACTTCGCCATCCCAATAAAGATGGTAAGCCTCTAAGGTTTGCAAAATCAACGCAGCGGCCCCTGGCATTTCTCGTGGAGGATCTAAGTCTTCAATTCTCACTAGCCATTGGCCATGATGAGCTTTGGCTTGGAAATAACTGCCCAGTGCAGCAATTAAAGAGCCAAAGTGCAAAGGGCCTGATGGGGATGGAGCGAAGCGACCAATATAACTCATACTGTTTTTAAATCGTGATACAAACCAAAAAGGGAGCCACAGCTCCCTTCAATAGTTATTGCAAGTCTGTATTAACCTTGCATTTGCTTCTCTTTGATTTCTGCAAGAGTCTTACAGTCAATACAAAGATCTGCGGTTGGGCGAGCTTCTAGACGACGAATGCCGATCTCGACACCACAAGATTCACAGAAGCCAAAGTCATCTTCTTCGATCTTGTTCAACGTCTTTTCGATCTTCTTAATCAGACGACGTTCACGGTCACGGTTACGTAGCTCTAAGCTGAACTCTTCTTCTTGAGAAGCACGGTCAACGGGATCTGGGAAATTTGCTGCCTCGTCCTGCATATGGTGTACAGTGCGATCAACTTCTTCCCTGAGCTGGTTGCGCCAAGCTGATAGAATTTTTGTAAAATGAGCCAACTGCTCAGGTGACATGTATTCTTCACCAGCTTTCTCTGTGTATGGCTCAACCCCTGCAATGGCTAGGATGCCTAGCGCTTTTTTCTTTGATTCTGGCATGCAGCATCTCCTACTAACACCTAGTCAACTGCGCTCGCAGTTATTTTTAAGGCGGGTATCTATAGCAAAAAGAATCATTGGAGGCAAATACTGGAGACTAAACTTACTGTCATTGTGAAGGTCACATCATTTTTGGCCGTGAATGGCTAAATTTGAGTGACTTGACCAGTTTGATCTCATCGCTTGAAAGCTCTGCTTTGTAGCACAGTACTTCCACTCCTTGTTCTTGAGCGTATTTCAGTAATTGTGAATATTTGGCGTCTATATGGAGTGCAGGAGAGACTTTTTCAATCCCTGAATGTAAAACAGTGAACAAAAGTATCGCTCTGCTTCCAGATTGCACCATTTCTGTGAGTTCTCTCAGATGTTTTTGTCCACGAGTAGTGACTGCATCTGGGAAATACCCTTGGCCTTGTAATTCCTCATCTAATAAGGTGACGCTTTTAACCTCTATATAGCATTTTGGTTGATTTTTTGAATTGAGCAAGATATCAATCCGGCTATTTTCATTACCATATTTCACTTCTGTTTGAAGTTGGTCATAGCCCTGTAGCTCTGCAATCACTCCCGTTTCTATTGCTTCTACCGCCAATTGGTTTGCGCGCACGGTGTTAATACAGATGCGATGGCCTTGACTTGTTTCTGTTAGCTCCCAACTGTTTGGGTATTTACGCTTCGGATTGTCAGAGGTTGAATACCATACTTTATTACCGGGCGTCGCACAGCCAGTCATAGCGCCAGTGTTAGCGCAATGGATTGTGCGCTCACTGCCATCTGGCAAAGTAATGTCGGTGAGAAAGCGTTTATAACGCTTAACTAACGTAGCTGAATCTAAAGGGGGATCGAACTTCATTTGGGACTAGTTACTGTTTTTATGTACAATAGTTGCCAACATTACACCATAAGGTCATCCCATTGTCACAACTGCCTATTGAAGGCGTGATGCCAGAATTACTTTCTGCTGTTCGCACTTGTTCTCAATTGATCCTTAAAGCGGCACCTGGTGCGGGTAAGTCAACCTATTTTCCACTGCAACTGCTTAGGCAGAAAGTGGTGAAAGGCAAGATCATTATGCTTGAGCCAAGACGACTGGCGGCGCGAAACATTGCTCGATATCTCGCCCTGCAATTGGGTGAAAGAGTCGGGCAGCGTGTCGGTTATCGCGTTCGTGGTGAGAATCAGACCAGTGAGCAGACTCAATTAGAAGTGGTTACTGAAGGCATTCTAACACGCATGATTCAGTCTGATCCTGAACTGATAGGTGTTGACCTGATCATCTTCGATGAATTTCACGAGCGCAGTATTCATGCTGATACGGCTCTGGCGTTTTGCCTAGAGATTCAGGAAGTGCTACGTGATGATCTCAAGCTAGTGGTGATGTCGGCAACGTTAGATCAACATGCTCTATCTCGTTTACTCCCAGAGTCAGAGTACGTTGAGTCACATGGACGTAGCTATCCTGTTGAACATCGTTACGTGCTTCCCAAGCCAAATGAGCGTTTGGAAGACCAGATGGCAAAACAGATTTCTGCTCTGATGAGCAGTGAGTCAGGATCTTTATTGGCTTTTCTTCCCGGCGTAGCGGCGATCAAACGTGTCGAAGAGCGTTTACAGCAGTTGACGAGTGACATTCAGGTGTGCCCACTATATGGACAGCTCGACTTTTCCCAACAACAAGCGGCTATACAACCTGTGGCGAGTGGTCAACGTAAGGTGGTGTTGGCCACTAATATTGCCGAAACCTCACTCACAATCGAAGGCATCAGGCTAGTGGTTGATTGTGGTTATGAACGAGTGGCTAAGTTTGACCTAAAAAGCGGTGTTACGCGTTTAGAGCAGACTCGAATTGCTCAATCTTCAGCCGAGCAAAGATCTGGACGGGCTGGACGAATCGAACCGGGTATTTGTGTACGCTTATATTCCGAAGGACAACTCGCTCAACAACCTTATGTGCCTCAGGCGGAAATTCTGCATTCTGATTTGTCTAATCTGGTTCTTGAACTTGCTCAGTGGGGAGCGAAAACTCCCGCTGAACTGGGCTGGTTAGATGTACCACCCGCTAGCGCTATAAACCAAGCCAAAGCGCTGCTTGTGCAACTTGGGTTATTGGATAACAAAAGCCAGTTAACAGAAGCGGGAAAACTTGCCTCGAAGCTAGGTTTAGAGCCGAGGTCTTGCGCTATGCTCGCCAAAGCGAACTGCTCGCTAGAAACAGCCTCAGCGATTGTCGCTCTGTTGGAAGAGCCAGAGCGCAATACTCTCGACTTTATGCATAGCATGCATCGTTTCAAGCAAGGCAAGCATAGCAAACAGAAAATGGTTATCGAGCGAGCGAAGGTGATAGCTAAGCGAATGGGCCATCGTTTTTGTTTAGATGATGTCGATGAGTCAAGGGTAGCAGTGTTGTTAGCGCAGGCTTTTCCTGATCGAATTGCTAAGGCGAGAGTGAATCAGATTGGTAGGTTCTTATTGGCTAATGGACATGGTGCGCAAATCCAAGATACGCAAAGGTTGGCGAGTAGCGACTATTTAGTGGTGTTGGACTTAATGCGCAGCCACTCAGAGTCCTCGCAGGTTTTGACAGCGGTAGAGCTAGATGTGTTTGAGCTGCAAAATCACTCTCCGGAGTTGTTTAGACGGCAAGAGGTTGTGGATTGGGATGAGCAAAAAGGTCGACTCGTTGCTCAGCGACAGACAAAGATCGGTCGCTTAATCACTGAGACAGCATCGCTTCCTGAACCCTCGCGCGAAAAAATGACGCAAGCTTTACTTAATTACGTTCAACGCAAAGGGCTTTCGGTATTAAATTGGAGCGCGCAAAGTATCGAGTTATTGGAACGAATTCGCTGTGGGCAGGAGTGGTTACCTGAGCAACAATGGCCTGCGCTTGATGAATCTGGACTGTTGGACAATCTGGCCATCTGGCTAGAGCCGTACTTAACGGGTGTTGGCTCTGTAAAAGCATTAGCGAAAGTCGACATCGAGGCTGCTCTAATGGCCTATTTAGGTTGGCCGTTAAATCAAGACATAGAAAAATGGTTGCCGACACATTACCAAGTTCCTACGGGCAGCAAGAAAAAAATACGCTATCAGCAAGGGCAAGAACCTGTTCTATCCGTTCGAATGCAAGAAGTTTTTGGTGAGCAAGATTCGCCAGAAATTGCCTTGGGTAGAAAACGTTTAGTTTTAGAGTTGCTTTCTCCTGCACAGAGGCCACTTCAGGTAACGCGTGATCTGGCGAGTTTTTGGAGTGGGGCATATAAAGAAGTGCAGAAAGAGATGAAAGGGCGCTACCCGAAACATGTGTGGCCTGACGATCCGGCTAACCACGTAGCGACAACGAAAACCAAACGACAAATGAACTCATGACCAAAAAAAAAGCCTCGACAGGTACCAAAAGCACCGCTAAGAAACCTGTTCGTAAACGTGCGTCTAAATCGCCGAAACGCAGTCCGAAAAAGAAACCGCAACGTTCTTGGTTGAAGGCAATCTGGGGCTTTAGTTGGAAGCTGACTTTGGCGGGATGTGCCGTCCTACTAGTGGTTGGGATCTATCTCGATAGCTTGGTAAAACAGCGTTTTGAAGGACAGCTTTTTGACTTACCAACTGTGGTTTATGCGCGTATTCTCAACTTAGCTCCCGGTGATGCGATTACGATCCAAGAAGTCCGTAATGAACTGGATGTTCTCAATTATCGTAAGGTGCGTCAGCCGCGGTTTCCCGGCGAGTACTCTTCATCATCCACCAAGATAGAGCTTATCCGCCGACCTTTTGAGTTTTCTGATGGCCCTGAGCCGGATCGTCATGTGATGCTATATTTCTCGCAAAGTAGTTTGCAACGAATTGAGTCACTGGAGAAAAAAGGTGATTTAGGTTATCTACGAGTTGAACCTAAGATGTTGGGAATGCTCGAGAAAAATCACGATGAGCAAAGGTTGTTTGTTAAGCGCGAGCAATTCCCAGAGGTGATGATTGATGCCTTGCTAGTGACTGAAGATCGCGACTTCTACCAACACGAGGGGGTGTCTCCACTCGCGATTGCACGAGCCTTGGTCGCTAATGTCAAAGCCGGACGAACGGTTCAGGGGGGAAGTACGCTTACGCAGCAATTGGCGAAGAATATCTTCCTATCAAGTGATCGCACCTTGTGGCGAAAAATCCGCGAAGCGTATATTGCGTTAATACTCGACCATCGTTACAGCAAAGATCGGATCTTAGAGGCGTATCTTAATGAAGTTTATTTGGGGCAGAGCCACGGACAGGCGATTCACGGTTTTGGCTTAGCATCACGGCTTTACTTTGGGCAACCGATTCAAGAATTACGTATTGATCAGCTCGCCTTATTAGTAGGTATGGTCAAAGGGCCTTCATACTACAATCCGGTTCGTTTCCCTGAGCGAGCAAAAAAGCGCCGCGACTTGGTGCTGCGTCTGATGATGCAACACGATATCTTAACGGCGCGCCAATATGACATGGCAGCAAGTCGACCGCTGGATATCCAAGACAACCCACGTATTGCTAGCCGTCAGCCTTCCTATTTCCAGCAGTTGAACATTGAACTAAAACAGAAAGTGGGTGAGGCATTCCAATCGGATGTTGGTTTAAAAGTCTTTACCTCACTAGACCCTGTATCTCAGCAAGAGTTAGAGCAGGCGATCGCTAAAAAGATCCCGCAACTTGCCAATGTTGCGGGTAAGTCTCTTGAAGGTGCCGCAGTCGCTGTAGATCGCCATAGCGGAGAAATTCGCGCCATGGTCGGCGGTAAGCGCACTGGCTATGATGGCTTCAATCGAGCGCTGAACGCCAGTCGCCAAATTGGTTCTTTAGCCAAGCCAGCTGTGTACCTAACCGCACTGGAGCAACCGGAAAAGTACAACCTAGCGACAACCTTGCACGATAAACCGATCAGCTTAAAAGGTAGTAAAGGCAACGTTTGGTCCCCACGCAACTATGACCGTAAATTCCGCGGTGATGTGCCTTTGTATATTGCATTGGCAAAGTCACTCAATGTACCAACAGTTGAGCTTGGAATGCAGCTAGGCATCCCGAGCGTGGTTAAAACGTTAGAAAAGCTTGGGGTGGATAAAAACGAAATTCGCCCAGTACCTTCTATGTTCCTTGGCTCATTCACATTGACCCCCTTCCAAGTGGCACAGATGTATCAAACCCTGACTAACTCAGGCAAACAGGCAAGACTATCGGCATTACGTTCAGTGATCGACCTTGATGGCAATGTGCTGTACCAGTCTTTACCTAGAGTGTCGCAAACTGTTGATCAACAAGCAGCTTGGTTAACGACTTACGCGATGAAACGCGGCGTATTAGAAGGAACAGGCCGTTATCTCAATAGTCAGTTTGCTTGGGCGGCGCTTGCTGGTAAAACAGGCACCAGTAACGACACCCGAGATAGTTGGTTTGTTGGCGTTGATGGGCGAGAGGTCACCACTATCTGGCTTGGCCGCGATGATAATAAACCGACCAAGCTAACAGGCTCTAGCGGGGCATTACGCGTGTATGCAGAATATCTAAAGCATCGAATTCCGGAGAAATTAACCCTGCCTTGGCCACAAGGGGTGAGTACCTTGGGTTTTGCTAAAACCGCGCAAGGCAGCCTAGATCTCGACTGCTCGAATGAGTTTAAGTTGCCTATCTGGGATGTCAGTGGCCGTTTACAAAAACAGTGTGATAGTCAGCCGAAGCAGTGGTTAAAGAAATTATTTAGTTGGTAGCAATCATTGTGTTGAATATTAATGCTTTACGATGATCAACTCTGCCAGTATAAACACAGCATAGGCTTTAGAAAGGAACTCGAATCGTGACCAAACTCATTGGCTTCCTAGCATGTGTTATCGGAAGCATTACATTTAATGCGTTGGCTCAAGCAGAATCTGCCCAAGAGACAAGACCGAAAGTGGCGCTTGTGTTGGCTGGTGGTGGAGCAAAAGGGGCGGCACATATTGGTGTATTGAAAGCGCTTGAAGAGCTAAGAGTTCCTGTCGACATTATTACTGGTACCAGTATGGGATCATACGTTGGTGGTTTGTATGCGACAGGTATGAGTGCGGATGAAATCGAGTCTTTTATCCATACAGTGGATTGGAATAGCGGCTACCGCGACAGGGTTGATCGCAGCCAGCGTAAAGTGCAAGACAAAGAGTACGAAGATAGATACCAGTTAACCACTGATTTAGGGCTGCGCTGGGGTGAAATTCGCGGCAAAAGAGGTATTGTTCAGGGGCAAGGAATGTTAAAGCTGCTGCGTGAAACCGCAGGGAACTTGCCTCCATTTGAGTCTTTCGATGAGTTAGCGATTCCTTACCGCTCAGTCGCGACCGATATTATCGACCTTGAACCTGTTGTGATTGATCGTGGTTACTTAGTCGATGCTATGATGGCGAGTATGTCAGTACCCGGAGCCCTACCACCGTATAATCTTGATGGTCGATTGCTTGTCGATGGTGGGGTCACAAATAATATGCCGGTGGACGTTGCCCGAGATCTTGGTGCCGATGTTGTGATTGCCGTTGATATTAGTACTGAATACAAGGATGAAGAAGACTTTACCACGCTATTTACTGTTGCTGATCAGCTATCTAACTATCTAGTACGAAATACCACTAATCAGCAGGCAGAATTGCTTACTGAAAAAGATCTGTATCTACGCCCTGAAGTCGGTGATATGGAAACGACGGAATTTGCCAAGATGCCTGACGCTTTTGAAAAAGGTTATCAGGTGACAATGGAGAACAAAGAGTTGCTCAAAAAGCTCAGTCTTTCCTCTGGGCAATATCAAAAATACGTTGATCATAAGGAAGATGTGCGTCGTGAATTAAGATATGGAGATGAAATCACAGTGCAGAATGTGGTGATAAACAACAAAACTCACTACGCTGATGAACTGTTAGAGCAGCGTCTAAGGTTGGAGCCCGGTAATGAGTACTCTTTGGCCGAGGTAGAACAAAGTGTTCAAGACTTGTATGCTTTAGACCGCTTTGAGCTGATCAAATATCGCTATGACGTTGTTGATGGACAAGATAGCTTAATTGTCGATGTTAATGAAAAGTCCTGGGGACCAAACTACGTTAATTTTCGCTTTTTCCTAGAAGATGACTTTACAACAGATAGCCAGTATTCGATTGGCATATCGAGTAATTTTACCAACTTGAATGACTTTGGCGCAGAATTAAGAACCAATTTTGAAATTGGGACAGACAAGCTGTTTCAAGCGCAGCTGTATAGTCCTTTCTTTTCCAGTCAGAAAGCATTTACCACTTTTGGGGTCACGTACAGTAGCGAGAAACGTAACCTACCTGATTCTGGATTTGAAGATACGACGCTATCAGCAACAAAAAATTATTTCCCATTAACTTATAGCGAATGGACCGCGGAGTGGGCGTTAGGCTATCAAGATACCTTATGGCGACGATTTAAAACTGGCGCAAGGTATGTTGATGGAGATGGGGAGCTATCGACCCTGCCGTCATATCTAGATTTAGACTATAAGCGATTGGGTGTTTTTGCCAATTATCGAATCGATACTCTGGATAACTACAGCCTACCACGCAGAGGTTTATACCTTGATTTAGATTATTTAATCTCTCACGATGAAAGTGTCGGTGGAACCTTGTTCAGGGAGACTATGGTAGAAGAAGACACTGCGTATGAGTTTGGTGCGAAAATGATCGCAGCACAGACTTTTGCTCGCCATACTTTGGTTGCAAATATAGATGTAGGGTTCGTAAACAATAAAAACTCATCTATCCCAATTGATCCTAAAGAAATTGGTGGTTTTCTAAATTTATCGGGGATCCCACGTAATAGCTTAATTGGGCAAAATAAAGTGTTCGGCAGCCTTGTTTACCGTTACCGGTGGTTTGATAACGATTTTGGCTTATTTACTTCACCATTCTATATTGGTGGTTCAATGGAATATGGCGGCGTCTGGAATGATCCCGACTTAGATATTGATGATGCACCGTTATATGCTGCTGGTTCAGTGTTTGCTGGAGTGGATTCGCCAGTAGGTCCCATTATGTTTGGCTATGGCCGCACTGAGCAGAATTTTGACTCATTCTACTTAATCATAGGCACTACATTTAAGTAACGTGAGTTTCATTAAACGCCATAATATCCCATTGTCATCAAGTAGGACTTTGGCAGATTTAACGGGAAAAATCATAGAACTTTAGTCTTAAGTTGCTATGTTGGTCAAAATGATTAGTTTTTAATTTAACGTTAAATTTGCTATCCTACCGCCCACAGTTTGGCCTCTCTGGCACTGTTTATCAGTCAGCATTGAATGAAAAATATGGCAAGGAGAGCCAAGTTTCCAAGGATGTTCACTCCCTTATTCTTTGAATAAATAGCATAAGAGGGAGGAACCGCAATGAGAGGAAAAAGTCGTGCTTGAAGCCTACCGTAAACACGTCGAAGAGCGTGCTGCTGAAGGAGTTGTTCCTAGACCACTGGACGCTGAGCAAGTTGCCGGCCTAGTTGAACTTCTTAAAACCCCACCTCAAGGTGAAGAAGCATTTATTCTTGACCTACTAGAGAATCGTATCCCTCCTGGTGTTGATGAAGCTGCCTACGTTAAAGCTGGTTTCCTAACGGCCGTCGCAAAAGGTGAAGTGGAATCGCCGCTTGTTAGCCGTGAAAAAGCAGCTGAACTGCTTGGTACCATGCAGGGCGGTTACAACATCGCTCCACTCGTTGAGTTGCTAGAAGATGAGGCGTTAGCGCCAATCGCAGTTAAAGCACTTTCACACACTCTACTTATGTTTGACGCTTTCTACGATGTAGAAGAGAAAGCGAAAGCTGGTAATACTTACGCGCAGCAAGTTCTTCAGTCATGGGCTGACGCTGAATGGTTTACTTCAAAAGAGAAAGTTGCTGAAAAAATCACGGTTAAAGTATTTAAAGTGACCGGTGAGACGAACACCGATGACTTATCTCCAGCACCTGATGCTTGGTCTCGCCCAGATATCCCTGTGCACGCAAAAGCGATGCTTAAAATGGAACGTGACGGCATCAACCCTGATGAACAAGGTAGTGTTGGTCCAATTAAGCAAATTGAAGAACTACAGAAAGACGGTATTCCATTAGCATACGTTGGTGACGTAGTTGGTACCGGTTCTTCACGTAAATCTGCAACCAACTCAGTGCTTTGGTTTATGGGTGATGATATCCCATATGTACCAAACAAGCGCACTGGTGGTGTGTGTCTAGGCGGTAAGATCGCGCCAATCTTCTACAACACAATGGAAGATTCAGGTGCGCTACCGATCGAATTGAATGTACAAGACATGAACATGGGCGATGTGATTGATATCTACCCATACGAAGGTGTTGTACGTAAAGGTGGTGCAGAGATTTCTAGCTTCGAACTGAGCAAAGTGCTACTTGATGAGGTTCGTGCTGGTGGTCGTATTCCACTTATCATCGGTCGTGGCCTAACAAGCCGTGCTCGTACATCTCTAGGCCTAGAAGAGACGGATCTATTTGCTAAGCCTGTTGATCCATCAGCTTCAGATAAGGGCTACACACTAGCTCAGAAGATGGTTGGTAAAGCATGTGGTGTTGAAGGCGTTCGCGCAGGTCAATACTGTGAGCCTAAAATGACAACGGTAGGTTCTCAGGATACAACGGGTCCTATGACGCGTGATGAGCTAAAAGACCTTGCTTGTCTTGGCTTCTCTGCAGATCTTGTGATGCAGTCTTTCTGTCATACATCGGCATATCCTAAGCCAGTTGACGTTAACACTCACCATACTCTACCTGATTTCATCATGAACCGCGCAGGTGTTTCTCTACGTCCGGGCGATGGTGTTATCCACTCATGGTTAAACCGTATGCTTCTACCTGATACAGTAGGTACAGGTGGTGATTCGCATACTCGTTTCCCACTAGGTATTTCCTTCCCTGCTGGTTCTGGTCTTGTGGCATTTGCTGCTGCGACAGGTGTTATGCCGCTTGATATGCCAGAATCAATCTTGGTGCGCTTCAAAGGTGAAATGCAGCCAGGTATCACGCTACGTGACCTAGTACATGCAATTCCGCTATACGGTATCAAGCAAGGTCTACTAACTGTAGAGAAAGCAGGTAAGATCAACGAATTCTCTGGCCGTGTCCTAGAGATCGAAGGTGTTGAGCACTTATCTGTAGAGCAAGCATTCGAGCTTTCTGATGCATCTGCAGAACGCAGCGCAGCAGGTTGTACCGTTAAGCTATCTCAAGAGTCTATCGAAGAGTACTTAAACTCGAACATCACCATGCTTAAGTGGATGATCGCAGAAGGTTACGGTGACGTGCGTACAATCGAACGTCGGATTACTGCAATGCAAGAGTGGCTGGCGAACCCTGAATTACTATCTGCAGATGCTGACGCAGAATATGCGCACGTTATCGAGATTGATCTGGCTGATATCACAGAGCCAGTACTTTGTGCACCAAACGACCCTGATGACGCGCGTCTGCTGTCTGAAGTTCAGGGCACTAGCATCGACGAAGTGTTCATCGGTTCATGTATGACTAACATCGGTCACTTCCGCGCTGCGGGTAAGATGCTTGAAGAGTTCAATGGTTCCCTAAGCACTCGCCTATGGGTTGCACCACCAACTAAGATGGATAAAGACCAGCTAACGGAAGAAGGTTACTACGGTATCTTTGGCCGTGCGGGAGTTCGTATAGAAACTCCGGGTTGTTCGCTATGTATGGGTAACCAAGCACGTGTTGCCGACAAAGCGACAGTCATGTCAACATCTACTCGTAACTTCCCGAACCGTTTGGGTACTGGTGCGAATGTTTACCTAGCGTCAGCAGAGCTTTCTGCTGTGGGTGCGATTCTAGGTCGTATCCCAACTAAGGAAGAGTACTTGGAGTACGCTCAGAAGATTGATGCAACGGCAGCGGATACATACCGCTACCTGAACTTCCATAAGATGGAAGAGTACACTAAGAAAGCGGATGAAGTAATTTTTCAAGAGCCAGTCTAACGTTTAGTCGCGGTTCAAGAAATGATATAGCGCTCGCCAAAAGGTGGGCGCTTTTTTTAGACCATGGGAACGGACTTCGTCCTATGGAACGCTTCGCTCTAGATGCGAGAGTAGTAGGATCTATTTTAATTCTGCCATTCCCTAGACTGACGAAGGAAGGAGTAGGGAATCTCACTAAGCTATCTACTCGCTTGAGGAGATCCCCAATTCTCGACCCTTGATTCCCGACCCTGTATACTCCCGCCGATTAAGTTTGGCAGAACTACAAGAGGCGCCCTATGGAATTCGAGTTTATTAGGAACACTTTAATGGGCGAATACTATGTGAAGTCCAGTATGGGGCACGAAATTGTTGCACGTTGGCTGCAGGAAGAAATTGGTAAAGATTGGCAGAAAATTGATCGCGTTGATCATTTAATTCGCGAAGCACGCTCTAACCCTCAACAAGAGCATGCCTTAGAAGGCACTGAAATTTCCCTAATGATTCAAGGTGATGAAGCAACGGTTCAAGAAAATGTACTTGCTCATGGTCAGGAGATGGACGCAAATAGCGAGTTTGATTTTTATGACAGTGAAAGTACAGCTAACTGTGGGTTGGAAGACTTCGAAGATCTAATTGAGCAATGGAAAACTTTTCTCACAACCAAGTAATGCACTTTTGTGGTGAGCTATCTTAGACTTGCTTTAATTTTGTGAAAAGGGCGCACCGAGTTGGTGCGCCCTTTTTGTTTGTTGAGCTATATTTGAGGCTTGTTTTTATTTAAATCAATAACTTAATAAGTTGGCACGTACCTTGGATTACTAATAAGCAAAAGGATGACAGCTTCAGAGAGGATGCGATGAAACTTATAAATGCGATTATCAAACCGTTCAAGTTAGACGATGTTCGTGAGGCCCTAGCCGATGTTGGTATTGAAGGGATGACAGTATCAGAGGTTAAGGGATTTGGCCGTCAGAAAGGTCACACCGAGCTTTACCGTGGTGCTGAGTACCAAGTTGATTTTTTGCCGAAGGTAAAACTTGAAATAGCAACTCAGGCAGAAAATGTAGACCGCGTGATTGAAGCGGTTTCAAAAGCAGCACACACCGGAAAAATCGGCGATGGCAAAATTTTTGTTTATGACCTTAGCCAAGCGGTACGTATTCGTACCGGCGAAATGGACGCCGAAGCGCTTTAAGAATTCAAAGGATTGGAGACAATAAGATGGAATTAACAACAACAGTAACAGAGTTACGTTACGCACTAGACACCTTTTTCTTCCTCATTTCGGGTGCGTTGGTAATGTGGATGGCAGCAGGTTTTGCCATGTTAGAAGCGGGTCTGGTTCGCTCAAAGAACACCACTGAGATTCTGACCAAAAATATCTGCTTGTACGCGATCGCTTGTACTATGTACCTCATCGTTGGTTACAACATCATGTATGTTGATAATGGTGAAGGCGGTTGGTTACCATCATTTGGTGCACTCATCGGTACTCAAGGCGAAGGGGCTGACCATTCTTTAGAGTCAGACTTCTTCTTCCAAGTAGTGTTTGTCGCGACCGCAATGTCAGTTGTCTCAGGTGCTGTTGCTGAACGTATGAAGCTATGGTCTTTCTTAATCTTCTCGGTAGTACTAACAGCATTTATCTACCCAATGGAAGGTTACTGGACTTGGGGTGGTGGTTTCCTATCAGAAGCTGGCTTTAGTGACTTTGCAGGGTCAGGTATTGTTCACATGGCAGGTGCTGCTGCAGCTCTCGCAGGTGTTCTACTTCTAGGTGCTCGTAAAGGTAAATACGGTAAGAATGGTGAAATCTACCCAATTCCTGGGTCAAATATGCCTCTTGCAACACTAGGTACCTTTATCCTATGGTTTGGTTGGTTCGGCTTCAACGGTGGGTCTCAGCTAATGGTATCTGATTTTGAAAATGCTACCGCAGTTGGTCAAATCTTCTTGAACACGAACGCAGCCGCAGCTGCAGGTGCAATTGCAGCGTTACTAGTGTGTAAAACAACTTGGGGTAAAGCGGATCTGACTATGATTCTTAACGGTGCATTAGCAGGTCTTGTTGCTATCACTGCTGACCCTCTATCACCATCACCGCTTTACGCTGTTGCAATCGGTGCAGTATCTGGTGCGCTAGTGGTATTTAGCATTATCGGCCTAGATAAGCTTAAGATTGACGATCCAGTTGGTGCGATTTCAGTACACGGCGTATGTGGCTTCTTTGGTCTAATGGTTGTGCCACTAAGTAATAGTGATGCGACATTTGGTGCTCAGCTACTAGGTGCGCTGGTGATTTTTGCTTGGGTATTTGGTGCAAGCCTAGTGGTTTGGGCTGTGCTGAAAGCAACAGTGGGTATCCGAGTCTCTGAGGACGAAGAAATGGAAGGAATGGACATGCACGACTGTGGCGTAGGTGCATATCCTGAATTCGTTACGGTGAAGTAATTACACTAAGTGTGATGTTACATATAGTTACAAATAAAAGTATCAAAAACCTGCTCTAATGAGCAGGTTTTTTTGTTTCGCATCATTGTTTTCTAAATTGTGATGAATATAATAACGCAACTGATAAACGTTATCATTACGAAGTTAAAGGACTGAACCAATGAAAAAACTGCTGACTCTTTCTGCACTAGCTTGCGCGACAATCGCACCTACAGCGGCGATCGCTGCAGAAGAAGTGAACGTATACTCTTACCGTCAACCTTTCCTAGTTGAGCCAATGTTCAACGAGTTCACTAAAGAGACAGGTATTAAAGTAAACGTTAAGTTTGCTAAGAAAGGTCTAGCAGAGAAGCTAGCTCAAGAAGGTGAATACAGCCCAGCAGACGTGATTCTAACTGTAGATATTAGCCGTCTATCTGAACTGACTAAGAAAAACCTTGTTCAAGCGGTTGAAAGCGAAGTTCTAGAAAAAAACATTCCAGCTCAGTACCAAGATACTGACAACGAGTGGTTTGCCCTAACAACTCGAACTCGTAGCGTTTATTCTTCACGTGACCGAGTTGGCCGTTTAGGTGAAGACTTCACTTACGCTGATCTAGCTAAGCCTGAATTCAAAGGCAAAATCTGTACTCGTAGCGGTAAGCACCCTTACAACGTATCTCTAGTTTCTGCAATGATTGCTCACGAAGGCGAAGCCGCAACTAAAGAGTGGTTAGAAGGCGTTAAAGCTAACCTAGCGCGTAAGCCACAAGGTAATGACCGTGCACAGGTTAAAGCAATCAAAGAAGGTCTATGTGACGTTTCTCTTGGTAACAGCTACTACCTAGGCAAGATGGTTAACGATGCAGAGCAAAAAGCTTGGGCTGATGCAGTTTACATCAACTTCCCTAACCAGAAGACGACAGGTACTCATGTAAACATCTCTGGTATGGCGATGGCTAAACACTCTCCAAACAAAGAGAATGCAGTGAAGCTTATGGAGTTCCTAGCGGGCGATAAAGCACAAAGCATGTATGCTGAAGTTAACTTCGAATACCCAGTGAAAGATGGCGTTAAGCGTTCAGAACTGGTTGCGTCTTGGGGTGATTTCAAGCCAGATACTATTTCTCTAGATGATGTTGCTAGCCACCACGAAGCAGCGATCAAACTACTAGACGAAGTTAAGTTCGACCTATAATAGTTTTTTGGTGAGTCATTGACTCTCTAAATAAGCACAGCCTCAAGTCGCTCTTTTTGTAGGGTTACTTGAGGTTGTTTGTTTATAAGGGTATAAATACCCTAAACTATTAAAGGGATATGAGAGGTATTTGCAAACGCATTTATATTTCATAATTCCTGGTTGTAAGTAGGCGATGAAAGAAAAAAATTATTTATGGGGAACCAGTAGCGGAGCGCTTGCTTTACTACTGGTTTTGCCGATCTTAGCGATATTCATGACAGCTGTTGGTGAAACCGATGAGCTTTTTGCTCATTTGATGTCAACGGTAATGCCAACTTACACGTTTAATACTGTGGTACTGGTTATTGGTACTATGGTGTTGTCTCTCGTGTTTGGTATTCCTTCCGCTTGGATTATGGCGATGTGCCGAATCCCCGGAGAGCGAGTCCTTCAATGGGCTCTGGTACTTCCGCTAGCGATGCCGGGGTATATCGTTGGGTATATTTTTACTGATTGGTTTGACTTTGCCGGACCAGTTCAGATTTTGCTGCGCGATCTGACGGGGTGGGGGCCAGGGGAATATTGGTTTCCTGACATCCGTACCCTGAGCGGTGCGATTATTGTTCTTTCGTTAGTCTTCTATCCATATGTTTACCTTTTGTGCCGTGCTGCTTTTATGGAGCAAAACGTCTCTTTGCTTCAATCTGCCCGTCTATTGAAATGCTCGCCTTGGGAGAGCTTTCGCCGTATCTCTTTACCTTTAGTTAGACCGTCGATTGCGGTTGGTTTGTCGCTGGTAGCAATGGAAACCATTGGTGATTTTGGCACGGTGAGCTACTTTGCGGTCAATACGCTAACCACTGCGGTTTATGATACTTGGCTTGGTTATTCGAGCTTAACGGCTGCGGCAAAAATTTCTGCGATAATGTTGGTTGTTGTCATACTCCTACTCAGCTCCGAACGCTACAGTCGCCGCAAGCAAAAATTATTTCAAAACCAATTCAGTAGCCGTGAAGACTTCCGCTATGAGTTAGCTGGTTGGAGAAAGTGGCTAGCATTGTCTTGGTGTTGGGGGCTTGTCTGTATCGCGTTTATTTTCCCGCTTGGGCAGTTGATTATCTATGCTTACAAATATTTCGGCCAAAGTTGGACGGCGGAATTTCGTGAGTATGCGCTTAATAGCCTGTATGTTTCCCTAACCGCTGCCATTATTGGTGTTGTGGTCGCATTGATTGTCAACTTCTGCCAACGCGTCAACCCTGGGCGTAAGAGCCTTGCATTTATGCGCTTATCCTCAATGGGATATGCAGTCCCTGGAACTGTCCTCGCTATAGGTGTGATGGTGCCTGTGTTATTTATGGACCACTTGGTCAACGACATTGCTAAATTCATGGAGTGGGGCAGACCAGGTTTGATTTTTTCTGGTTCTATGTTTGCTTTGATCTTCGCTATGGTCGTGCGTTTTTCTGCGGTCGCAATAGGCAGTATTGAAAGCAGTTTAAGTAAAGTATCTCCATCGCTTGATATGGCATCAAGAACCATGGGTTGTAGTGCTAATTCCATGCTGTGGCGCATTCATTTCCCGTTAGTTCGTCGAGGCGCTTTGATCGCGGGTCTGTTGGTCTTTATCGAGTCAATGAAAGAGCTCAATGCGGCTCTGCTGCTGCGCCCATTCAACTTTGAAACTCTTGCAACTTATGTTTATAACTTTGCCTCTGATGAGCATCTAGAACTCGCTGCATTACCTGCGGTGCTGTTAGTGCTGGTTGGTTTGGTGCCTTTAGTTATTGTTAACCGTTCACTGGAGCATTCCCACTAATGAACTGCGCATTATCAATTAAAGACTTAACGTGTAAATACGATGAGCAAACGACGGTGCTAGAGTCACTGTCGCTAGAAGTTGAGCAAGGTGAAATTGTTTGTCTGCTTGGGGCAAGTGGTTGTGGCAAAACAACGTTACTTAAAGCGATAGCAGGGTTGTTACCATTAAGTTCTGGCACCATGAGCCTAAACTGTATGACCATTGATGACGGTGCGAACTGGCTTCCTCCAGAGCAGCGTAATATCGGTATGATCTTCCAAGATTACGCGCTTTTTCCACACTTAACCGTGGCAGAAAACGTTGC
Source organism: Vibrio sp. VPAP30 (assembly GCF_001188205.1). Classification (NCBI taxonomy): domain Bacteria; kingdom Pseudomonadati; phylum Pseudomonadota; class Gammaproteobacteria; order Vibrionales; family Vibrionaceae; genus Vibrio; species Vibrio sp. VPAP30. The sequence goes on from NZ_LBLS01000036.1 coordinate 183,907, forward strand.
CTTCGGCTTACGTAAATTACCGTTCGGTGAGCAAAAAGCGAAAGTCGAAGAAATGCTTGAGTTAGTGCATCTTGATGGTTATAGCGAGCGCTATCCGCATCAATTGTCTGGTGGTCAGCAACAGCGTGTTGCTATTGCTCGCTCCCTCGCTTATAAGCCAGACTTATTACTGCTCGACGAGCCTTTCTCAAATATTGATACTCAAGTGCGACACGAGCTGATTGCCGAGATCCGTAAGATCTTTAAGAATCAGGGGGTAACGGCGATTTTCGTAACTCATAGCCGTGAAGAGGCGTTTGCTTTTTCTGACAAGATGGCGGTTATGAATCACGGTGTGATTGAACAGTATGGCACAGCGAGCGAGCTGTATTACCAGCCATCAAGTAAGTTTGTCGCTGACTTCCTCGGCGGAGGTAGTTACTTAACTGCTAAACGCTCTTCAGAGTCAGAATTTGAAACTGAACTAGGCTTAGTCGAAGCAACTGCCCAGCAACATATTCAAATCGGTGACAGTTGTGAATTACTGCTTCGCCCTCAGCATGTTCAGATTAGTGCGGCAGAAGACAGCAGCGTCACCGTATTAGAGCAGCAATTTATGGGTGATCACTGTCGTTACGTGATTGATGCGAGTGGAAGTCGTTTGCTAGCGAGTTCTGCCGAGCCTCTTACCATAGGCCAGCAAGTGTCGGTCAAGGTCGAAACTCAAGGTGTGTTAGCTTTCTAGATAAAAAATGCCCGGCGAATGAAGCCGGGCCAATTATATCCACCTATAGGGTAGTGAATTCGATTAACTAGAGTTGCAGAAACTCTTTTACTTGCAGCACAACTTGTTCCGCAGTTTCTTTATCTGCCATCTCGGCAAAGATACGCAATAGCGGCTCAGTACCAGAGAAGCGAGCAATCACCCAGCCACCATTTTTGAAGTAAACCTTAGCGCCATCTTCGTAGCTGACTTTATCTATTTCAAAGTTAAACTCTGGCAGCTGCTTTGCAACATAAATTCGGTTGTATAGCAGTTTTTTTTGCGCTGGCTTAAAAGTGCAATCTCCTTCTGCGGTATAGGCATAGCCATACTTACTGTATATCTCATCCAGCAGTTCTGAGAGCTTTTTGCCCGTTACTGAAATCATTTCGACCAGCAGACTTGAGGCAAATACGCCATCTTTACCTTTGATGTGACCGCGAATCGTTAAGCCACCGGAGCTTTCACCGCCGATCAGTGAGTCATCTGCTTCCATCTGTGAACTGATATGTTTAAAGCCTACAGGTACCTCAAATGATTTCTCGCCGTGTTCGGCAGCGATCTTATCGAGAATGTGAGTCGTAGCAATGTTACGCACCACAGAGCCCTTCCAGCCTTTGTACTCTAATAGGTAGTAGTAGAGTAGGATCAAAACTTCATTGGGGTGAATAAAGTGACCTTTCTCATCAATGATACCTAAACGGTCAGCATCACCATCGGTTCCGATACCAATATCGTAGCCTTCAGCGGCAACTAGGTGTTTTAACCTGTACAAGGTCGCGGCGCTCGGTGAGGGCATTAAGCCGCCAAAGTCTGGATTTTTGCCATCATTGATCACGTCGACATCACAGCGACCGTTGATAAGAACAGTCTGCAAGGCATTTTTAGCAACACCAAACATCGGGTCGATCAGCACGCGTAGATTGGCCTCTTTAATGGATTCAATGTCGATAAAGTTAATGATTGAGTCGACAAACTCGTTCATTGGGTTAATCACTTCGATTAGCTTATCTTCAACTGCTTGGTCGAAATCGACCGACTTTACTTTTGCTAGTGTTAGCTGTGCGATTTGCGTTTCGATCTTTTCAGTGATTACCTCATCTGCATCGCGTCCGCCTTCAATAAACACCTTAATACCGTTGTAGTCGGCTGGGTTGTGTGAAGCGGTGATACACGCAGAGTAGGCACAGCCCATCTCTTTGGCTTTGAACATCACGATAGGGGTTGGGACGAACTTATCAATAAAGCTCACCTTGATAGTGTTTGCTGCGAGCACTTCTGTAAACCAGCGGCCAGCTTTGTCTGATAAAAATCGGCGGTCATAACCGACGACAAAGCCTGTATCTGCGACTTGTTCGTTGTTAATGATGTTGGCCAGTGCTTGGGCAACAAGTTGGACATTGTCTTTGGTAAATTCTTCGCCGATAAATGCGCGCCAGCCACCTGTTCCGAACTTAATCATGGTTTTAATCCTTTAAGTAAACAAAGAGCCTCTGTGAAGAGGCTCTAGCGACAATTAACCTAATACAACAACAACGTCATTGATGCTGTCATCAGCCTGAACCGGAACAGCGTTGCCAGTGATAAGTTCACCGTTAACAGTGATTGATTTAACGCCTTTGCTCACTGAGTTCGGATTCTCAACTTTGATGTTGTAAGTCGCGCCTAACCATTGACGAGTTACCTCGAAGCCAGGCCAGTTCGTTGGGATACATGGATCAATCGTTAGACCATCGAAACCCGTACGTACACCTAAGATGAAGTTGGTTACGGCGAAGTATGCCCAGCCAGATGTACCTGTTAACCAAGGGTGGTTTGCACGGCCGTGGTCTTGGTGGTCACGACCCATGATGAACTGAACGTACGAGTATGGTTCAGCGATACGTTTTTCGATGATGTCATTTTGGTTGTATGGGTTAAGTGCATCGTAGAACTTCATTGCACGGTCACCGCGACCAAGTTTCGCCTCTGCAACCCATGCCCATGGGTTAGGGTGAGAGAAGATGGCTCCGTTCTCTTTAACGCCTTGGTATACGCGGGTTACGAAGCCGATATCATCGTTAGGTGTAGCGAATGAAGGTGAGTTCAGGTGCAGGCCGTATTCAGAGAATAGGTTCTCATCTACCGCATCCATCGCTTTTTCGCCGCGCTCTTGAGAAACTGCACCAGAGAGAACCGCTAGTGTGTTTGACTCTAGGTGTACACGACCTTCTGCTTGTTGCGCAGTGCCAATTTTGTCACCATTTTTTGTTAGGCCTCGGATATACCAACCACCTTCGTCATCCCAAAGGTGACTTTCACACGCTTCACGAACGTTCGCTGCCATTTCAGTGTACTTAGCTACATCTTGCTCTTTACCAAGGAACTTAGCTAGGTCGATAAACTCTTGTAGAGCCCAGAAATGTAGGAATGAAACCATTGATGATTCACCACCACCTAGGTTTAGACAGTCATTCCAGTCCGCACGCAGACCTTTACAGATACCCGTTTGGCCAACGTATTCAGCAGAGAAATCCAGCGCCGCTTTCATATGGTCATAGACAGAAGCGTCTCCACCGTCTGCGTATGGAATCATCTCATCAAAGAAGCTGTGCTCACCGGTTTCCATTACGTACTTACAGATGGTAGGCACTAGCCATAGGTGGTCATCAGAACAGGTATCTTCGATACCGTGGATCTTATCTTCGTCTGAAGGTGTTGGGACAACCGTTGGTGATTTTGATGGTTCAACGTCTGCTTTCTCTGGATCGAACCAGTCTGGATCAAATAGATGCAGACCGTAACCCGCTTTCACCTGACCACGTAGTAGATCAATGAGGCGTTTGCGCGTCATTTCAGGGTTTGCATGAGGGACTGAAATCGCGTCTTGAGCAGTATCGCGGTAGCCTAGACCTGTACGTCCGCCGACTTCGATAAATGAAGCGAAACGAGACCATACGACACAGGTTTCAGCTTGGTAAAGAGTCCAAGCGTTGATCATGGTGTCTAGACCTTCGTTTGGAGACTTCACCTGGAATTTCTCACAACGTTCGTTCCAGTGCTGTTTAATACCAGCAAATGCTGCATCAACATTGGCTAGATCTTGGTATTTCTCACGTAGGCGCTCACCATTGCCTTTACCGATACCTAGAATGTAAGCAAAGCGTACTTCTTCACCCGGCTGGATCGTGAATTGTTTGTGGAGTGAACCGCAATGGTTGTAACAAGTTTGCGCTGTGTTTGAACACTTACCTTGTTCGACGGCAATTGGGTTTGCTTCATCGCGGTAAAGACCAAGGAAGCTATCACGTTGGCCATCGTATGAGTCAGGGCTAAATGTTGACGCTAAGTAATAGAAGCCTTCAAAGTCGTTGGTGTTGTAGTACAAGTCATACTCAATCACGCCATCCTTGTACTCAGTACCTGCTGAGTATAGTGACATTTGGTGGTTTTGGTTATCAGATTGAATATGGCTAAATGAGAACTCGACAAATGAGAATGCACTGATGGTACGTGGCTTGTCGGAAGTGTTTTTGATCACTACATCCCATACTTCAGCGTCTTCACCTTTAGGTACGAACAGTGTCTTCGTTGCGGTGATACCACTGTATTCACATTTGAATTTAGAGTAAGACAGACCATGACGAACTTCGTAGTTTGCTTCGTCTAAGCTTTTTGCGACTGGTTGCCAAGAAATTGACCAGTAATCACCAGTTTGGTCATCACGCAGGTAGACATAATGGCCCGGTCGGTCAAAGGTTGCATTGGGGCGGAATTTGGTAACACGGTTATATTCAGGAGAGTTGTAGAAAGAGTAACCACCTGCATTGTGCGAGATGACAGTACAGAATTTCTCTGTGCCCAAGTAGTTAGTCCATGGCGTAGGTACGTCTGGTCGAGTGATGACGTATTCACGATTGTCGTTATCGAAATAGCCGTATTTCATGTTAATTTCCTTTTTACCAAGCTGCCACTTTAGCAGCCAAAAATTTAAAGCTAGTGAAAACCGCGAATGTTCACCATTCGCTCCAGTGTTATTTCCACGGTTGACGGAAGTTAATGCCTTGTTTTTCGAGTAAAGGCAGGTGCCCTTTCAGCCGTGCTAAGTAATCTTCCCAATTCCGTTGAGGTTTCTCTGTCCAACAGGCTTCAGCCATTGCTGTTAGCCTTGGGAAAACCATATAATCCATTCGTTTCTGTTCAGTGATAATTTCGCTCCAAAGAGCACACTGAATGCCTAAGATTCGTTTTCTTATCGGGTCGCTATCGGGCACTTGAGCTAATGGTTCATAACGATAGGCGTTTTCAAGTGGGATCACAGCGGCCCAATCGACGCCGGGTTCATCTGGGCTATAGTCTTGAGTCATATCCAAATAAGTAGATTGGCCCGGTTGCAGAATGACATCGAAGCCTTGCTTAGCGCAGTTGAGGGCTGCTTCTTCGCTAAGCCATGAGTAGATAACGGTATCTTTGCTCACTTTGTTGCCGTGTTGAGCTTCTTCCCAGCCCACCATACGTTTACCCAACGAGCGAAGTTTTCTTTCTGCATAACCCAATAGGTGACCTTGTAGCTCTTTAGGGCTTTGGAAATTTTTCTCTTGCATCAGTTTTTGGCATGCAGGGCTCTCTAGCCAGACACCGTCAGGTACTTCATCAGCACCGATATGAACCCAAAGAGAGGGGAATAGCTCAGCCACCTCTTCGAGCACTTTATCGAGAAACTCGTATGTACCGGCTAGGGCAGGAGAAAGAACATTGTCGTTGTAGTGCTGGATGCTGCGATACTGCGAGCGATCATTGGGATCTTGCAGTAGCTTAGGCAGAGACTTGATCGCAGCGCGGCAATGACCTGGAATGTCGATTTCTGGGATAATATTGATCCCGCGTTCTTCTGCGTAAGCAATCACCTCTTTGACTTCTTCTTGGCTGTAGTAACCGCCATAAATGTCAGCTAGGTGGCTGTATTGAGGTTCCAACTGTGTTCCGACTCCACGATATCCACCCACTTGTGTCAGCTCAGGCAAAGCCTTGATTTCTAAGCGCCAGCCTTCGTCATCAGTAAGGTGCCAGTGGAAAGTATTGAATTTGTAATGTGCCAGTTGGTTGAGCAGGCGCTTAATCATATCGACGGAGTGAAAATGACGTGCACAGTCGAGCATCATGCCGCGATACTTAAAGCGTGGAGTATCGATGACTTTAATAAACGGAATGGTTAGGTTTCGTTGATCATTTTTTGTAATCAACTGTAATAGCGTTGCACTAGCGTGGACAAAACCGCTACGAGACCCCGCTTCAAGACGGACCCCAGAGCTTGCAACGGTAAGTTGGTACTCACCTTCATCAAGTGTTGGATTATTGCGGTAAATAATCTCGCTATGACCTATGGTTTGCGCTTTAAAATCAAATAACCGTTCTAGCTCTAATTGCAACCAAGTCGCGGCTTTCTCGGCCAGATTAGCTTGCAATGTAATTTGGCTTGAGCGAGTCAGTTGGAACTCGCCATCAAAATGTTCAACCTTATTTGGTTTTGGAATCAGGGCTATGGCTTGCTCAGCAACCTGTGGAAGTTCAGCACGCTCGCGATAAGGCGAGGCTAGGGCTATTGGTGTCAGTACGACGGTATGCTTTACCTTGCCATCATCGGTGATAATAACCGCGTCTTTAAAACCATCCGTGTAGAAACGAAGTGGCGCAGTATTGATACTGAACTCGCAGTAATAATGTTGGTTGGCATCGAGAACTTTGATGTCAGGTCTGACTATACAGAAACTGCCTATCTGTTCGATTTCCCCGTGAGTAAAGCTATCTGGCAAAATGAAGCGGTCTATGATGAATTGCAGTTGCCAATTTTGCAGTGCTTGGTCAGTAAGGTTGTGTAAAGTTAAACCAAAACGGCAAAACTGCTTTTGTTCGGATAGGACGGCTAATTCGACGCGAAAGCTCATATACTTATCCTTAATACAGGTTGTGCTTAGGTTGACCAGCAATCATGATCGCGCCTTCGATGGCATCAAATTGTGGTTCAACTACCCAAGACTGAATAGGTGGAGATAGCCAAGCTTTGATGCGCTCGGCAATACTGCCCATTAAACAGATGCGAGTAGCACCTTTACGATTAAGTACCACTAGGATCATTTCAATGTCACTGGCGGTTTGCTTAAGCATTTCAATTGCTAAGTTGTCACCTTTATTAGCGTGTTGAAAAATTGCTGGGGAGAACTGCCCGTAATCTCGTGGCAAGGCTGATTTAGACCATGCCACGATTTGGTCTACATCATGGTTAAAATGAGCGAGAACGTGCTGAACAAGAGGGGTTACTTCACCAATGCCGTCTTGAGTAAGGAGGACTTTTTGAATAAGGCGTAGACCCATAACAGCGCCACCACCTTGATCAGAGATTGGAAATTCGCGTCCACCGACGATGTGCTGTTGACCATTTTCAAGGTAGATACCGCAAGAGCCTGTTCCTGCAATCACAATCGCCCCAGCGTCACCATTATGAGCACCAATACATGCGCCGTACGCATCGGTATTGAGTACCATAGACGCAAACGAGTGTGACTGATCCATAAATGCTTGCCATGCTGATTTTTGCTCGGCACCTGCTAGAGCGAGACCAAGGTGCATACGAGCAAAATCGCCTGTGTTTAAACCACCCTCAATAGCGGCTACAGTAATAGCTTGCATGATGGAAGCCATTGCAACCTCTATACCAAGTAATATATTGGCGCTTCCGCTTTTCGCTTCGCCGATGAGTGTGCCTTGCTCATCACGAATTCTGGCGCGGCAGGATGTACCGCCGCCATCAATACCGACAAATAGCTTATTCATTGGTTGTCTCCTCAGTATTGAAGTAGGCGAACTGACTGAGTATCGCGAGCAAATACCAAGCGCCATGAGGAATCCATTGCTCCCCCCAACGCCAGTTTTGTAGCATGTCGTCTTTCTGTTTCACTGGGTTAAAGGCGATGTCGTTTTCATCTTCGAAGCCTGCGGTAATACCGTTACAAATTCCGCCCTTTGCATTAAAGAATCCAAGCTGCGGTAGGTAATCTGGGTTGTTGATACCATGTCCATCCAGCATGCACATATGGTAAGGGTTAAGACCTAAGATCCAGTTGAGATTGTTTTGCGCGAACGTCAGCAGTTGCTGTTGCGTTGTATGGTCTTCAATATGCGCTAGGGCCAAAAATGCCATGCTGCTTAGTGACCCTAAACGAGCGTTCTCCCCTTGCCACCAGTAACCAGTTTCATTGTTCTGCGCGACAAAGAATGCATCACGTTTTTCACCATCGACAGATTTGACATATTGGCGAGGATAACCAAACGGGTTTGCAACCATATTGCTAATCGTAAGTTCAAACTTTACCGCTTGGTTGATGACCTTGATTAGGTGCTGCTTTCTGTCCTTATTGGGTTCGATATTGAGGTATTCGCACAAGGCTATAACTGGTAACCCTGATTCTGCCGCGTGGTAATATGGTCGGCTGCCGTCTTGATTTGCTGCCCAAAAGTGGGTGAAGTTTTGGTCGCTTTGCTGGTGTGAGATAAGCTGGTCACTCCAGTAGTGACATTCTTCAAGGTACTGTTTACTTGCCGTGGTACGGAAAAGCTCGGTCGCAGCGAGCAGAGCGCAGTATTCGTCAATGATATTTTCTTGGCCATCATCTAAGTATTGACGGTTGAATTCTTTAAGGTGCCAGTAACCTTTTTCTGCCGCAGCTAAATAGTCTTGATTGCTAAAGTGACCGCTTTCTTTCAAGCGAGCGGCACTTGCTAGAGCCGCAATCGCAATGCCACCGCCTTGCCTAAAGCCCGATTGATAGTTTTCAGATTTGTGACCATCTTGCGTGGCGTAAGCGCATATCTCGCGTTGATTGATATCTTTTGACCATTTATCAAATACCGTCATGTAAAAGTAGCCTGCTTGATTTTGCATGCGCACGAGAAAATCTGCGCCAAACAGTGCTTCTTCGGTGAGACGAATCTTAGAGAAGGCTGGCAGGCTTTCACCATGCTCAACAAGTTCTAGACCCTTTAGCATGTTCCACACCACCATAGGTGTTTGCTGAGGGTTTAGGTAGTTGGCGTAAGAGAGATGGCTAAGGTATTTACTGACATCACCTGATGCGTCGTACCAACCACCTTGAACATCAACGGTTTGATCACTACCGAGAATAGGGACCTGTTTATCTTGCTTGTCAAAGCGGCCACCACAACGTTGTGACTTGAAGTAGTGGAGCAGGTCGGAAAAAGTCGTTTTGAGCAATAGGCCTTGCTCAATCGCAAACACTTCAGAACGGAGATTTTCAATTCTTAGGTAGAAGCGTCCAGCTTGTTCAAAATCAGAGAATTCAATACGAAAAAAACTCCCTTGGTGCCAATTAGCGACCTTTGTGCCTTTCTCAATAGCAAAAGTTGCCACAGTTTGATGACTGTAGGCACAAACTAACAACGCAGTGGTAGATGAAAGTCGTGTCTTGCGAGTCATCAAAATAGCCTGCTTTGGCCCAAGGGCTTCATAACCAATATGGTTAGTAAGTAGCAGCATTAAAATCTCCGAAAAAATCTTGGTATAGGTTGAGCCAAGGTTTTCCTTGGCTCTATTGGTGTTAGCTTTCGTATAGGTAACAGCGAACAAAGTGGTTGTCAGAGAGCTGAATGACTTCAGGCAATTGCTCGCGGCATTTGTCTGAAGCATGCTGACAGCGTCCTGCAAATGGACAGCCTGCCGAGGCTGGTGTCCATAGAGGGATCTCCCCTTTGTTGCCTTTCAGTTTTTCATGAATTGATTTGCTTGGATCAGGCACCGCTGATACCAATAGTTGTGTATAAGGGTGTTGAGGGTTGTGAATGATTTCTTCTGTGTCTCCCCACTCAACCATGTGGCCAACGTACATTACCGCAAGGTCTTCTGCGATGTAGCGTGCAGTAGCGATGTCGTGGGTGATATAAAGTAGAGACATCTGCTTCTCAAACTTCATTTCTTCCATCAAATTCAATACACCAGCACGAATAGACACATCAAGCATGGAGGTGGGTTCATCAGCCAACACCACTTCCGCACCAACAGCAATGTTACGTGCTAGGTTAACCCTTTGACGTTGTCCACCCGATAACTGATGTGGGAACTTCTGTGCGGTCTCTTTTGGTGGGATCAGACCGACCTGCTCCAATAAATCATAAACGCGTTCTTCCTGCTCCTTCTTGTTGCGAGGATCGACTTTTTTGTGGATCAGCAATGGTCGAAGGATGTGATGGTAAATGTTATGGGTTGGGTTTAGTGAACCAAATGGATCTTGCCAAACCATTTGCACGCCTTCGCGATAGGCCATTAAATCTGAACGTGAATCGATCGTTTGGATATCACGCCCTTTGTATTCGATGATGCCATCTGTCGGGGCATACATTTTGGCGATCATCTTGGCAGTGGTTGATTTTCCTGAACCTGACTCACCAACCACAGACAGACCGCGGCTTTTGTACATTTTGAATGATACGTCGTTGATGGCGCGCATCATCGGCTGTTGTAAAGAGTTACTCGTTATTGGAAAATCTTTAACTAGATTTTTCCCTTCTATCAGTAGCTCGCCATATTCTTTGCTCATAATTGTCTCCAGTAATCTTTATAGTTATTTCTCAATGGCTCGCTAGAGTTTATGTTGAGCTATCGGTTCACCGTAAAGGTGACAATTTGAGAAACGATTAGGCTCGATTTGTCTTAACTGAGTTGGAACGCGAGTACATGCCTCGTGCACGCGATTACAACGTGCTTGGAAACGACAACCTTGTGGAACTTCTAGCAGGTTGAGTGGGTTTCCAGGGATGCCAGTTAATTTAGTTTTTGGCCCTGTTAATGGAGGGAAAGAGCTACCTAGTCCTTTAGTGTAAGGGTGATATGGGCTTTCCAGAATCTGTTTAGATGGAGCGACTTCAATCAGTTCACCCGAATACATGATCCCGATACGATCTGAGAACTCGACCATTAACGAAATGTCATGAGTAATGAACAGGATAGAAAAACCAAACTCTTCTTTTAGTGCATAGATTTTTTGCAGTATTTCGCGTTGTACTACTACATCTAGCGCTGTTGTTGGTTCATCCATGATGATCATTTTGGGATTGAGAGCGAGAGCAATTGCAATGACTAAGCGCTGACGCATACCTCCAGAAAATTGGTGCGGGTAGTCCGTGAGTCGACTAGGGTGAATATCAACGATTTCCAACAGACCTTCAGCGCGTTTGCGTGCTTGTTCACGAGTCATATTCGTGTGACGCATGATAACGTCGCAGAACTGCTCTTCCATCGTCAATACAGGATTCAGAGCATTCATGGCACTTTGGAACACCATCGACATTTCACTCCAGCGGAACGATTGCATACGTTGGTCGCTGTACTTGAGGATATCTTCACCGTTGAAGATGACCTCACCTCCAGTGATAAATGCTGGTGGCTTATGCAGACGCATGAGTGAGAAGGCGACCGTTGATTTACCACAACCAGATTCTCCAGCTAAGCCAAATACTTCACCAGGGGCGATATCGAAGCTGACATTGTTACAAGCGCGAACGTCGCCAGCATCTGTGATGTAATCAACGCAAAGATTGCGGATAGAAATTAGTGGGCTAGTCATAATTATTTATCTCCGCTCCAAAGTGCATTCTGTGGTGGCATTTCTGGCGTGCGTTCTTTTTGGTCTTGCGCAGCAAGTTTCTTCCAACGCTTCATACCTTTGTGAGAACGTAATTGTGGGTTAGCAATTTCATCTACTGCGAAGTTCAGTAGTGAGAGACCTGTTACCAGTAGTACCAGTGCAATACACGGTGCCAATACTTCCCACCATGCTCCGATAAGCATTGCTGAAGATTGGTTCACGTTATACAACATGATGCCCCAACTGATGGTATTTGGGTCGCCAAGACCAAGGAACGAGATAATGGATTCCATACCAATTGCATACATAACCGAGCCAATAAAGCTCGCGCCGACGATTGGAATCAAGTTTGGTAGGATTTCAACAAAGATAATTCGAAATGAAGATTCACCCAGTACTTCTGCTGCCTTTACAAACTCTTTCTCTCGCAAGGCGAGTGTTTGCGAGCGTATGACCCTCGCGCCCCAAGCCCAGGAAGTACAGCCAATAATAATGGCGATGGTAAGTGGCCCTGCTTCACCTATAAAGGCAGCCAAAACAAACAACAACGGATATTGTGGAATAACCAGCATGATGTTCATCGCGGCAGTCAGTACATCATCGACTCGACCACCAAAGTAACCAGCTGAAATACCAATTACAGTGGCAAGGAAACATACGGTTAAGCCAGCGCCAAAGCCCACACCTAACGAGATTCGTGCTCCGTAAACAAGTTGTGACCAAACATCACGACCCATACGGCTAGTGCCTAGTACATGCTCAGCTTTTTTTGACATGATCATAGTTCGTCGATCAGTGGCTAAGTTTTCAGCGATAAAACCATCCGGATTCGTTTGCGCTGATTTGACGACAAAGCTCGGATACTCGTGTGGATTACCAGTGCGTTTATCTGGAGCATGTTGAGTCAGCAGTGGTGCTGCTACCGCGACAAAGATAAACAAAGAGACGATAACTAGGCCGATGCGTGCATATGCATTGCCTAGGATCAGTTTAAATAGATCTTTCATGATTATTTCCCTCCCTTACGAAGGCGAGGATCTAGTACAACGTAAAGCATGTCGGCAATGAGGTTAAATGACAGCATAAACAGCGTCATAATGATCAATTGCCCCTGAAGAACTTGATAATCACGAGCGTGAATCGCATTAAGAAGAACTGTACCTAGACCTGGGTAGTTAAAGATGATTTCTACAATCAACTGACCACCAATCGCCATACCTAAAGACATTGATAGGGCGGTAACACTTGGTAGCAGTGCGTTACGTGCTGCGTAGTTAAAAACCACTCGGTTTTCACTTAGGCCCTTACCTTTCGCCATCGTGATGTAATCTTCTGCTAGCAGGTTAATCATGTTGTTACGCATGTTGACCAAGAAGCCGCCAATCTGAATGATTGAAGCACAAAACAGCGGTAAAACGGCATGGTAAGCCACGTCTTTGTAGAACGCCCAACTGGTCCAGTCTGGCACTGTTCCTGCCGTGTAGGCGTAACCAGTAGGGAACCACTTTAGACCGATAGCGAAAGTGAAGAGAGCAAGCATAGCGATAACCACTTGCGGTACTGCTTGAACAATCAACATGCCAGGAGTTACAAAGGCATCATATTTACTGCCGCGCTTCCATGCAGCGAAAATGCCCAGTATGGAGCCAATCGAAAAAGAAAGAATTACAGCGCTGCCGGCAAGGAAGAGTGACCAACCAAAAGCACCGCCGAGTAGTTTATTTACCGATAGCGGATAGAACTGAATAGATGTTCCCAGTTCCCAGCTAAGAATATTTTTCATGTAAGCAATGTACTGAACAAAAAGGCCACCATCGACAAAGCCTAACAGTTCTTTCATTGCTGCAATGCGTTCGGGTGTTACTTGAACTGATGCATTGGCAAACATCATGGTCACCGGATCACCCGGCATTGCACGAGGAATAATAAAGTTTAGTGTCGCAGCAACTAACAGCGCGACTAAATAGAATGACAAACGTCTTAAAAAATAACCCATAACTCACACCTTACTTACCCAGATTTTCCCTGTTTCTGGTTTCAGGTCGCTCCTAGCGAAAGTTGAAATTTAGAGCGAATAATCCCCTGACGACTGGCGCCATACTTTAATCAACTTAAAGAGAGGGGGATTAGGCGGCGCACAGAAGATGCGCCGCAAGATAGAACAACTACTTACTTAACTGGTTTTAGATCCAGTACGTGAAGTAGACGCTCTGGGATACCGGCCCAAATGTTTGGACGGCCTTTTGGATTTTCTTCGTTCCACCAACCAGTAAAGCGAGTTGTGTTGTATTGGAACATATAAGCACCTGACAACACTGGAATCGTTACTTGATTGGATGCAATGATTTGCTGGATACCATGAGCGATTTCTAGCTGTTCGTTCTTGTCAGCTGTTTTGTAGAAGCTGTTAAGTAGGCCATCTAGTTTATCGTTCTTGAAGTAGTGCATAGCAAAACGAGGCATGCCGTCGCCCGACTGTAACTCTGAGTTGTAACCACTGTTCCAGTATAGATGTGGATCTGCACCGTGGAAGTAGTTGGTGTATGCAACGTCGTAAGTACCTTCTAGCATTGCTTGGTTGTACACAGAGAAGTCTGGAGTACGTGCTTTCGCTTTGATACCTACTTCAGCTAGCTGCTCTACGGCTAGTTGAACCGTGTTGTTAAAGTCAGTCCAGCCATTTGGTGACTGAACTAATAGCTCGAACGACTTACCAGATGGAGTATCAACGAAGCCATCATTGTTGACATCTTTAAAGCCCGCTTTCTTAAGTAGCTCTTTTGCACCCTCTACATTGTACGTGTTGTAACCCTTGTACTTGTTGTGAGTAGTTTCGTCAGACCAAGTCTTAAATGCGTAACCTAGACCAGAAGCGAAATCATTTACTGTACCGCCGCCGTAGAACGCGATGTCGATAATTGTTTGACGGTCGAGAGCCATTGAGAATGCACGACGGAAATCAACGTTTGATAGCGCTTCGTGCTTCGCGGTATCTGGATGCTTGAAGTTAACAACGAATGCTTGTGTACCTGCTGGCGGGTACCAGTAGTGGTGGTTAGGGCTCGCAGCAGCGTAAGTACGGTCGATATCTGGAATGAATGATGAGGTCCAGTCCATTTCGCCGTTTACTACTTTACCTAGGAACTGATCATTGTTCGCGATTTGTGGAACACGTAGACAGTCTACATCTAGGTTATCTGCATCCCAGTAGTTCGGGTTTTCACATTGAATGTAAAGCTGTGGAGTGAAAGTTGCAATCTCAGTAAATGGACCAGAGCCTACAGGATTCTCGTTAGTGAATGTCGAAGGATCCTTAATCTTACTCCATACGTGTTGTGGTACTACAGGTACTTTTACGATTTCGTAAGCAGCATTTGAGTTAGCTTCCTTAATGTTGAACTTAACTTGGTAGTCGTTCAATTTCTCAACGCTAGAAACCCAAGAGTTGATACCGCTTTGATCAAGTTCTGGCTTCTCTTTAACTAGGTTGAAAGAATATACCACGTCGTCTGCGTTGAATGCTTCACCGTCAGACCACTTCACACCTTTACGTAGGTCAAATACAACGCTTAGTAGATCGTCTGCAATTGTGTAGTTCTCTGCTAGACGGAATACTGGAGTATTACCGTGCATTTCGTTGAAAACAACGAGTGGCTCATATAAGAAGTCCGTTGTTGTATGTAGGTTTGTCGCACCTAGGTATGGGTTAAAGTTACGGACAAAAGTGGTGTATTCTTTAGGGTGGATAGTTAGTTCACTGCGTTCAGCTGCAGCTGCTACTGAAGTAAAACCAGTGGTTGCTGTTGCAATAATTGCTGTTGCTAGTGCTGTTTTTTTAATGTTGGCAAGCATAGCTGTTCCTTACTATTTGCTTTCATTTCACTAATGGATGGAATGTCATCAATTGATAAACACTCACTAAGGCCTACCTCTTGTAGGTAACTTCATGTCGGAGGTGACGGGAAGTTTAGAGTGGCCTGTAAGCCTTAGGCACAGTAAGAAAACACTGTTACGTTAATTTTCGCAATCGCCATTCCCGTTAAAAACGTTAAAAACTGCCTTTGCGACGTCAATAATGTCAAAAATAACAGAGATGTGGTTTTTTTAAGCGATTTCTTGGATTTGAACTAAGTCGCATAGCTTCCTTCTTTTTTTATTAATGTAAGTGTTTACTAACGCTACTGGGCTTATAGTTTGGCTTCTTTTTGCTGTATTTAAGATCTTGAGATCTTAATCACCTAGCTTGAGTAGTGTTAATTTTTATCGATAAATTAAAACTGCCGTCTTGTTGTGATTGGCTTCGCAATCTGCGCTATTTTTGTTCGTAAAGCAGTCTATAGCGCCACTTTCTGCAAAAAGATATCACTTCACGATCGGTGTTTTTGTTGTCTTATTAGAGTTGTTTTACGCAGCGTATTAATGGCTAAAGACCAATGTAGAGTTGGAAATGAGGGAAATAAAAAAGCCTGCGTGAGCAGGCTTAGGAGGAGAGAGGTATCTGAGACTAACTGGTCAGTAAGTGTTGCAACTTGTCACGTAACCCCTCAACGTGAGTTCGTTCCGGGCTATACTCATTGCAGTGTTCAAGAATGTAATCCAAAGAGCTGAGTACTGTTCGCCAGCGTGGCGTTTTTGGTAATGTCTCTGGACGAAGGTATTTATCAAGAGTACGCGTTTGTAAGGTGCTCCGGTCAAGGTAGACGCGCCACAAACCACTTTGTTCGGCAAAGGTAAACTTGCTTTGTCCTGTGACTGATTCCCAATAGGCGAGGGCACTTGTCATCGCATCCACTAATACCTCACGCATTACCTCTTGCTTAGACTTATTATCATTGGTTGCTCGGTCAGCTAAACGAGTAAACTCACCGCCTAACTCTTTAAGCTCTTGCAGTTTGGCTTTGTCACCTTCAAAAGCAAAGATCGATAATGCTTCAATCGCTGTCTCTAGATTATTCATTCTGGTTGCATTGATACTGCCGCCTACGTTGAAGATGTATATAGAGCGTAGCCCAGCACCATCAGGTAACTTCAAGATGTCTGCCGACAGATGTTGTCTGACATCTTCAACGTAGACATCAATGGTGCCACAATAATGCTCTTGTTCTACATTGAGGAATTTAGGCGCAATGATTTCCTCAGCACTAGAGCGTTTTAGCTGTTCCGTTGAGCGTTTGAATAACCTAGATGCTGCCTCATTAGCAAAGCGAATTTTGTGGTCTTCACGTACACAAACAATCGCTTCAGGTGCTGTCTCTAGTTGCTCTAATAGGCGCCCTTGTGTTTCAAGTAAGCTGGCTTCAACGATGGCTCTTTGCTTGAGTTCTTGGTGAAGCTGTTGGTTTTCTATACGTCGTAGTTCTGCCTTACTTGCGGTAAGGTGTGCGACAATTCTAGCTGCAAGTTCTTGCTTATTAAAAGGTTTAGAAAGATAGTCGTTTGCTCCTGCATTAAAGCCTCGCACACGATCATCGGTTTGATTCAATGCCGTGAGCATTATGATAGGCAATGCAGCATGGTCATAGGTTTCTCGTAGCGTTTGGCATACTTGGTAACCACTCATTCCTGGCATCATAATATCGAGCAGCAGCAGTTCGGGTTTTTCTTTGCTAACGGCTTCGAGTGCCTCATGACCATCTTTGGCAGTTCGAACACGATATCCCTCAAGACGCAAGAAACTATCCAGAACGCGAAGGTTGACAGGTTCATCGTCGACCACTAAAAGCAGAGGGCCATCCGGGTTTTCGGGTAGGCTGGTTGGCTCCTCTAACTCAATATCACCTGTGTTTGGTGCTTTAAAGTGCGCGGATTCATAGTGGTTTGCTTGTTCTATTTGTTCAACACTAGCAATAGGTAAGGTAAAGCTAAAGGTGGTCCCAACCATAGGTTGGCTACTTACATAGAGCGTGCCATGCATTAGCTCAATTAACTGTCGGCTAATCGATAGACCTAACCCCGCCCCTTGACGATAACGACTTGAGTCACTTCCGGCTTGAATGAGAGGTTCAAAGATGTGGTCAAGCTGATCCGCTGGAATACCTTGCCCAGTATCAACCACCTGAACGCGGATATTGTCATCTACTACGCTTGCAGAAATGACGATTTTACCTTCGCTTGTGTATTTGATTGCGTTACCAACTAAGTTATACAGCACTTGCTCCAGTCGCTGTGGATCTGCGCTAACCCAAACGGGATCATCGGGAACTTGGTTAATGATACGCAGTGGCTTAGAACCAATAAGGTGGGATGACAGCTCTAGTACCAAGCGGGTTGAACCAGCAAGATCAACTGCACTTGTGTCAATGTCGAGATTTCCATAACGCATTTTATGGTAGTCGAGCAGGTCGTCGACCAAAGTAGCCAATCGTTGACCGCTATTAATGATGATATCGAGCTGATACTTATGCTCTGAGGTGAGCGGGCCGTTAGCACCTGAGGCTAACGCTTCCGCAATACCCACCATTCCATGTAGTGGTGTGCGAAGCTCATGAGAAGTCGTTGCTAAAAACTCATCTTTCAGCTTATTGGCAAGCTGCAACTCTTCATTTTGCTTTTGAATCAGCGTTAGGTTGCTTTCTAGCTCCTCATTTTGCTGCTTTATCAGTTGAATCTTTTCTCTGATTGAACGCTGCATACGTTCAAAGCTGATGGCTAGGCGGCCGATCTCATCTTTGCGTTGAGTATTGTTCATGTCGGCATCGAGATCACCAGCTGAGACTTTTTCTGCTGCCCAAGTGAGCTGTAGTAGTGGGGAGGTAATAAAGTTCGACAAATAGTGAGAGGCCATCACCACCAAAAGAATGGCAGTGAGCATGGCGAAGATGAATAGGGTTTCAAGCTGATGGACGCGAGCGAAAGCAACATTTTCGGGTACTTCAACCACTATTGCCCAATCAATGCTCTTAAACGAGATAGGACTATAGGCTGCAATGATCGCTTCGTTTTCCGTATTGCTATAAGTGCCCACGTCGGTGGCACCTGCGAGCGCTAAGTCGATCACTTGACGACTTTTATCTATGTCTTGTTGTTGGTAGGCAAGGGTTCGAGAGTGATGGTCTGAGCCAACTAGCAAAGTTTTCATCGAGGTTAGATTATTGTTGTCTGCGATGAGTTTAGTAATGCCATTATTTGGCAATCTAAACATCGCGTAACTGTGTAGATAGCCTTGTTGAATAATTGGCGCACCTAACCAAGCGACCGTCTTTCCTTGTTCTTGTGAGAAGTCAGAAATAATCAGCGGTGTATAATCTTCATTGGTTTTGCGTTTATCGGTAACCAAGTTACGTAGCTTGGTGAAGGTTTTGCCCAAATTGTCGTCTTTGTATTTTCCCGTCAATAAGTTGGTGCCGTAGTTATCATTCTTATAGATCGAGTAAGTGACGTTACCCTCTCTATCGACGAGTAAAATGTCATCAAAGTCAGAGCGTTTTAATAGCTCTAGGTAGGCCCAATGGTAGCGCTTGTGTAAGAGACGGTATCGCTCTGTGCCGTTATAGACGCTCGACTGAGGTAAGATTGAGGTCTTGATCTGGTCACCGGAGCCTTGAATGTAGCGACGTTGGGCATATTCGCGAGCTTGTTCTATATCCAATCCTAAACTACTAAACGCGTTGACTAAGCCATAGAAACGCCCGCCACTGGCATAAGCCAATTCTGAACGAACAAAACCCATTACTTCAGATTCTTTAGCGTATAGGTAATCAATGACCTGTTGACGCTTACTGTCTCGCACAGAGATAAGGTGCGAAGTACTCTGCTCTTGAAGGTCTTGAGTGTGGGATTGTAAGAAAAAGATCGCAATAACCGTCAGAGGAGTAATACTTAACACCAAAAATGCCAGCATCAATGTACTCTGAAGGCGTTTAAACTTCTGTTTTCGATAAAACTTAAACATAGCCTGAGTAATGTTTCCGTGAGAATACGGCTTAGTGGGTATCGGCACCCAAGTAAGCTAGACAAAACGTTATTTTCCTAAGATGACAAAATTAACGAGTTTTTTTACTTTGACAAGTAAGTTGCTAGTAAAGCGTGGAGAATGGCGCAATTTTAGTATGATTAGGTGGGATGTAACCCAATCCAAGCGCTGGATTGGGTTGTTTGACTATTTTTTTGCGTGATAGATGGTGAATTTATTGGTCTTATTTATCGTCTCACAATTACCGTAAGCTTGCTTAATAATCGGCGGGTACTTGAGGAAACTGTTCGCGACAATATACAAGTTGCCCTGTTTAGCACTATGTTTTGCTCCTTGAGCAAGTAAGTCTTCT
This sequence comes from Vibrio sp. VPAP30, assembly GCF_001188205.1. Taxonomy (NCBI): domain Bacteria; kingdom Pseudomonadati; phylum Pseudomonadota; class Gammaproteobacteria; order Vibrionales; family Vibrionaceae; genus Vibrio; species Vibrio sp. VPAP30. Next base: position 203,547 of record NZ_LBLS01000036.1, read on the forward strand.
GTTGCGCTGTAGCTGGTATCGAGCCCGGCGTGGAACGGTGGGTTACTGATGATAAAATCGTAATCATTGCTAGTGTCAGAGTAGACGTCGGAGGCAAACACTTTACCGGTAAATCCGTTGGCTGCTAGGGTCGCTTTGCTGGATTCTACGGCCAGTGCGCTAATATCACACATTTCTAGTTCGATGTTTGCGTTTAACTGTGCCATCACGCTACCAATTACGCCAGCTCCACAGCCAAAATCGAGTACTTTACCGCTCAGTTCTGGTAGCGTATCGAGCAGCAACTTGCTACCAATATCGAATTCACCATGACTAAATACTCCTGGCAAACTTTTAATTGTGAGCGATGTTTGCTGGTACTCGACTTGGTAGGTTTTAAACCATTCTTGTAGATTGAACGCTTTAGGCGTTTGAGTACATTGCCCCCAGTAAAATGAACAGCGGCGCGCTGAGTCGTATTTAGTAATTAGGCCATACGGCTTAAACATCTTTTCGATGCTTTTTACTCCTGAGCGGTTTTCACCAACGACAACAATTTCTGTCTCTGCGCCTAGCTTTGCCATCAGCATTGCCAGCAAGTACTCCGCTTCGGCTTTCGCTTTCGGCCAGTAAAGCAGCACCAGATCGGCTTGAGTTTGCTCGTGGAACTCTGCGCCAAATACACTTTTCACTTGTGGATAGGTGCTCAACTGTCGATGGTAGCCATAGTTGGTGGTGAATACAGTAACAGAGTGACAGTGTTGGGTTAGTTCAATAGGAAAAAGATCCTCAGCTTCTCCAGCGACCAAAACATGCTTGCCTTCGAAATAGGCGAGCTGTCTTTCAGCAATTTGACTTGGTGCAATATAAGCAGACATAGCAAACTCAGTGTAAAAAAAAGAGGGAGGATTTTCGCACAATCCTCCCTTATCTTGAAGTGATAAACGGTATTAGGCGTTAGCTGCGATCTTGTCGATCAAGGAAACCTTGGAACTCTTCTTCATAGATATTAAACAGTACCATTGTCACTGCAAAGATTATTGGACCATAAATCAAACCGATCAAACCAAATAGATGTAGGCCACCAAGCAGTGAGAAGAAGATCATTAGCGTGTTCATCCCTGCACTGCCTTGCATCAGCAGTGGACGGAGTAAATTGTCAATCGAGCCAACGATTGCCACACTCCACACAGTAAGGAAGATTGCCCAAGTGGTATCGCCGGTTAAGAACAAGTAAATAGCGGCTGGAATCCAAATCAACGCAGTACCGACGACAGGAATAAACGAGGCAAAGCCCATCATGGTACCCCAGAACAGGCCAGGGAAACCAGCTAGCCACATTCCGATACCCCCTGCAAAGCCTTGAGCAATAGCCGTTAGGAAAGATCCCATAACAGCAGATTTCGCCACTTGTTCTACTTCATCAAGCAGCTTATCTTCTTGGCTTCGCGAGAGGGGCAAAATATGCCGAATCGCGCTGATGATCTTGTCATGATCGCGAAGTAAGAAAAACAGTACGAACAACATCAAAAAGAAGTCCATTAAGAAGTTGGTCGCATCGCCTAAAATCTTTGCGCTGATACCAACAAGGTTACTGCCGAAGGAAGTGGCAAACTGCGCCACTTTTTGCGCAATTTCTTGTGGACTAATGGTATCGAACGGCAAATAGGTATTGATCAACGAAAGACCGTTCACGACCCAAGGGTGTTCAAAGATGGTTTGAATACCACCGTGTGTGACCCATTGGTAAACGTTTTGCGAGAATGATGAGCCTTGTTGAACGATAGCGGCAAAGACAAACAGCAGTGGAAAAACGATGATGAAAGTTAACACTACACAAGAGAGTAGGGAGGCCAAGTTGGTGTGCTTTGGCATACGCTTCTCTATCCATTCATGAATAGGGAACATCAGTAATGAGATGATAAACGCCATCACAATTGAGTTTATGTATGGCTCAACCAATAAAAAACACGCGAGCCCAGCAGCAAGTAGTGCAACAATCAATACCCAATGGCTGGAAGTTAATTTGATTTTATCTGACACATTTATTGTCCAAGTAATCGACACTGTATCCGTATAATGGCGGTAAACGTTAGTGTGTTCAACGCAAAATCAAAATGTTATTTGTGGAGTGAAAAAGTATGGGCTGTTGCGAGAAAGAGAATTGCAGTGATAGTAAGCGTAAGACCAAGCGCACTATACCTTGGTTTTCTTTGCTTTTATTTGGGTTGGCTATCTTGGTCGTTGTGAACTGGAAATAACAAAGGCTGCATTAGGCAGCCTTTGTTCTGTCTATGAGCGAGAGCCTAAGCTTCTTCAGCAAGAATGGCGAAACAGCGGTCGGCTGCTTCTAGTGTGGCTTCGATCTCTTTGCTGCCATGAGCCAGAGAAGTGAAGCTTGCTTCAAATGCAGAAGGGGCTAAGTAGACACCGTGCTTTAACATTAAGTGGAAGAAGCGTTTAAAGCGTTCAATATCGCATTTAGCCACGTCTTCGTAACTTGTAATGCACTCTTGTTCCGTAAAGAAGAATCCAAACATGCCACCAACCTGATTCACCACTAATGGGATGTTGTGGCTGTCTGCTAGTGCTTTAAAGCCGTCCGCTAACTGCTTCGTTTTAGACGCAAGGCGTTTTTCATTACCTTCTTCTTTTAGTAGGTTCAAACAAGCGAAGCCGGCAGCCATTGCCACAGGGTTTCCTGAAAGGGTTCCCGCTTGGTAAACAGGACCTGTCGGAGCGATGTATTGCATCACTTCTTTGCGTCCGCCAAATGCACCCACTGGCATGCCGCCACCGATAACTTTACCAAGTGTGGTTAGATCTGGCTTAATGTTGTAATGACCTTGTGCGCCACCAAGAGCAACACGGAAACCTGTCATCACTTCATCAAAAATCAGCAGTGCACCTTCTTCATCACAGATTTGACGCAGGCCCTCATGGAAGCCTTCAACTGGTGGGATACAGTTCATGTTACCTGCAACAGGCTCAACAATAATACAGGCGATCTCACCTTTATTTGCTGCAAACAGTTCGCGAACAGAATCTAGATCATTAAACCTTGCCGTTAGTGTATGTTTAGCAAAATCAGCAGGTACGCCAGGGGAGCTAGGTTGACCCAGAGTCAAAGCACCAGAACCAGCTTTGACTAATAGGCTGTCTGCGTGGCCGTGGTAACAACCCTCAAATTTCATGATCTTGTCGCGGCCTGTGTAGCCACGAGCAAGGCGAATCGCACTCATGGTCGCTTCTGTGCCTGAGCTTACCATGCGCACTTGTTCCATCGATGGTACTAGCTCTGAAACAAGTTCAGCCATAGCAATTTCCATTTCTGTCGGTGCTCCAAAGCTCAAACCACGTTGCGCCGCATCGATAACTGCTTCGCGAATGACTGCATGGTTGTGGCCAAGAATCATTGGTCCCCATGATCCTACATAGTCGATGTAGGCTTTACCATCAGCATCAAAAATCAATGGGCCGTCAGCACGCTCCACGAAGATTGGTGCGCCGCCAACGCCGTTAAAAGCACGTACTGGAGAGTTTACGCCACCAGGAATGGTTTGCTGTGCTTTTTGAAATAGGTCTGCTGATTTGGTCATGGGATATCCTCTTTTGATTGCTCGGACCAATTTGGCTCGCATTGTACCTGCCCTATCCATTTCAATAAAACGCTTTGCGCCACATTCTGAATACTTTGTCAGCAAATAAACTCGATATAGTGTAAAAAATGGCGAGAAAAGTGGTGAATACTTGAACGCTTCACTCAGGTATTAGATAATCACTACACTATTAAAATTAAAGTTCCAGATGGTGAGTGCAGTCTGGATGTAGAAGACTGAGAGAGGTCATCGTGAGCGAAGTAAATATCCCATTAACATTTTCAGATGCAGCGGCTCAGCGAGTCGGCGCTTTAATTGCGGAAGAAGAAAACCCAAATCTAAAACTACGTGTATATATCACAGGTGGGGGCTGTAGCGGGTTCCAATATGGCTTTACGTTTGATGAAGCGGTTAATGAAGGCGATACCACCATTGTCAATAGTGGTGTCACGCTAGTGGTTGATCCAATGAGCCTGCAGTACCTAGTGGGCGGTCAAGTTGATTATACTGAAGGCCTTGAAGGTTCGCGTTTCTTCGTCAATAACCCTAATGCGACAACAACTTGTGGCTGTGGTGCATCATTTAGCGTTTAATCGCCACTTATTTTCCTGAGGCTGCATTGTGCAGCCTTTGTTTTATCTGCGATTCTCGTCTAGAAACTGAGACCTACTCTAAAATACTGTCCAACTGTATTTTCTTTTTATTTGGTTAATTTATATCCTGAATAGTACTTCTCGTAATTAGTTTACGAGCCTATATCTATGGCTTACCTATTGACTGCATAACTGATGTGAAATAGCAGCAATTTGGGTGCGATATAGAATCACTAAGGATAGTTATGGCTAGAATCTCTCCGTTTCGTTTTATCGCGACAAGACCGTACCTTGTTTCTCTTTTTTTTATCACCATGCTCACGCTCTGGCTAGGAGTCGGTATGCTTAATGCTGAAGACGCGACTCCACAGCAGAGTGAGCAAGAAATACCACTCGCAAAAGTGGCGTTTACTTCCTTTGTGGCCAGTCCGACGCATAAGAATATTGACCTTTATGGCCGCACTGCACCTAACAAGCAAGCCAAATTAGGTGCGGAAATCGCAGGGAAGATAACCCAGCTTAAAGTGTCCAAAGGAGATAGCGTTAAGCAAGGGCAAGTGATCGCCCTGATTGATAAAGGGGATCTTGAGATTCAGCTAGATCGTGCCAGAGCCATGCTCAAGGTCAAAGAAAAAGAGTTTAACGCAGCGAAATCACTGCAAAGTAAAGGGTTACAAGGTGAGGTAGCGTTTACCAATGCCCAAGCCGGGCTGGTTGAAGCAAAAGCCATGGTAAGTAACGCTAAGATTGCGCTAAGAAATACCGTAGTAACTACGCCCTTCAGCGGTATTGTTGAGCACCTGTTTATTGAAAAAGGGGATTTTGTCGGTGTCGGTGATCCTGTTGCTAGCTTGCTAGATTTGAGCAAGATAGTGATTGAAGCCGATGTAAGCGAGCGGCACATTCAAGATCTGGTCTTAGGCCAACAAGCAAAAGTACGTTTTATTAATGGTCAACAGGCACAAGGTAAAGTGCGTTACATTTCCCGTATCTCTTCTGATTCTACCAATACGTTCCCAATTGAAATTGAACTGCCAAATCCTAAGCAGAGAATTCCCGCGGGAATTAGTACAGAAGTGTCTTTGAATCTGCAAGAACAATTGGCGATCAAAGTGACTCCGGCGATGCTCGCACTCGATGAGTCGGGAAACTTAGGGGTGAAAACTTTAGTTGATGACCGGATTAAATTTGTACCGATAAACCTTGTTAAAGCTGAACAAGACGGGGTTTGGCTGACAGGTCTCGGTGAGAAAGTCGACATCGTGACCACAGGTCAGGGCTTTGTTCGAGATGGCGATCAAGTGATCGCGGTTGAACAGCAAAACTAGGAGGCGCGACGATGTTTGCATTGATTGATGCTGCGCTTTCTCGTACTCGAACTATGATTGTGCTGCTGATGTTTATTTTGTTTGCTGGTGTGGTGACTTATGTAACGATTCCGAAAGAGTCTAGTCCAGACATCACTATTCCTATTATCTATGTGTCAGTAGGGCACCAAGGTATTTCTCCATCTGATGCTGAAAGGCTACTTGTCCGCCCGATCGAACAAGAGTTGAGATCGATTGAGGGTGTAAAGGAAATGACCTCGACGGCTTCAGAAGGCCACGCTTCAGTGATGCTCGAGTTCAGCGTTGGAGTGGATCTTAGTAAGGCGATGGCCGATGTGCGTGAGGCGGTCGATCTGGCTAAACCCAAATTACCAAGCGATAGTGATGAACCAACGGTTAATGAAGTCACGCTTGCGTCGGAGGAGCCGGCTCTTTCAATTGTACTTTATGGTACGGTTCCCGAGCGCACCATAGTTCAAATTGCACGGCAATTAAGAGACAAGCTAGAGAGTTACCGTCAGATCCTTGAAGTCGATATTGCAGGTGATCGTGAGGATATCGTCGAGATTATTGTCGATCCTTTATTAATGGAAAGCTATGGTCTTGATCAGGGTGATATCTACAACTTAATCGCGCTTAACAACAAAGTGGTCGCGGCAGGTTTTGTTGATACAGGCTACGGACGCTTTTCGGTCAAAGTACCGTCAGTGTTTGACTCTTTAAAAGATGTGCTTGAACTTCCCGTAAAGGTCGATGGCAAGCAAGTGATTACGTTTGGTGATGTGGCGACAGTCAGACGTGCATTCCGTGATCCTGAGAGTTACGCCAGACTTGATGGTAAGTCGGCATTAGTACTCGATGTGAAAAAACGCGCTGGTGAAAATAGTATCGAAACAGTGAGCTTGATAAAAGCGGTACTGGAAGAAGCGCAAAAACGCCCAGATTGGCCAAATAACTTATTGGTTAAATACACTTGGGATCAATCCAAAGACGTTAAAATGATGCTTAATGATCTGCAAAACAATATTTTGTCTGCAATCATTTTAGTTGTCATCGTCATTATCGCTATCTTAGGTGTACGCACTGCGTTTTTAGTTGGTGTGTCAATTCCTGGTTCGTTCCTGACGGGTTTGTTAGTGCTGTCGGTATTTGGCTTAACGGTCAATATTGTTGTGCTATTTTCGTTGATCATGGCCGTGGGTATGTTGGTTGATGGTGCGATTGTGGTCACCGAATTTGCAGATCGAAGAATGCAAGAGGGGACACCAAGGCGAGATGCCTATCGAGATGCGGCAAAACGCATGGCGTGGCCGATTACTGCTTCAACTGCAACCACCCTAGCAGCATTTGCCCCACTGCTTTTCTGGCCTGATGTTACGGGTGAGTTTATGAAGTACTTGCCGCTTACTTTAATCGCAACATTGACGGCTTCGTTGGTGATGGCGTTATTGTTTGTCCCTGTGTTGGGTAGCTTGATTGGTCGACCTCAGCACGTGACTAAAGCGCAAAGGCAGGAAATGGTCGCGTTGCATGAAGGTGACTTCTCTAAGGCGACGGGTATTACTAAGCTTTACTTCCATACTTTAGATATTGCCATACGTCATCCTTTAAAAATTCTGTTTAGTGCGATACTCCTTGCAATAGGCGTTGGCTTTACTTATGCCAAAGCAGGATTGGGCGCCGAGTTTTTCCCTGCTGTTGATCCACCTTTTTTTACCGCTAAAGTGCGTTCTTATGGCGATCTTTCTTTGGACGAGAAAGATGTCATTATGCGCGACATTGAGGCGGTGATGCTTGGACAAGATGAGTTTGAAAGCGTCTATACCAAAACGGGAGGGGATGACGAGATAGGTCAGATTCAGATCACGCCAGTCGATTGGCAATATCGCCGTAAAGTGAAAGACATTATCGAAGAGCTTAAACAGCAAACGGATCAATATGCGGGGGTAGAAATAGAGTATAAATTCCCCGATGCAGGCCCACCAGTAGAGCACGATCTGGTGATCGAAATGTCGGCGCGAATCCCAGATGAGCTAGATGGAGCCGCCAAGTTGGTTAGACTGTGGGCGGACAACTACCCAGCGTTTACTAACCTTAGTGATACATCGAGTAAAGAGGGCATTGACTGGCAGATTGATATTCGTCGTGATGATGCCTCGCGGTTTGCTGCCGATGCTACCCTAGTGGGCAATACGGTTCAGTTTGTGACCAATGGTCTGAAGATTGGTGACTATCTCCCTGATGATGCGACCGAAGAAGTGGATATATTGGTTCGTTACCCAGAAGAAAAACGCGATATTGGTCGTTTTGATCAATTGCGAGTCAAAACACCGGCTGGCCTTGTTCCCATTACCAACTTTGCCAATATTATTCCTGAGCATAAGCAAGATACGATTCGTCGTATTGATGGCCATCGAGTGATTAACATTATGGCTGATATAAAAGAGGGTTATAACCTCGCATTAGAGTTGCCGAAGATTAATGAGGCGGTGTCTGGTCTTGAACTCCCTGCCAGTGTTGAATTTAGAATACGTGGTCAGAATGAAGAGCAAGAAAACTCTTCTGCCTTCCTGCAAAACGCTTTCTTGGTTGCCTTGGTGGTGATGGCACTGATCCTGATCACCCAATTCAACAGTTTTTATCAAGCATTCTTAATCTTAAGCGCTGTGCTGTTTTCTACTGTTGGGGTGTTTGTTGGCTTATTGGTCTTTCAAAAGCCGTTTGGCATTATTATGTCAGGCATCGGTGTTATCGCGTTGGCGGGCATAGTGGTCAATAACAACATTGTATTGATTGATACTTACAACCAACTACTAAAGCGGGGGCTCGATAAGCGAGAAGCGATTCTGCGTACCGGTGTGCAGCGTTTAAGGCCGGTATTGTTGACTACAGTAACGACAATTCTCGGATTGCTACCTATGGTACTAGAGATGAACATTGATTTAATTAATCAAAAGATCGAGTTTGGTGCACCAAGTACCCAATGGTGGTCGCAGCTAGCAACCGCAGTTGCAGGAGGGTTGGCATTCGCTACGTTGTTGACCCTAGTGCTGACTCCGTGTCTGCTTATGTTGGGGCGAGTGCATAAAGTGGAAGAGCAGGCGAACCAAGTCATTGAAGCTGATTAGTCCTCAATAGCCCAATCATAAAAAAGACCCGCATGTAAACTGCGGGTCTGCATGTTTATGGGGTAGCAAGTAACTCGCCATAACGTTCAAGTTTTTCAAGCCTCAACTTAGCGTTGGCAATATAGGTGGTCTTTGATTTACCCGTCAGTGACTTGGATTGGGGTAGTTTCACCGTTCTTGCGTTTTTGTGGACACCGTTAACTAAGAATTCGTAATGGAGGTGTGGGCCAGTGACGCGACCTGTGCCTCCTAACGTACCTATTGTTTGTCCTTGCTTAACACGTTGCCCTGTTTTGACCTTACGCCGTTGTAGGTGCAGGTATTTGGTGATGTAAGTATTGCTGTGTTTGATGAATACATAGTTGCCGTTGAACTGGTTGTAACTCGATTTAAGCACTGTTCCGTCACCTGCTGCCCAAATCGGTGTACCGACAGGTGCCGCGTAATCAGTGCCTCGGTGAGCGCGAACTTTTCCGGTCACTGGGTGGCGACGGGTCGGGTTAAAGTTCGAAGTGACACGACGGAAATCAAGCGGTGAGCGTAAGAAGGCTTTTTTCATCGCGCGACCATTTTCATCATAGTAGTTGCCAGTTTTATCATCGAGAATCGCTTTAAAGGTATCGCCTTGGTTTTTGAAGATAGCAGCGATGATCTTGCCTCGGCCAACCACTTCTCCTTCAACCACTTTTTCCTGATAAAGGATCTTAAAGTGGTCTCCGCCTCGAATATCTAGAGCGAAGTCAATATCCCAACCAAAGATCCCGGCAAGTTCCATAATCTGATTGGGTGTTAAACCTGCGTTAACACCGGCATTCCAGAAATTTGAGGTGATGTCGGCCTCAGCGTAGTTGTATTGATAGTGAACTTCTTTTTTATCGATCGTTGAGGAGTAACCGCTATCGGATTTAGTGACAAGAAATGTCTCGTATGGGCTAATCACGCGTTTGAGTTGAATTAATTGGTTGTTTTCATCAAACCCAAGTTGAAAGGAATCACCAGGTCTAACCCGAGTTAATTGGCGTTGAATGTCTTTATTGGTTGAGGTTAGTTGGTATAGCAGGCGAGAAGAAAGCCCTGCACGCTGGAATAGTAGCGCCATACTATCCCCAGAACCAATCGTATGTTTTTCCCAACGCAGTACAGTGAGCTTGTGGGCAGATTCTTGTAATGCGAGCTGTTCAAGATCAATAGCTAATGGGTAGGCTTGGCCTACTTGATAGTTACTCTCCTCTTGGCGGAGATCTTTGGGCGCAGGCAGTAACAGTGCGATAACGATAAATGCGCTAAATATGGCGATAAGGGCTCGATGAATCCATGGTAATCGAGCGAAAAGAGACAACATCTTATGTCCGTTCTAAAAAATTCAGTAAAAAAGCTTAGCTGTTTAGTCTAACTGGTTTCAAAAAGCATCGCTATTCAAGTAAGATGACCAACTAACAAATTTTTGCCAAATCTGTGGGAGTGAACAAGAATGGCGAGCATTGAAGCTGCACTAGCCGAGATTAAGCGCGGTGTTGAAGAACTGATTCCAGAAGAAGAACTGATTGCTAAGTTGAAAGAGGGGCGTCCTCTTCGCATTAAATTAGGTGCCGATCCTACCGCACCAGATATTCACCTTGGTCATACAGTGATTTTCAATAAGCTTCGTGCATTTCAGGAGCTAGGCCACGACGTTACTTTCCTAATCGGTGACTTTACTGCGATGGTCGGTGATCCAACGGGCAAAAACAATACCCGTCCACCACTAAGCCGTGAAGACGTACTGCGTAACGCTGAAACCTACAAAGAGCAGGTGTTTAAAATCCTAGATCCGGCTAAGACTAAGATTCAGTTTAATTCTGAGTGGCTGTCTGAACTAGGAGCTGAAGGTATGATTCGCCTTGCTGCTAACCAAACTGTGGCACGTATGCTAGAGCGCGATGACTTTAAGAAGCGCTATGCTGGTGGTCAGCCTATCGCGATTCATGAATTTATGTACCCACTGCTACAAGGCTACGATTCAGTTGCAATGGAGACGGACGTTGAGCTTGGCGGTACTGACCAGAAGTTTAACCTGCTAATGGGACGCGAGCTGCAGAAATCTAACGCTCAGAAGCCTCAAGTTGTGCTCATGATGCCACTTCTTGTTGGTCTAGATGGCGAGAAGAAGATGTCTAAGTCAGCAAACAACTACATTGGTATCAGTGAAGCGCCGAGCGAAATGTTTGGTAAGATCATGTCGATCTCTGATGACCTAATGTGGAACTACTACGACTTGCTTTCATTCCGTCCACTTGAAGAAGTGGCTCAATTGAAAGCGGGTGTTGAAGCAGGTCAAAATCCACGTGATGTGAAAGTAGCTCTGGCCAAAGAGATCATTGCGCGCTTCCACTCTCAAGCAGAAGCTGACATGGCAGAACAAGAGTTCGTCAACCGTTTTGCTAAGAACCAAATCCCTGATGAAATGCCAGAGTTTGCATTTGATGCAGGTTTACCTGTAAGTAACCTGCTTAAAGAGGCTGGGTTATGTGCCTCGACATCTGAAGCGATGCGTATGGTTAAGCAAGGTGCGGCTAAGATTGATGGTGAAAAGGTCGCAGACTCTAAGTTTGCCCCTGAAGCAGGAACTTACGTATTCCAAGTAGGTAAACGTAAATTCGCTCGCCTAACAATCAATTAGGCGATAGCATTCAGCAGTACTATGTTTGATAGAAGCGCCTTAATTAGGCGCTTTTTTGTTTTCAAAGAGATAGATTGAATATCTAACTTTTTTGCCCAATTAGGCTGATTTACAACATAACTTTTGTTATCATCCTCGCGCTGCCAAATCGGCAGTTTTTTCGGAGACTTTTATGAACAATATCGACCATCCTCCTAGTATTAAAGGGGAAAAATAGTCCGCTTCGGTATTGTCGTCTCATGTCTCTACCTTTGCGGTAGAGTGCTTCTTATCTGTTTGTGAATCCTCACGTTTTTCTCCTCTAAATTCTAGAATCCTATACAGTTCTCTGTACATTCATTGTGCAGGCAGTGCGTTTGTTTATTCGAAATTGACGTGTGACTGTATTTGATGGTCGTTACCAATTGCCAATCGGGAGATTCGCCATGACGGTAATGAGCAATACTTACATTGAAAATACCCCGCACTTTTCTCAAGAAGAAATAGGTGCTGCTCGCAATGCATTTTTGCAGTACGAGCAAACCCAGCAGGTTCATTTACTCACAGTGATGCCAGTAGAAGAAGCTGTTGGGATTTTACATCACTGCTCAGTGGGCTATGTCCAGCAGTTGATATCTGCGCTTGAACTTGGTGGGCACGACAAGTTAGCCCGACACTATGCGCATCAACTGGGCTTTATTCACTCAGAAGTGGAAACATCCAGCAGTTATCTAGATACCTCGGTCATTGAGCATGTTAAGCAGCGCATAGGCTGGATCATTGCTCTTGCTTTACTGGGGATAGTCTCAGGTTTAATTATTGCCCAGTATGAAGATACATTAAGCCAGTTGGTGCTATTGGCTATCTATATGCCGGTAATAGCAGCGGCTGGTGGTAATACAGGTACTCAAGCGGCAACCTTAGTTATACGAGCCTTGGCGACTGGTGAGTTACGTAAACGGCAGTGGCTAGAGGTGTTTTGGAAAGAGAGTCGAGTCGCTATTTGTTTGGCTTTTGCCATTGCTTTGGTGATTATTGGGCGCATCTTACTCTTTAGTGATAGCAGTAGTACCGGGGGTTTTGAGCTCAATACCATCGCACTTGCTATCGCGGTTGCACTGTTTATTCAGGTGACGATGTCGACCACACTAGGTGGATTACTGCCTATCCTAGCGCGTGCATTTAAGCTTGATCCTGCCGTGCTGGTAAGCCCGGTTTTAGCGTCTATCGTTGATATCTCGGGAATGTGGATTTACTTCACTGTGGTGAACTACTTTTTAGGTATCGCCTGACTGAAGTTAACAATATCTTTGTAGAACAAGGTTTCAAACTTGGTGATCGGGGCGATGGTAGGTTTATCATCGCCCTTTGTTTTTGGTGGGTGGTAGTCAGTTACAAACTGAACAAACAGCGTACTCGGCTTACCTGAGTTATCTAACCCATAGCCCGCCATATTATAGCTGCCATACACTGAACCACTTTTGGCAATCAGCTCACCTTTAATTGGTGCTTTACGCATACTGCGACGATATTTAAGTGTTCCATTGGTGCCCGATGTTGGCATTAAGGAGATCAAGTCAAGTTCACTGTCATGTTGCCAAATATAGCGCAGCACCGCCGCCATATTTTGACTGGTAAAGCGGTTATTACGTGATAAACCTGAACCATCTGCCAACGGGGTATGTTCAATATCAATACCTGTTTGAGCAAACAAAATCTGCTTGATAGCCTTGGTACCGTTAGCAAAACTGCCGGGTTGTATAAAGAACTTGGCACCTAAGGTTTTAGTTAGGTTGTCGGCGATAAGGTTATCTGATTTCTTTAGCATGGTTTCAAGTAGCTTAGGTAGTGCCTTTGAGCGATGGGTTGCAATCACTTTACCTGGTTGTTCGGGAGCACCAAGCCGAATACTACCGCTTAACTCGATATTAAGTTGAGTAAGAAGTGTATTAACAATTCTCTGCGTATACAGAGCAGGATCTTGAACTGCAAATTTAAGCGGGAGCGGCTTGCTACGGTTTTGCAAGCATCCTTGAAGCTGATAGTGGTTGTCAGGTGAAGAAAGTAACTCTAAATCGCATTGAGTGCTCTCTTGTTCAATTTTAGAAACCGAACTTGCCACTGTGGTGACATAAATTGGTTGATGCTCGGGCACATAGACTCGAGTTTTGCCATCTTGTTGAGTATAAATAGAGGCTTGAACACAGTTTTCATCCAGTGAAATTGCACTCGCCGGAGCGCTGTAACAGACACCAAGAATATCCCACGGCCAGCCGACCGCCCGGTCGTAGCCAGTAAATGCGCTATTATCGAGCCAAAGATCTCCGCTTATCCTCGTGATGCCTTGATTACTAAGCTTACTCAGTAATTGTTTTAAATCTGGTGTCGTTAAAGTCGGATCGCCACTAAAACGTACGACGACATCTTTACCTGCTTGCTCAATATTAGTTTCAAACATGAAGTTGTCACCGAGTTCTAGTTTAGCGGCAAGTGCAGTGACGATTTTTAAAGTACTGGCAGGAGGAAAAAGCTGGCTCTGATTGTCAGTTTGTTGAAATTGAGTTTGGTTTTTCAGCGCCTCAACCGTAATTGCCGCACGACTACCTAGGGGCAGTTCATCAAGAGGGGAATATGCCCATGCAGTCATGCTGATTAGAAAGAGTAAGCAAGCGGAAGTAACACGATCAACACAGCACAGCATAAGAGATTCACGATTAGAGGCAAAGAAGGTCAGTATAGCGGGTAAAAAAAACGCCTGCTAGAGAGCAGGCGTCTTAGGTTCATGACTTAATGTCAGGAAATTAGAAGTCGTAACGTAGACCTAGAGCTAGCTCGTCTTCTGCACCAGCTTTACCTACAGTACCAGTTGCTGTCTTATCATCTTTACCAAGTAGGTTGAAGTTGTAAGAGATGTAAGTACGGAAGTTTGGCTTGAAGTAGTATGTTGCATCGATCGCTACATTGTCAGCTGCATCATACGTAGTGCCTGAAGTTTTCTCTTCTAGCTTATTGTATGTTGTAGTGAATGCTACTTTTTCTAGAGTGTAAGCTGCTGCGAATTCGTAACCAGTTTTATCTGTTTTGCTTGAACCATCTTTGTCTTGACCATCAGTAAACGTACCAGCGAAGTAGAAATCGCTGATGCGGTAAGATGCAGCAAGCATGTACTGATCAGAAGACTTGCTAGCGCCAGTATCTTGATCTGCATAACCACCACCTAGCTTAACACCAGTGTCGCCGATTGCGTAGATTGCAGATAGAGAGTAACCATCTGTTTCGTTGTCAGTGTAACCACCGTTAACAGTGTCTTCTACACGGTCAGCAAAGCGGTAGCTCGCTTTAAGACCTAGATCTTCAAATTGGCCTTTGTATGACAGCATGTTGTCTGTACGGTCAGCTACAACTAGTTTGTAAGCAGCAGTGTTACCGTGGTAAGACATGATATCAGTAAAGTCAGTGATAACGCCTAGTGCACCGTCGTTTTTACCGTAAGTTACTTCACCGAAGTTACCGCCAATACCAGCGTAAGTGTAACGATGATCGATATCGTTCTTATCGCCATCTGTAGCGTTGTCATTTGCGTTGTACTCTGCTTCGTAGAAACCTAGGCCGTATAGGTTATCATTGATCTGAGTTTTACCAAGGAAGTTTAGACGCACGCGAGTTTTGTCTTCAGCTTTACCATCTTTTAGAGACATACGAGCTTCAGCACGACCGCCGATCTCTAGAGAGTTACCGTTTGAGCTGTATACTGAAGTACCTTCGATACCGCCAGCTTGAATACCATCAGCTGATGCGTGTGCGCCTGTAGCTACTGCTGCAGCTGAAACTGCTAAAGCGATCAGAGTCTTGTTCATCTTATTAGTCCTAATTTACTGTCCATAAATAGTTATATAGCGAGGAGTATCGCCACTATTGGGTGAGTCCTCTGTTTATCAGCGCTAGTAATCCAGTCTCATAGCCATGCGTTATAGCAAGTTGTTGAGCAATAAGGACTAATCCCGCTGATTGGGTCAGCTAAGGTTTTAACGCAAAGTTCCATTATGAGTTAGTAAAATGATATAAATTGAATATATGAACAGTGTTTTATTTAATATAAAATAATATCAAGTATTTGATTATATACGTTTTATTCTCCTTGTTGATAGGTTGCTTTTTATCCGATCATTTATTTTTTTTTAGGTGAAAAATGTTTGAAGGCGCGATCAAATTCAAAAATAGCGTCACTTTTTCAACGGCTTATCTAAGTTAGTTTGGGATTAAGATCACATTCAATTAATTTGAGTGATTTAGACGCCAAGTTTGTTTACACTAGAGGCAATTGATTAGCTAATGCATCTACCTAGTCCACTGGATTAGGTAGTTTTGTTTTGTCCAAAGATTGCTTTGGAATGAGGTATATAATGGAAAAAGTGCCAATGACACTGCGTGGCGAACAAAAGCTACGTGAAGAACTAGAACGACTATTAAAGCTTCGCCCACAGATTTCTGAAGCCATTGCAGAAGCGCGTGAGCTAGGTGACTTAAAAGAGAACGCGGAATACCATGCCGCGCGTGAAGAGCAAGGTATCTGTGAAGCACAGATCCGTGATATTGAATATAAGTTGTCTGTCGCTCAGGTTATCGACGTAACGAAAATGGATAACACAGGTAAAGTTATCTTTGGTTCAACAGTCGCCTTGATCGACTGCGATACAGAAGAAGAGAAAACATACCAAATTGTTGGTGATGACGAAGCAGATATTAAAGCGGGTCGTATTTCAGTAAGCTCGCCAATTGCTCGTGGCCTTATCGGTAAGATGGAAGGTGACGAAGTGGTTATCTCTACACCTGGTGGCGACCGCGACTTTGAAATCGATAGTGTCGAATATATCTAAGTGAATTTATTACACTGAATATCAAAAAAGGTCGCGCAGGCGACCTTTTTTCTTGCTCACTGAAAGTTAAATTACTTGCGTGGCAACTCGATTTTACGCTCTTGTGATTGGCGGAAAAGAACTAAGGTTTTACCGATTACTTGTACTTTCTCTGCACGAGTTTCACGTACAATAGCTTCAATAATCAGGTTCTTAGTATCGCGATCTTCCGACGCGACTTTGATTTTGATTAGCTCATGGTGGTCAAGAGCAATTTCAATTTCCGCTAGAACAGCTTCAGTTAGTCCGTTTGCGCCCATAAGCACAACAGGTTTTAGACTGTGCGCTAGGCCTTTTAGATGCTGCTTTTGTTTGGTGCTTAGGTTCATTACACGGCCAATTTTCTTTAATATAAGGGTTGAAAAATACCATTTTAACGCCATCTAACCATGAAGACTATAATTTATTGGGTTAGTTGTTCCCTCTACTATTAGGTAACAAATGAGTAAACAGAAACATTCCGCTAGCTCAGGTCGCTGGTTGAAAGAGCATTTTGATGATAAATACGCTAATGAAGCCCGTAAAAAAGGCTACCGTTCTCGTGCTTATTTCAAGATGGAAGAGATCCAAACTAAGGATAAATTGCTAAAACCTGGTATGACTGTGGTGGATTTAGGTGCAGCTCCAGGCGGTTGGTCTCAATATGCTGCTAAGATAGTAGGTGAGGATGGGCAAATCATTGCATGTGATTTGCTGCCAATGGACCCGATTGCAGGTGTGAGCTTCTTACAGGGCGACTTCCGTGAAGATACTGTTTTAGAAGCACTGCTTGACCGTATTCAACCTTCTATGGTCGATGTGGTGATGTCGGACATGGCGCCAAATATTGCAGGTAACAATTCTGTCGATCAACCTCGCGCAATGTATTTAGTTGAATTGGCTTTAGATATGTGTCGACAAGTTCTAGCCCCTAATGGTAGCTTTGTCGTAAAGGTGTTTCAGGGCGAAGGTTTTGATCAGTTTGTCAAAGAAGTCCGAGATACATTTAAAGTCGTAAAAATTAGAAAACCAGACTCATCGCGAGCTCGCTCAAGAGAAGTCTTTGTTGTAGCCACTGGTTACAAAGGTTAACTATTTGCCCTTTGATGGGCGAGTTAACACTATAGCTACAGGTTATAAACTGTAGTACCCTACCTTTAATTACAATTAGTTATCGAGAGGCTGACACCTTGAGTGACATGGCAAAAAATTTAATTCTGTGGCTTGTTATCGCTGTCGTATTGATGTCGGTTTTCCAGAGCTTTGGCCCTGGAGAGAACAATGGCAGAGCAGTGGATTACACCACGTTTGTACAGGAAGTTGGCCAAGGCCAGATTCAGGAAGCAACTTTTAAAGACGGTGAAATCACTTTCACACGTCGTGGCGGCGGCTCGCGTTATGTGACTTACATGCCAGTCTATGACCAGAAGCTACTTGATGACTTAATTAACCAAAATGTGAAAGTACAGGGCACTCCTCCAGAGGAGCAAAGTCTGCTAGGTACTATCTTTATTTCTTGGTTCCCTATGATCTTACTGATTGGTGTATGGATTTTCTTCATGCGTCAGATGCAAGGCGGCGGTGGTAAAGGCGCTATGTCTTTCGGTAAGAGTAAAGCTCGTATGATGAGCGAAGAGCAAATTAAGACCACTTTTGGTGATGTTGCAGGTTGTGACGAAGCAAAAGAAGACGTAAAAGAGCTAGTAGACTACCTGCGCGATCCAAGCCGTTTCCAAAAGCTAGGTGGTAAGATCCCAACAGGTGTTCTGATGGTTGGTCCTCCTGGTACGGGTAAAACGCTACTGGCTAAAGCAATTGCCGGTGAAGCGAAAGTACCTTTCTTTACTATCTCTGGTTCTGACTTTGTTGAAATGTTCGTTGGTGTTGGTGCATCTCGTGTACGTGACATGTTCGAGCAAGCGAAGAAAGCCGCACCATGTATCATCTTTATTGATGAGATCGATGCAGTAGGTCGTCAACGTGGCGCAGGTGTAGGTGGTGGTCACGATGAGCGTGAGCAAACCCTTAACCAAATGCTGGTTGAAATGGATGGTTTCGAAGGTAACGAAGGCATTATCGTTATCGCAGCGACTAACCGACCAGATGTACTCGATCCAGCGCTACTTCGTCCTGGTCGTTTTGACCGTCAGGTCGTGGTTGGTCTACCGGACGTTCGTGGTCGAGAGCAAATACTTAAGGTGCACATGCGTAAAGTGCCACTAGCAGGGGATGTTGAGCCATCGCTTATTGCACGTGGTACTCCGGGTTTCTCGGGTGCAGATCTTGCTAACCTTGTTAACGAAGCAGCACTATTTGCGGCTCGTGGTAACAAGCGTAACGTTTCAATGGTTGAATTTGAACTGGCGAAAGACAAGATCATGATGGGTGCTGAGCGCCGTTCTATGGTGATGTCGGAAGAGACTAAAGAGTCTACCGCATACCACGAAGCGGGCCACGCTATTGTTGGTCGTTTGGTCCCTGAACATGATCCTGTGTATAAAGTATCGATTATTCCACGTGGTCGTGCGTTAGGTGTGACTATGTACCTCCCAGAGCAAGATCGTGTAAGCATGTCTCGCCAGCATCTTGAGTCAATGATCTCAAGTTTGTACGGTGGTCGTTTGGCTGAAGAGCTAATTTACGGTGCTGACAAAGTATCGACAGGTGCTTCAAACGATATCGAACGAGCAACAGATATTGCGCGTAAGATGGTGACTCAATGGGGTTTCTCGGAAAAGCTTGGTCCTCTTCTTTACGCAGAAGACGAAGGTGAAGTATTCCTTGGTCGAAGCGTTACACAGACCAAGCATATGTCTGATGATACGGCGAAGCTTATCGACAATGAAGTTCGCCACCTTATCGACACCAACTATGAGCGTGCTAAACAGATCCTTGAAAACAACATGGATATTATGCACGCGATGAAAGATGCTTTGATGAAGTACGAGACTATCGATGCTGGTCAGATTGATGACCTGATGGAGCGCAAAGCAGATATTCGTGAGCCAGCGGGGTGGGGTGATAGCCCAAGTAATAAACCGGAAGCTAAGCCAGAGGATAAGTCAGAAGGCAAAGTGGAAGCACCTGCTAACGAAGCAAAGGCTGATGACGCTGCTGCTTCGCAAGAAAACACTTCAGAAGAAGTGACTGAGAAGAAAGACTCAGAATAGTTGATTTAATTAAGAGAAACCCCGAGGAAACTCGGGGTTTTTGTATTTATGATTCTAAAAGCAAACAATAAAACGCTCGACTTATCGCACCCTCAAGTGATGGGAATTCTTAATGTCACCCCTGACTCTTTTTCTGATGGTGGAAAGTTTCGCACACTGGCTGATGCTCTTGCTCAAGCGCAGCGAATGATAGACGTAGGTGTGACGATTATTGACATCGGTGGTGAGTCTACTCGTCCTGGAGCGCCAGATGTGGAGTTAGAGGAAGAACTACAACGAGTTATTCCTGTGATTAAGGCGATTCGCGCGCAGTCTGATGTGTGGATATCAGTAGATACCAGCAAAGCAGAGGTGATGCGCCAAGCTGCCGAGGCGGGAGCTGATATCATCAATGACGTGAGGGCTTTGCAAGAACCTGGAGCACTCGAAGTCGCAGCGAAAACCGGCTTGCCTATCTGTTTAATGCATATGCAAGGGCAGCCTCGTACTATGCAATCGAATCCGCATTACGATGATCTGTTAAAGGAAGTCGGTGAGTTTTTACAGCAGCGCATTAAGGCGTGTTCAGAAGTTGGTATCGAGCGTGAAAAGCTGATACTTGATCCTGGGTTTGGTTTTGGTAAAACGCTCGAGCACAACTATCAGATGTTGTCTCACCTTGAAGAATTTCATCAATTTGGCTTGCCAATCCTTGCTGGGATGTCGAGAAAATCTATGATCTTCAAATTACTCGATAAAGCGCCGGCGCAGTGCGTGGCAGCGAGCGTAAGTTGCGCTACAATCGCCGCTATGAAAGGTGCGCAAATTATTCGCGTGCACGATTTTGAACAAACGCTTGATGCTATGAAAATTGTCTCAATGACCAAAGCGAATCATTGAGCAAAATAGAAAGATAAAAAGGAACAACCATGTCTGATAAGAGACGTTATTTTGGTACGGATGGTGTACGTGGCAAAGTGGGCCAATACCCAATTACTCCAGATTTTGTGCTTAAGCTAGGCTGGGCTGCAGGTCGCGTATTGGCGAAGCAAGGCACAAAGAAGGTGATCATCGGTAAGGACACACGCATTTCAGGTTATATGCTGGAGTCGGCGCTTGAAGCAGGCTTAGCCGCTGCTGGCCTTAAAGCCACTTTTACGGGGCCAATGCCAACACCAGCGGTTGCGTACTTAACGCAAACTTTCCGTGCTGAGGCGGGGATAGTGATTTCAGCATCACACAACCCATACTATGACAACGGTATTAAATTCTTTTCTTCAGAAGGAACCAAACTACCTGACGATATTGAGTTAGCAATAGAAGCTGAGCTAGATAAAGATATCGAGTGTGTCGAGTCTTCATTGCTGGGTAAAGCAAGCCGTCTTGACGATGCCGCAGGTCGTTATATTGAGTTTTGTAAAAGTACCTTCCCTTCAGAGTTAAGCTTAGCGGGCAAGAAAATCGTTGTCGATTGTGCTCATGGTGCCACCTACCATATCGCTCCAGCGGTATTTAGTGAACTTGGCGCTAAAGTGATTGCGATGGGGATAGAGCCAAATGGCACCAACATTAATGCTGAAGTCGGTGCGACAGATGTGCGTGCACTACAAAAGCGCGTGGTTGAAGAAGGGGCTGAGCTAGGTTTAGCCTTTGATGGTGACGGTGACCGCATCATCATGGTTGACCACTTAGGCAACAAAGTTGATGGTGACCAAATCGCTTATATCATCGCTCGTGATGCGCTGCGTCGCGGTGAGCTAAGAGGTGGTGTGGTTGGTACGTTGATGACTAACCTAGGTATGGAAAATGGATTGAAACAGCTAGGTATTCCATTTGTCCGTGCCGCGGTAGGTGATCGCTACGTAATGGAGCAATTACTTGAGAAAGGTTGGAAAATCGGTGCAGAAAACTCAGGTCACGTTATCTTACTTGATAAAGTGACTACAGGTGATGCTATCGTTGCTGCTCTTCAGGTGCTTGCTTCAGTGGTGGGTAGCGAAATGTCGCTACATGAACTTTCGCAAGGAATGACGCTGTACCCACAAGTTCTGGAGAATGTACGTTTTTCTGGCGACTCTAATCCACTAGAAGCTGATGCCGTAAAAGCGTCGGTAGTTGAAGTGGAAGCTGAGTTAGGTGACAAAGGCCGCGTATTGCTGCGCAAATCGGGGACCGAGCCACTGATTCGCGTGATGGTTGAAGGTGAAGATGCTGAGCTTGTTCAGTCTTCTGCACTTAAGATTGCCGAAGCGGTGAAGTCGAGCTTTTAAACCGTTACCTTAAATAAGACTCATAAGCGCTACCTTTGAGTAGCGCTTTTTTAGTGCTGAACAAAGCCTAATTCCATTTAGCGATTTTGTGATACGATTAGCGCGGTTAAACGAGTAGTGATAAGACATGGCGCAACTAGAGCAACAATATCTACATGAAATGGAAATCCAGTGCTATAAACTGGCACACCCTGAAAGGTTATTGGGTTACCAATCACCTCTACTCGTATTACCTGAAAACTGTAAATTGTTGCTTGTTTCACCTCAGCTTCCCCAAGATAAAACGGCTGAGATGTTTGAGCGTGTGCTAAATAGCATCAAGTTGCCTCTCGAACACGCTTTGCATATCTACCCTGAACAATTGAGCCAACTAGATAGTCATCATATTGAGTGGGTTTGGTTTGCAGGATGCCAGCAAGATTCTGAGATTGAAGCTAAAACCTTAGTTAGCCCATTATTGACCCAAGTTGATGGTAATAATGAGCAACGTCGAGCGCTGTGGCAACAGATTTGTTCCTACCAAAAATGAGCGATAATTCATGACCCAAACCACGATTTTACCGCTATCATCTGAGCATCTTGACCAAGCATGGATGATTGAGCGCATTGCTCATTCTCACCCTTGGTCTGAAACCATGATTCGAGATATCAATAGCCGAGGTGCATGCCACCATGTTTTAGTCGTGGACGACGTTGTTGTTGGCTACTTCTACGCCCAGAATATCGTTGGTGAAGTCACTTTACTGAATATTGCAGTCAATCCCAGCGAGCAGGGTAAAGGTTACGGTAAACAGCTTATGGATGCGTTCTTGGATATTTGTCAGCAAAACCAAGCGGAAAGTGCTTGGTTAGAGGTGCGAGAAAGCAATATTGGCGCCTTTGGTCTGTATGAATCTATGGGGTTTAATGAGGTTGACCGTCGCATCAACTACTACCCGACTACGTCAGGTAAAGAAGATGCGATTATCATGAGTTATATCTTTTTCTAGATAGTTACTTCTGCACCGCTTTTACCACAGATGGACTATCTACTGGGTAGAAGTTCTTTTCAAATCGTTCATTAAGCTCTGATGCAGGTAGCGGTTTATCAAACAAGTAGCCTTGGAATTGTACACAGCCAAGCTGTTTGAGGGCATTAAGCTCATTGACATCTTCTACCCCTTCCGCAATCACTTCTAAATTTAGTCTTTGCGCTGTCATAATAATCGTATCGACGATAGCTTGATCGCTTTCATCCAGATGCAATTGAGTGACGAAAGAGCGATCAATTTTCAAAACATCAACCGATAAGTGTTTCAAGTAACGTAAAGATGAGTAACCTGTACCAAAGTCATCAATCGATGTTTTTAGGTTGTGCGCTTTTAGCTCTGCCATTTTTTGAATCGCAGCTTCAACGTTTTCAAGTAGTAAATTCTCGGTAATCTCTAGCTCTATATGTTCGCCGTCAATTCCTGCTTGTGCTAATGAGTCAACGATGTGTTCAACAAATGAGGGCTGAGAGAATTGAAGCGGGCTGATATTTATCGCCAGTCGACGGAAGGTCTCAGGGAGTATTCCTTGCTTTTTCCAGTTAGAGAATTGGTAACAAGCTTGTTCAATGATCCAATTACCAATCTGGAGAATTTGTCCAGTTTCCTCTGCAATAGGCATAAATACACCAGGAGGAAGTAGCCCTTTTTGTGGGTGGTTCCAACGGATCAGGGCTTCGACGCCAATGATATAATGGTTGTCATCAACCTGAGGCTGATAATAAAGCTCTAGTTGACCTTTGTTGAGTGCTTCATGAAGACCTTTTTCGATTTCGAGGAAAGACTCCACCTGTGCCTGCATTTCTGGTTCATAGAACATGTATTTGTTTCTGCCAGCCGTTTTAGCACGGTAAAGGGCAGTGTCTGCTTGTCGTAGCACATCGATATTGGTACTACCCACGGATGGAAATACCGCAATACCGACACTCACGGTGCAGTATAGCTGGTGGTCATCAATAGAATATGGGTTCGAAATAAGGGCGAGTAACTGCTGAGCAAACTCATGGGCCTTATCAGCACTTGTATTGGGTAACAGTAAGGCAAACTCGTCACCACCGATTCGGGCAGCAGTAAAATCTTCGTTCAACCATGCTTCGATACGCTTTGAGATTGCTTTAATTAAGTTATCACCAATAGTATGACCAAGGGAGTCATTGATGGTCTTAAATCTATCCAAATCCAAATAGAATAATGCACCCGCTTGATTGGTTCGGCTTGACTCGCTAATTGAATCTTTGAGCATTTGCAGTAACAAACTACGGTTTGCCAGCCCGGTAAGAGAATCATAGTAGGCAAGCTGATTTAGCTGAGCCGTAGCGGACTCTCTTTCAACCCAAAGGGTATGGAAGGTTTTAGCCAATTGTCCAAGCTCATCGTCTCGATATTGCGTTGGAGGTGGTATATCTGTCTTAGCATTTTGCAGTGAACGAACCCAGTCAATCAAAGTGATCAGAGGTTTCGACAGTTTTTGATAGAAGAACATCAATAGTATTGATGTCAGAAGAATATTTCGAAATAGATCAAACAGCAGGATCCGGCTTGTTTTGGCGATAAAGTCTTTGGCAATGTTGGCGCCGTTGACTGAAAAACTTAGTGTTCCCACTACAACATGAGAGTTGGGTTGGTGTAAATCTGTCGTATAAATGGGTGTAGCGGGTGTTAGGTAACTGGAAAGTGCTTCAATGAAGTCACCTTGCAATGAAACTGATCGCTCTTTTTCAGTCAACGTGTCACCAAAGTCATCGACAAGTTGCACTTTGTACACCGCGTTGTCCATCATTAGGCTTGAGGCGACTTGCTCAGCCAACAGTTGATTGAGGTGATAGGCAGCTTGGCTAGCATTGGAATAGTTCTGTAACAGCTTGAACTGGTAATGTTCTTCTATGCGCTTTTGCTCCTGATGGAGATCCACCAAAATATGATAGAAGCTAAAGCAGATCCCTAGTATCACAGAGACTAAGAATACTGTTTTCGCTTGACGAAAAGCTAATGAGTTAATTTTCTTGCTTTTAGGCATAGTTCAGATCGGTTCCCTCTACTCCTTTAGTTATAGCCCATAATCATTGATATTTTAATAGGCAGGGAAATTGACGTTGAATTTGATCCATTTTCATCGTTGAAGTTGCCCCACAGTCCATTATAAGCGAAAATACCGCGCAAAATTGAATCGACCATTTACGCTAGGGTATTTCTTGCCTGCTCTAGCGCTTAGACAGAAGAAGAACCTTTCATGTCAAATACTCCATTTCTAAGCGAAGTGTCTAAACGTAGAACATTCGCTATCATCTCGCACCCTGATGCGGGTAAAACCACAATTACAGAAAAAGTACTACTGTTCGGACGCGCAATCCAAACGGCAGGTACTGTTAAAGGTCGCGGCTCAGCTCAACATGCTAAGTCTGACTGGATGGAGATGGAGAAAGAGCGTGGCATCTCGGTAACAACCTCTGTTATGCAATTTCCATTCAATGATTGCTTGGTTAACCTTCTCGATACCCCAGGACACGAAGATTTCTCGGAAGATACTTATCGTACACTAACTGCTGTTGACTCATGTTTGATGGTAATCGACGCGGCTAAAGGTGTCGAGGATCGTACTCGCAAACTGATGGAAGTAACACGTTTACGCGATACACCAATCGTAACTTTCATGAACAAGTTAGACCGTGATGTCCGTGACCCAATGGAAGTGCTGGACGAAGTTGAGAGCGAGCTAGGTATGATGTGTGCTCCAATCTCTTGGCCAATCGGTTGTGGTAAAGAATTTAAAGGGGTTTATCACATTCATCGTGATGAAACGATTCTTTATGAATCTGGCCATGGGCATGAGATTCAAGAAGTACGCACGATCAAAGGGCTTGATAATCCAGAGTTAGATGAAGCGGTGGGAGCAGACCTTGCTGAAAGTGTCCGTGAGGAACTTGAGTTAGTCATGGGAGCTTGTCCTGAATTTGATCTTGAGCTGTTCCTGCAAGGCGAACTAACGCCAGTATATTTTGGTACTGCACTGGGTAACTTTGGTGTTGATCACATGTTAGAGGGTCTTACTAAATGGGCTCCAGCACCTCAAACGCGCGAAGCTAACGAGCGTTCAGTGGAAGCGACAGAAGAAAACTTCTCAGGGTTCGTATTTAAGATCCAAGCAAACATGGATCCTAAGCACCGTGACCGCATCGCTTTTATGCGTATTGTCTCTGGTACCTACAAGCAAGGTATGAAGATGAACCATGTTCGTCTTGGTAAGCAAATCAATATTTCTGATGCAGTAACCTTTATGGCGGGGGACCGTTCTCGAGCAGAGA
Organism: Vibrio sp. VPAP30; assembly: GCF_001188205.1. Taxonomy (NCBI): domain Bacteria; kingdom Pseudomonadati; phylum Pseudomonadota; class Gammaproteobacteria; order Vibrionales; family Vibrionaceae; genus Vibrio; species Vibrio sp. VPAP30. Next base: position 229,456 of record NZ_LBLS01000036.1, read on the forward strand.
ATGCTTACGCAGGCGATATTATTGGTCTTCATAACCACGGTACAATCCAGATTGGTGACACCTTTACTCAAGGCGAAGCGTTGAAGTTCTCAGGCATTCCTAACTTTGCGCCAGAGCTATTCCGTCGTATTCGTCTAAGAGATCCGCTGAAGCAGAAACAGCTACTAAAAGGTCTAGTACAGCTGTCTGAAGAAGGTGCAGTACAGGTATTTCGCCCATTACAAAACAATGACTTAATAGTAGGTGCCGTCGGTGTGCTTCAGTTTGACGTAGTTGTTGCGCGCCTGAAAGCGGAATACAACGTAGAAGCGATTTACGAGAGCGTAAACGTAGCAACCGCACGTTGGGTGGAGTGTGAAGACGGTAAGAAACTGGATGAGTTCCAGCGTAAGAACCAAACTAACCTAGCACTAGATGGTGGCGACAACCTAACCTATATCGCGCCAACTATGGTGAACCTGAATCTGGCGAAAGAGCGTTTTCCAGATGTGGAGTTCCGCGCAACTCGCGAGCACTAATCTTCTGCGCCTTTGCTGCGATAGCGGCGTTGACTGCGTAAACTCACCTTAGTCACGTAGCGTACTACGCTCCCAAGGCTGAGTTTACTTGTCGCCTTGCTCTCACAGCAAACGCTTTGAAGAACTGTTTCCGAAATACCGCCTTATTAAGGCGGTATTTTTTTAGTCCGTCATTCCTAAGAACGACGGAGGAGTGAGTAAGGAATCTTTTAAAGCGAGTCGCTATCTTGATGAGATCCCCAACTTGTTTGTATCTCACTTTTGAGGATGACGTTGTTTTAGATGATTTATGTACTCTGTTCGGAAAAAGAAAGGGTTGGTGCTTTCACACCAACCCTTTGAAGTTTTATCGAATCAAGACGTTACTTTTTCTTCTTAGCGACTTTCTTCTTACCTTTAGCGGCAGTTTTCTTCTTGTCGTCTTTCTTCTTGTTCTTTTTCTTAAACACAGGCTTTTTGTGTTTAGGGCGCATCTCTTTGATAAAGCGCTCTTTGATCTCTTCTTTTACATAGCGGGCAACACGGTCTAGCATTGGTTGATCGTGTGCTTCTACTAACGAGATCGCGTTACCTTTTTTACCCGCGCGAGCAGTACGACCAATACGGTGTAGATAAACGTCGGCACTGCGTGGCATATCGTAGTTAATCACGTGGCTTACATCCGGTAGATCTATACCACGCGCAGCAACATCGGTTGCAAGTAGTACATTTACGCTGCCATCACGAAAACGAGCAATCGCGTTGTTACGGCGATCCTGAGGCATTTCACCTTGAATCCAGGCACAAGGGATTTGCGCTTTTTCTAACTCAACACGTAGCTCTGAGAGGCGCTCGCGAGTTTTTAAGAACACGATAGAGCGTTCAGCTTGATCGGTAATGATCTTTTTCAGTAGTTCAAGCTTGTGCGTCATATCGTCTGCTCGGTGGTACCACTGAGCGATCTTCTTGCGTTCACGACGTGAAGGTTCTGCATCGATCTCTGCTGGTTCTTTGAGTAGATCCTCGGTAAAGCCTTCCACCCCTTTACCTTCAAGCGTTGCTGAGAACAACAAGGTTTGTTTACGCCAGCGACACTCGGAAGAAAGGCGGTCAACGGTTGGCCCAAAGCCCATATCAAGCATGCGATCGGCTTCGTCTAAGATCAGCCATTCGATCGCACGGCAATCAAAGCGTTCCGCTTCGATGTATTCCATTAAGCGTCCCGGAGTGGCTACAACGATATCTTGAGTAGTGGCTAAGATGTCTGCGTGCTCTTGATACTGAACGCCACCGGTAATGGTGAAGATATTCAGATTGGTATGTTTCGCTAGAGTACGTGCTTGATCCGCTACTTGCATCGCCAGCTCACGCGTCGGCGTTAAGATCAACACACGTGCAGGCCCTGGCTTACGACGTGGGAAGTCTTGCAAGAATTGCAGTGCAGGCAACACAAATGCGGCTGTTTTACCTGTCCCTGTGGGAGCTGAGGCTAAGATGTCTCGACCGTCCAAAGCTTGTGGAATGGCTTCAGCTTGAATTTGTGTTGGGCGGTCGTAACCCATTTCTTCGATTGCGAGGAGTAGGTTAGGGTCTAACTCTAATTCAGCAAAGTTTCTGATCACTATGATGTCTCCACAAGCCAGTTGGTGTGAACAATAAATTTAAGGGGACGTATTATAGAGTGTTCGGTGACAAGGATCACACCTTATTTTTTACATCTTAAGATAAAAGTCTTTGGTCAATTCAATAAAGGTATCACTATAACCTTGATCGGTGTGAATGGTCAGTGATTCCCTAACTGTAGCGGTTGGAAACTTTGTTAATTCGATCAATAGCCTAGAGACTTCTTTACGCTCGGTTGCTTTGATTTGACATAAGCGACTGACGTGCCAGTCTTGCGTTTTAGCGAGTTGTACAAATTGCTCGCCTTCTAGCTTAGGTAGCACAAAGCTTGCCTTTCCCTTGTTAGTGAGCAGTTGCTTACAACGTAAAAGAAGCGCTTTGTGGGTTAAGGTACCAGTATGTCTTGCGGTTGCTCGTGTTGCGTTACGGGCTTGCTCACCACTGTTAAAGTAAGGTGGGTTGCAAATGATCCGATCAAACTGCCGTGTAAATTTATATTGGAGTATGTCGCCTTGATGCAGCGCTAATCTTTTCTGCCAAGATGAGCGAGAGAAGTTAACTTGAGCGGCTTCGATGGCATGAACATCAATATCAATCGCTTCGATGATGAGTGAAGAATGACGTTGGGCACACATCAAACTTAATAGACCAGTACCTGTTCCGATATCGAGCAAATGCGCTGACTTACTAAGCTCTACCCAAGCACCAAGAAGGACTCCGTCGGTACTAACGGGCATACCTGAATACCCACCATAAATAGTGAATTGTTTGAAGTCAAAGTCTTTGGTCTTATTCATGATTTTTTATGTTTATCGGAGTTTTGTTTGTTTTTAAGTTAATTGATCTGTTGTTAATTGATTGTTTGGATTTTTGTGCTATTTGTGTCACTTGTGTATGAGAATTTTACTAGTTTATTAAACTGGGATTTTATCAAATGCTAGTGATGCATGCTGACTTTTTGCCTGAATTATAAATTTTTATGGTGTTTTTAGCCTCAAGCTTGCGAGCTGATGAGGATTTCGTCATTATGCGCGCCTTAATTTTATAGAGTGAGCGCCAGTTCGACTTACTCAGCAGACACAACATCTATTTAAATTATAACTAAAGGGTCGACAGTGAATCAGACTTTAAAACTAACAGATATTATTGCGGTAGGCTTTATGCTTTTCGCATTCTTTTTGGGTGCAGGCAACATTATTTTCCCACCTCTAGCAGGTCAATTAGCTGGAGAGAATTTAATCCCTGCAATGACAGGTTTCCTTTTAACTGCGGTAGGTCTACCTCTTATTACTATCGTTGCTATTGCAGTTGCTGGTGGTTCTTGGGATCACCTAACTAAAGATCTGCCAAAGCGTGCAGCGATGATCATAGCGGTGCTAATCTTTATCATCATTGGTCCTGCATTTGCGGCTCCGCGCACAGGTCTTGTTGCTTACGAAATGGCGGTTAAACCATTTTTCATTGATGCTGCGCAATCGCATCTAACAATTTTCTCAATCTTGTTCTTTGCTATTGCGATGTTCTTCGCATGGTCTCAGGGAAAACTGATTGATGTGATCGGTAAAGTACTGACTCCAGTTCTTTTCTTAGGTTTAATTGTTCTTGCTGCTGCAGTGTTTATCGACCCACAAGGCAACATGATTGCCGCGCAAGGTGAATACTTAACGCATCCATTGCAGAAAGGCTTCCTTGAAGGCTACAACACCATGGATACTTTTGCCTCACTGATGTTTGGCGGGCTTATCGTTGATGCACTGCGCAAAAAAGGTATTGCAGATCAAAAGGCGACGGCAAAGTACCTGATTAGCGCTGCATGTGTTGCTGCAGTAGGTTTAGCATTTGTCTACGTATCACTGTTCTACCTAGGTGCAACCAGTGCGGCCGTGGCTGCAGGTGCCGACAACGGTGGCGCGATTCTTAGCATGTACGTTCAGTCTTTGTTCGGTCCTTATGGTCAAGTTGTGTTGTCAGTCATTGTACTGCTTGCATGTTTAACAACGGCTATCGGTATTATCTCTGCGTGTTCTGATTACTTCAGTTCGATAACGCCAGTTTCCTATAAAGTTTGGGTGGTCATTATCGGTGTCGCCTGTGCGACAGTCGCAAACGTCGGTCTATCTCAGCTTATTTCTTTGTCGGTACCAGTGCTATTTGCGCTATACCCTGTTGCGATTGCTTTAGTGGCATTGACATTTGTACGCAAAAAACTACCAAACCCGCAAACGGCTTATCGCGTGGTTATTCTGGTGTCATTGCTATTTGCACTGATTGATGCAGCGAAAGTAGCGGGTGTGGACGTATCGGCACTGAGCATGCTGCCACTATTTGATGTTGGCATGGGGTGGTTGCTGCCAACGACGGTAGCGATTGTTTGCATGTTCTTTATTGGTAAATCTACCTCTCACGCCATGGCTGAAGAAGCTGCATAATAAAGCAACTTTTTTGAATCAAAGATCCCCTGTCGCGTAAGGCGTGGCAGGGGATTTTTCTATTCAAGCATTTTTATTCTTCAGTAAAAAATTCCTGTATCTTCATCACATTTTTAAGTAGAATTCTTCGGTTAAATTCTACTCATAAATGCTGAGCAAACATGTTTGAAATCAATCCTATTAAAAACCGCCTAAAGGACGTGTCTGAGCGCACGAATGTCCTGAGGGGGTACCTTTGACTATGACGCCAAGCAAGAGCGTCTAGAAGAAGTTAACGCAGAACTCGAACAGCCGGATGTATGGAATGAACCTGAGCGCGCGCAAGCACTGGGTAAAGAACGTTCTTCACTAGAAGCGGTTGTAGAAACGATCGATCAACTTGAGCAAGGTGTTGAAGATGTTGAAGGTCTTTTAGAGCTTGCGGTTGAAGAAGAAGATCAAGAAACCTTCGATGAAATTGAACCAGAACTAGCAGAGCTTGAAGCTAAGTTAGAAAAGCTTGAGTTCCGTCGTATGTTCTCTGGTGATCACGATTCTTCTGATTGCTATATTGATTTGCAGTCAGGCTCAGGTGGCACAGAGGCGCAAGACTGGACATCAATGATGCTACGTATGTACCTACGTTGGGCTGAAGCGAAAGGCTTTAAGACTGAGGTTATCGAAGTATCTGAAGGTGAAGTTGCTGGCCTTAAGGGGGCAACGGTGAAGATTTCTGGCGAATACGCTTATGGTTGGCTTCGTACAGAAACAGGTGTTCACCGACTAGTTCGTAAGTCTCCATTTGATTCAAGTGGTCGTCGTCATACTTCTTTTGCTTCTGCGTTTATCTACCCAGAGATTGATGACAACATTCAGATCGATATTAACCCTTCAGATCTTCGAATCGATGTTTACCGCGCATCTGGCGCAGGTGGTCAGCACGTAAACACCACTGAATCTGCGGTACGTATTACCCACGTACCTACTAATACTGTGGTTCAGTGTCAGAATGACCGTTCTCAGCATAAGAACAAAGACCAAGCGATGAAGCAGCTTCGAGCGAAACTTTTTGAGCTAGAGATTCAAAAGCAAAACGCTGAGAAGCAAGCGAATGAAGATGCGAAATCTGACATCGGTTGGGGTAGCCAGATCCGTTCTTATGTGCTGGATGATTCTCGAATCAAAGATTTACGTACTGGCGTTGAAAACCGCAATACTCAAGCGGTTCTTGACGGCGATCTAGACAAATTTATCGAAGCTAGCCTGAAATCAGGTCTTTAAGCTTTTCACCGAAAAAACTATTTTCATAAAGATAGACAGGATACATCGAAAATGACTGATGCTGTTCAAAACGAAAACGTACAAGAAGCCTCTTTACCTGAAGAGAACAAGCTGATTGCTGAGCGTCGTAGCAAACTGGATCATATCCGCCAAAGCTGCAAAGCAAACGGCCACCCAAACGACTTCCGTCGTGACGCACTAGCGGGCGACCTTCAAAAAGAGTTCGGTGAAAAGACTAAGGAAGAGCTGGAAGAACTAAACCATGTAGTCGCGATCGCGGGTCGTGTTATGGCTAAGCGTGGCCCATTCCTAGCGATTCAAGAAACATCAGGCCGTATCCAAGCGTATGCAGCGAAAGATGTTCAAAAAGTACTAAAAGAGAAGTACCAAGGCTTAGATATCGGTGACATCATCGGAGTTAAAGGCGCACTACACAAGTCAGGTAAAGGCGATCTTTACGTGAATATGGAAGAGTTTGAACTGTTAACCAAAGCACTTCGTCCTCTACCAGAGAAGTTCCATGGTCTGACAGACCAAGAGATGCGTTACCGTCAACGTTACGTTGACCTGATCGTGAACCAAGATTCTCGCGAAGCTTTCATCATTCGTTCTAAGCTCGTTTCTTCTATCCGTAACTTTATGAGCGCAAAAGGTTACCTAGAAGTAGAAACGCCAATGATGCACGTGATTCCGGGTGGTGCAACGGCTCGCCCATTTATCACTCATCACAATGCACTTGATATCGACATGTACCTACGTGTTGCGCCAGAGCTTTACTTGAAGCGTCTAGTGGTTGGTGGTTTTGATCGTGTATTTGAGATCAACCGTAACTTCCGTAACGAAGGTCTTTCTCCACGTCACAATCCAGAATTCACTATGATGGAATTCTATCAAGCGTACTCTGACTACAAAGATCTAATGGATCTGACTGAAGAGATGTTAAGCACAGCGGCTATGGACGTTCTTGGTTCTACTTCTATGCCTTACGGTGACGAAACGGTAGAGTTCGGTGGTAAGTACGCGCGTATGAGCATGTTCGATGCGATTAAGCACTACAACCCTGAGCACGCTGAGATTCAAGCACTAACAGAAGCAGACCTACAAGACCGTGAGAAGATGGTAGCAATCGCGAAATCTGTACACGTTGAAGTAGAAACGTTCTGGACATGTGGTCAGCTTCTTGAAGAGATCTTTGGTGAAACGGCTGAGCCTCAGCTAATTCAACCAACGTTCATCACAGGCTACCCAGCGGATATCTCTCCTCTAGCTCGTCGTAGTGATGACAACCCGTTCTTCACAGACCGTTTTGAGTTCTTCATCGGTGGCCGTGAAGTCGCGAATGGCTTCTCTGAGCTTAACGATGCACAGGACCAAGATGAGCGTTTCAAAGCGCAAGTTAACGCGAAAGACGCTGGTGATGATGAAGCAATGTACTACGATGCAGACTACATCACAGCACTAGAGCACGGCCTACCGCCAACAGCGGGTCAAGGTATCGGTATCGACCGTCTAGCAATGCTATTTACCAATACGCACACAATCCGTGATGTGATCTTATTTCCGGCAATGCGTCCTCAAGCTTAAATTTGAGCAACAATAAGACAGTAAAAGTCACCTTCGGGTGACTTTTTTGCTTTATGCAATCTACAACTTTAGTTGGCTTGTATAACCGCAATGAATTTGTAACAGCGTGTTGATGGCCTTTTACTAAGCTTTTGAGTTCGTTAAGAAAGAATTTTTTTTACGAGTTGCCTCTCACAACGTATGGAAAAAGCATCATTCCCTAGCTAGTCTTATATTTGAGACAGATTATCTCTTCAAGTCTCTATAATGTAACGACATATATTTTTATGTGTGTTTAAGCGCACAGCATTTACATTATCAATAAAAAGGAACTAGCTTCATGGGTAGTCAATTCCGGATGGATTCCGTTCCAGGTTCATTGGTTGTTGTGGGGGGGACCTATGAGCCTTGGCTGTCAGTTTTAGAGCAAGTAGGTTGGAGATGTACTCAGTGCGGTGATTTGCGTAAAGCCGATGCATTGTTTACTGAAACAGGTCCTTGTATCGGTATTGTTGACCTCAGTCATGATGAGTTTAGCCTCAATGGTATTGCTAATTTGGTGAGTAAGCATAAACAGGTGCGTTGGTTAGCATTCATTCGTGAATCTCAATTAAGCTCAGATACGATTTGCCAATTTATCGTTAACTTTTGTATCGACTTTTTTACCGCTCCAATTCCAGATGCCCAGCTTCTAAGCACTATTGGTCACCAGTTGGGCATGCTTAAACTAGAGAAGAAAGTCTGGCCACATTATGGCAATCAGAGTGACATGGGGCTAATTGGTGATTCCATTCCAGTTAAGCGCTTACGAGATCAGATTAAGCGTATTGGACCAACCGATGTCAGTATTTTGATATATGGTGAAAGCGGTACAGGTAAGGAAACCGTTGCCCGAGCGGTACATCGTACCTCTGCGCGAGTAAACAAAGAGTTTATTTCGGTCAACTGTCGTGCAATGTCGGAGCGTCGTATTGAAAGCGATCTGTTTGGTATCAACCGCGAAGACACCAGTGCGCCCTCTATCTTAGAGAAAGCTGATGGTGGCACCATATTGCTCAATGACATTCTGACTTTACCTAAATCGCAACAGTTTAATCTGCTGCGTTTTCTCCAAGAAGGTATGGTCGATACTGCGTCTGGACGCAAAGAAGTGGATGTGCGTGTGTTAGCCGCAAACTCGGCTGATATTGAAAAAGCCTTGATTGATGGCGACTTCAATGAAGAACTGTATCACTACATCAACGTACTGCGTATTAACGTCCCAAGTCTGAAGGAGCGTGCTGGTGATATCACTATCCTTGCGCGTCACTTCTTACAGGAGTACTCAAAAGAGTACAACGCTCAAGCGCGCAGTTTTACTGAAGAAGCAGCAAGAGCACTTACTAGGTATCACTGGCCTGGCAACGTCCGAGAATTAATGAACCAGATAAAACGCATTGTTCTGATGTCAGATACAGTCATGCTTGATGAGCTACATTTAGATTTGCCTAAACGCAGTGATAGCCGTCGTAGTTTAAAGAGTATCCGTGAGCGAAGTGAGAAAGATGCCCTATTACTTGTGTTGGAGTCTCATGCAGGTCAGGTGTCTATGGCTGCCAAAGAATTAGGTGTATCTCGTGCAACTATGTATCGATTGTTAAACAAACACAACTTGATCTCTGATATTCCTGTATAGCTGACTGATTTGTAAATAAAAAGCCGCACTATAATTGGTGCGGTTTTTATTTATATAACCGACACGATCTATCGATTGATATATATTCCTTGGTTGAATATCTTATATGAAAAAGCTTGTAAGGTGTGTTTTTAGGTTAAAAAATTGTTTTGTAATTTTGGCGAATAAAGTGGTTGAAATATCACCGTGCATGCATAGAATTTAACCATGAGCTAAGGCTCGAACCCATCAAACCATTTTGGATTAATACATTAGTTAGGAGGCGCACAATGAAACATTTCACCGTTAAATCATTTATCTGTGCGTCTAACGATCAAGCCGTCTCTGCGATGGATGCTACAAAAAACAATGCCTTTGTAGCTGATCGAAACCTAGATAAAACAATGTAATTAATCCGTATCCTTTTTTAATTGGCTGCGGAAAAGCAGCGAATTAAAACACTCTCGATCTATCGATTCGTTGATCTTTTCCCAGCTTAAACTCAACTGGAGAAAACTCATGAGTCATTCTGTATATCTAAAACTAGCCACTCTTTTGGTAAAAGCGGATCTTCGCCGAGAAGAACGTCAATGGAAACGTAAACTGCGCCGCAGTGCCTTTGATATTCCATGGAATAACGAACATCTATTGCGTGACATTGGTCTTGAACAAGATGGTCGTCCAGTCGGCTTTTCAGAGCCTGATAGTGTCAAAGCCGAACGTCGCATTCGTCATCTTCGCCGTGTGTTAAGTGCGCGAATACCAACGTAACAAAAGGGGCAGGCGCTTCACCTGCCCCGCTATTCTGCAACGACAGATTATGGACAAGGGTTGGAGTAAGTCGTACCAATGTCTTGAATCCCTTGAAGCAATTCCTCTGTTAGTACGACATCTAAACTATCAATATTTGATTTAAGCTGTTCTAAGTTCGTCGCTCCAATTATGTTGGATGCGACAAACGGCCGTTGGTTAACAAAAGCCAACGCCATTTGCGCTGGATCTAAACCGTGCTTTCTCGCGAGATCGACATACGCTTGAGTGGCTTGTTTTCCTTGCGGGGTAAAATAGCGAATAAAGCGTTCGAATAGAGAGCATCTAGCCCCTTCAGGACGCGCTCCATTGAGGTACTTACCACTTAAGCAGCCAAACGCGAGTGGAGAATAAGCAAGGAGCTGAACCCCTTCATAATGGCTAATCTCAGATAAACCAACTTCAAAACTACGATTGAGTAGGTTGTACGGGTTTTGAATCGATACAATTCGTGGTAGCTCGTGCTTTTCAGCTAAACGAAGCAAAGTCATAACACCCCAGGGAGTTTCATTAGAAACGCCGATATAACGTACCTTACCCGCTTTAATCAGCTCTGCGAGCGCTTCGAGAGTTTCTATTAAGGTGACTTCTTCCTGATCGTCTGGGTAGGGATAGTTGAGTTGGCCAAAACAGTTGGTTTGTCTTTGCGGCCAATGCAGTTGGTAAAGATCAACGTAGTCTGTCTGTAGGCGTTTCAAGCTTTCATCAATGGCAAGATGGATATTTCTTCTATCTAAGCACGTATTGTCGCGGATATGCGGAATGTTTCGTGGTCCTGCGACTTTGGTTGCTATGACGACCTTTTCACGATTCGCTGATTTTGCTAACCAGTTTCCAATGTACTGTTCAGTCAATCCTTGCGTGTTGGCTTTAGGCGGTACAGGGTACATTTCCGCAGTATCAATAAAGTTTACACCTCGCTCAAGTGCGTAATCCAGTTGACTAAAGGCATCTTGCTCAGTGTTTTGTTCACCAAATGTCATGGTGCCAAGACAGATCTTACTCACTTCCAGAGTGGAGTGGGGTAACTTGTTGTATTGCATCGATCTTCCTTGTCGTTACGGGCATGAGATCCCACTATAGGGGATTTGACTACGATTAGAAAAGAGCGTGTGGTAACAAATTCGCAAATTTTGCAAAGTTGGCTAATACTGATTTATGGAGGTGAACTATGCAAAAAAGTCAGTTAGATAAGTGGATTCATGGTCATCATAAAGATAGCTACCAGCCGCCAAAGGTGTTTGTCATCGGTTGCTCAGATCTGTCACAGTATCTTTTAGCTGTCGAGTATAAGCACAAATTAGAGCCAGTTAAAATCGATGATGAACCGGTACACTTTGAGTCGCTAGAGCGAGTAAAAGAAGAGCTACTGCGGTTAGGAGTAGAGCGGGCTTACTTGCGTTTACACAATGCTTACGATGAGTGCGGAGCTGGTGATGGCCCACTATATCATGATGTGGAGATGTCACTTACTACGCACTAAACATAGTAATCTTGCAAAATACGCGCTGTGAATTGAGTCCTTAGATAGAACCCTCTTGGCAGCGTTTTTATTGGCTTGCCACTTGCCCCATAGGCTTCAGTTAACACACGGCTATTTGCCGCTTTGGGGCGCAGTTGCAATACTTCACCATGGCGAGCGTTGATCTGTTCAACACGGCCCAATACGATGAGTTCCATTAACTCTTCCCAATCGGCTTTTAACTGCTGCTCTTCTTCTTGGCTAGGAGACCAGATCAAAGGCGAACCAACGCATCTTTCTGCCAATGGAATCTCTCTTTCTCCTTCGACCGGAATCCACAATACCCGTGAAAGCTTATTGCGCACATGGCTGGTTTCCCATGTCAGTCCATGTACACCGATCAAAGGAGCAACACAGACAAAGGTGGTCTCTAGAGGTTTACCAGAGTAGCCAATAGGGATGGTTTTTAGCTCTATACCTAGTCTTTCGAAGTCTTGAGTCGGTTTGCTGCCAGCGGTGGCGCCCAAGTGCCATTCCAACAATTGACCCACCCAGCCTTTGTCACGACGAAGGTCTGGTGGAACATCTATATCAGCTTCTGCGGCGAGTTCGGCAAAGTTGACACCTGCGATGCTTTTAGCGCGATCCAGCAGTTCTTGTTCGGAGGATGGTTCTGGCTTCATTGTGGTTTCGTGCGATTGGACAGTGTACTCATTGTAACCTAATGGAAGAAAAATTCGACTGTAGAGAGATTGATCATTGTGAGTGAAAGATCGTCACTTTTATGGTTATCCACAGCTTGGTTGTGAAAATTTGCAATCTAACACTGTTATGTATGAATAAACAGGGGTTTGGTGGTGAGAAAATACTTGAAATTTTAATCATATACCTAGCTTTGACTTAAGTGGTGTGGATAAAATCAACTATGGTTGATCTTTGACCGATCTGTGTGAGGGAGGGGCAGAAAGAGCTATTGTATAAAGTTGCTTAGTTCATGTGTTTATTAAGTTATTGTTTTTGAAGCATCTGCTCTTATCTAGTTTGATCCTTTTAGGCGACCAATTTTGTCGTTGCTTAGCTATTGATCACTTTCACATTGATTTTTCACATAGTTATACACAGAAAAGGTGAATAAATGTGGGCTATGTCTCACTGCGGTGTGAGTAACCTTTGTTTCGGTTAAAAGTTATCCATTGGTGGGTGGGAAAGCAATATTTTCTGCCCTAGTCACACTAGTAAGTTTGCTCCTACTGGGGATATGTGGAAAAATCACTGTAATTAAAGATTTTATTAGAGGTTGGCCAGTGATAGATGGCGATGGTTACCGCTTAAACGTGGGAATTGTAATCTGTAACAGCCATGGTCAGGTCTTCTGGGCTAAACGATACGGACAACACTCTTGGCAGTTTCCTCAAGGTGGAATTGATGAAGGTGAGACCCCTGAACAGGCAATGTATAGGGAGTTGTATGAAGAGGTTGGTCTTACAAAGAAAGAGGTTAAGATCGTTGCGACAAGTCGTCATTGGTTGAGGTACAAGCTACCAAAACGTCTTGTTCGTTGGGATTCAAAACCTGTTTGTATCGGACAGAAACAGAAGTGGTTTCTGCTACGACTCGATTGTGATGAATCACGAATTGATATGTTGCGTGGCAGTTCCCCTGAATTTGATGGCTGGCGTTGGGTAAGTTATTGGTATCCAGTCAGACAAGTGGTTTCTTTTAAACGCGATGTATATCGTCGTGCGATGAAAGAGTTTGCATCAATGGCAATGCCATTTAAACAACGTAAAGTAAAAGGCAAACGTAAGCACCGAAGAGGATAGACATGCTTTCTCAACTAAGGGAAATAGTTGAACAAGTATCTAAGGTAGAAGAAGTTCATCAAGCCTTAGATATTTTAGTTAAACAAACGTGCAGTGCGATGAGTACTGAATGTTGCACTGTCTATCTTGCTAACGAAGAAATGCAGCGTCTTGAGTTAATGGCTACTCAGGGGCTGCGTTTTAAAGGCGACAAAATTCATATCCAATTTAACGAGGGCTTAGTTGGTCTTGTTAAACGCAGCGCTGAACCGCTCAACTTAGCGGAAGCATCTAAACATCCTAACTTTAAGTACTTCTCTGAGCTTGGCGAAGAAGTCTACCAAAGCTTTCTTGGCACCCCGATTATTTACCGTAAGCAAGTACTTGGTGTTCTCGTTGTGCAACAAAAAGCACCACGTCAGTTCGATGAAATGGAAGAGTCTTTCTTAGTTACACTTGCCGCTCAGCTTGCTGTCATTATCGCTCATGCTCAAACTCAAGGTCATTGGCGACTAGAGAAAAAGCAGCAAGCGATCCGTGGTGTCCCAGCTTCGTCTGGCGTTGCAATTGGCGAATTTTGGTGGGATGACACTCAGCCTGAACTGAGCAATGTTTATCCCGCATCAACGTTAGATATTGAACGTGAGCAGGAGTGGTTGTTACTGGCGATAGAAGAAGCGTTGAATGATTTTCGCCGTATGCGTAAAAAACTCGATAGCGAGATAAACAAAGACGCTTTAGCAATATTTGACCTTTTTACCCATTTGCTTAACGATCCCATGCTACGTAAAGATCTTAAAGCGCAGATTCAAAAAGGCGATCGCGCCGACTGGGCGCTTAGACAAGTGGTTGAGAGTTATTCAAATCGTTTTGCTCGTATGTCTGATGTTTATTTGCGGGAGCGAGCACAAGACATTCGTGAGCTAGGCCAACGGTTACTGTTTTTTTTACATAATACTGACCAAGAGAAGCAACTCTTTGATAATCCGGTTATTCTGGTCGTTCGCGAGCTGACCGCAAGTTTACTAGCCTCAATTCCTAAAGAAAAAATTCTTGCCGTTGTCTCCTTAGAAGGAGCGGCAAATTCACATGCGGCAATTCTGTCTAGAGCATTAGGGATCCCTGCGGTGATGGGGGTTGCCCTGAATCTCAAGGCGCTGAATGGGAAGCGAGGAATTGTTGATGGCTATAGCGGTAAGATTTTGGTCTCGCCAAATCGGCAACTGCTACGTGAATATCGCTCACTTGCAAACGAAGAACGTGAATTGGCCAATATGGTCAATCAGCGCATTGAAGAGCCTGCGTTCACTAGAGATGGTCAACGTATTGAGGTAATGCTTAACGCAGGGTTGAGTGCCGATACTAATATTGCCATTAACCAAGGGGTTGATGGGGTTGGTCTGTATCGAACTGAAATTTCTTTTTTGCTTCAGCATCGATTCCCATCAGAGGAAGAACAAACCCAACAGTATCAGGCGGTGTTGAGTAGCTATCCCAATAAACGCGTGGTAATGAGGACTCTTGATATTGGTGGTGACAAAGCCTTGCCTTATCTCCCTATTGAAGAAGATAACCCATTCTTAGGATGGCGTGGTATTCGCTTTACCCTCGATCATCCTGACATCTTCTTAATGCAGATACGCGCGATGATGAAAGCGAGCTCAAAGCATCAGAATCTAAGTATTTTGTTACCTATGGTCTCTGGCGCCCAAGAGCTCGATGACGCGATTGAACTGATTACTCGCGCCTATGAAGAGGTGGCAGAGCTTGATGATCAGATTACGATGCCTCAGATCGGTGTCATGATCGAAGTTCCGTCAATGATCTATTTGCTGCCATTGATTGCCAGTAAAGTTGATTTTGTTTCTATCGGCACTAACGATTTAACCCAGTACCTGCTTGCGGTTGACCGAAATAATGCTCGAGTTGCAGATGTTTATGAGTCAATGCACCCATCGGTTATTATGGCTTTAAGTCATATTCATCGTACCTGCCAGCAGTTAAACCTGCCTGTATGTATCTGTGGTGAACTCGCTGGTGATCCAATTGGCGCGCTTTTAATGGTTGGCTTAGGCTACCGTAGCCTGAGTATGAACACTTCGAACGTGGCAAAAGTAAAGTACCTGCTGCGTCATACTGAAACGGAAGAATTACGTTCGCTTGCTGACAAAGCGCTGATGCAATCTTACGGCCGCGACATTTATGCTATGATGCAATCATTTTTTGAAAGCAAAGGCTTTGCTGGCTTTATTCGAGCAGGCAAAAAATAAGGATTATTGTGTCTATAGAATTACTTGTTTCTTTAATGCTGCTGGGTGCCTTTGTTGGAGTGATGGCAGGATTACTGGGTATTGGTGGTGGCTTAATCGTTGTACCTGCGCTGTTGTTTCTGTTACCTGCTGCTGGTATCGATGCCAATATCAGCATGCAGATTGCGCTAGCAACATCGCTGGCCACTATTATTGCTACCTCTGGTTCCTCCGCGTTTAATCATTTCAAGCTCGGCAACGTCGATATGTTTGTTGTTAAATGGTTAATGCCGGGCGTTGTGGTGGGAGGTTTCTTAGGTGCCAATGTTGCCGAGTGGATTCCCGCTCAATACCTACCAAAAGTCTTTGGTGTGATTGTGTTGTTACTTGCTATTCAAATGCTATTTTCTATCCGAGGTAAGTCACAAAAAAACATGCCTGGCAGTACCTCTACTATGGTTTATGGCACTGGGATTGGCATCGTTTCGAGCTTAGCAGGTATCGGTGGCGGCTCGTTGTCAGTGCCGTTTCTCAACAGCCATGGCATTGAAATGCGCAAAGCGGTAGGCTCTTCTTCGGTTTGTGGTTGTATGATTGCTATCTCTGGCATGGCGGGTTTTATCTTACATGGCTACAAAGTTGATGCTCTACCTGACTACAGCATTGGTTATGTTTATCTACCAGCCTTGGTGGCCATTGCCTCGACCTCTATGTTAACCACGCGTATTGGCGCGAGGTTGGCGACATCATTACCTACACCAACATTGAAAAAAATATTTGCAGTTTTTTTAATGTTTGTTGCCGGAACTATGTTGTTGTAGTGCACTCTCATCTATACAAATTAAAATTGTCAGAACTTCAAAAAGAGTAATCCTCCTATGTCTCAGGGATATCTAACTTTTCCAAATATTGATCCTGTACTTGTTTCCATTGGGCCGCTTTCTATCCGTTGGTATGGCCTAATGTATCTTGTAGGCTTTGCTTTCGCGCTATGGCTTGCGAATCGCCGTGCCGATCAGGCTGATAGTGGCTGGACGCGTGAACAGGTCTCAGACCTGCTTTTCGCCGGCTTTCTTGGTGTAGTAATTGGTGGCCGCGTTGGCTATGTGATCTTCTATAACTTCGATCTTTTCCTCCAAGATCCGCTTTACCTGTTTAAAGTGTGGACGGGGGGGATGTCATTCCATGGCGGCTTGTTGGGTGTTATCAGCGCAATGTTCTGGTATGCAAAAAAGAACGGTCGAACTTTCTTTGGTGTCGCTGATTTTATCGCTCCTCTTGTTCCTTTCGGTTTAGGGATGGGAAGATTAGGTAACTTTATGAACAGTGAGTTGTGGGGACGCGTAACTGATGTTCCATGGGCATTTGTCTTCCCTAATGGTGGGCCACTTCCTCGTCACCCATCTCAGTTGTATGAAATGCTTCTCGAAGGTATCGTTCTCTTCTTTATCTTGAACTGGTTTATTAAGAAGCCTCGTCCTCTTGGTGCGGTATCAGGGCTATTTTTAGCGGGTTATGGTACATTCCGTTTCCTAGTAGAATATGTACGTGAACCTGATGCACATCTAGGTCTATTTGGTGGGTTTATCTCAATGGGACAAATCCTATCCCTACCTATGGTGCTGATTGGTATCCTGATGATGGTTTGGGCGTATAAGCGCGGCCATTACAAAGATGAACTACCACAACAAACGAAGTAAGGAATTGGTGTGAAACAGTATTTAGATCTCTGTCAGCGTATCGTTGAGCAAGGTGAGTGGATTGAAAATGAGCGCACCGGCAAGCGTTGCCTAACGGTGATCAATGCAGATCTAACTTACGATGTCGCGAACAACCAGTTCCCTTTAGTGACGACACGTAAAAGCTTCTGGAAAGCCGCGGTTGCTGAGTTACTAGGCTACATTCGTGGTTACGACAATGCCGACGATTTTCGCAAGCTAGGAACCAAAACTTGGGATGCCAATGCAAACCTCAATGAAGCTTGGCTTAATAATCCTTACCGTAAGGGTGAAGATGATATGGGGCGCGTATACGGCGTTCAGGGGCGCGCATGGGCTAAGCCTGATGGCGGTCATATCGACCAGTTACGTAAGATAGTTGATGACTTAACGCGCGGCGTCGATGACCGGGGTGAAATCCTAAACTTCTACAACCCAGGTGAGTTCCACATGGGCTGCCTGCGTCCATGTATGTACAGTCACCATTTCTCTCTATTGGGTGACACTCTGTACCTAAACAGTACGCAGCGCTCTTGCGATGTTCCTCTAGGTCTTAACTTCAATATGGTTCAAGTATATGTGTTTCTTGCGATTATGGCTCAGATCACGGGTAAGAAAGCGGGGCAGGCATACCATAAGATTGTTAACGCGCATATCTACGAAGATCAACTAGAGCTAATGCGTGATGTTCAATTGAAGCGTGAGCCACTCCAGGCTCCGACCTTCCATATCAACCCTGAGATTAAGTCTTTAGAAGATTTGGAAACTTGGGTAACACTGGATGACTTTTGGGTTGAAGGGTATGAACACCACGATGCTATTAAGTACCCGTTTTCGGTATAGCGAATACGCTTGATTGTCTAAGCCGCCCAAGATAGGGCGGCTTTTTTATACGTGATAGAACGGACTGCGCCCTGTGGAACGCTGCGCTTTTGGAAAACGGGAACGGACTTCGTCCTGATTGAGGTGAACAACACCATATTGGGTCATTCCATAGAGTGACGAAGGAGCGAGTAGGGAATCTATCAAGGTTTTCAACTTGCTATAAGAGATCCCCAACTCTTTCGTTCCTCGTTCTTGAGGATGACGGTAATAAAAAAGCCCGCTACCTTAGTAGCGGGCTTTCAAATAAGCGATGGTCTTTGTATTAAGCTGTTAGCGCTAGGATTGTGCCTGGCAGTGCAACGAACACTGCTAATAAGTAACCAGCTACAACCGCTTTGTTCTTCACAGCCATGTCAGAGATTATGTCTGCACCTTTTACAGGTAGTTCACGTAGGAACGGAATACCGTAGATGAATACTGTCGCCAAGATGTTGAACACTAGGTGTACTAGAGCAATCTGTAGTGCGAATACCGCAAACTCACCTGATACTGCTGTCGCTGCTAATAGAGCGGTAATACAAGTACCGATGTTTGCACCTAGAGTGAACGGGTAAACGTCACGCACTTTAAGTACACCAGAACCGACCAGTGGAACCATTAGGCTTGTAGTCGTAGAAGAAGACTGTACAAGTACTGTTACGATAGAACCAGAGAAGATACCGTGGATTGGGCCACGACCAATTGCGTTCTTTAGAATCTCACGAGCACGGCCAACCATTAGGCTCTTCATTAGCTTACCCATTACAGTGATTGCTACGAAGATAGTCGCGATACCTAATACGATAAGTAAGATACCACCCATTTGGTCACCAAATGTTGCTAATGGCTCTTTAACTGCGCTTACGACTGGTTTAGTTAGAGGCTTAATGAAGTTCAAACCTTTAATGCTCATATCGCCAGTTGCTAGGAATGGAGATACTAACCAGTGTGAGATCTTATCAAGAATACCAAACATCATTTCGATAGGTAGGAAGATCGCAACCGCTAATAGGTTAAAGAAGTCGTGGATAGTCGCACTTGCAAATGCGCGCTTAAATTCTTCTTTGCAACGAACGTGACCTAGAGAAACTAGAGTGTTGGTTACTGTTGTACCGATGTTCGCACCCATCACCATAGGGATAGCTGTTTCTACCGGAAGACCGCCGGCCACTAAGCCCACGATAATTGAAGTTACTGTACTTGAAGATTGGATAAGTGCTGTTGCGACTAAACCGATCATCAAACCTGCTACAGGGTGAGAGGCAAACTCAAATAGAACCTTGGCTTGATCACCTGTTGCCCATTTGAAACCACTGCCTACCATAGATACCGCTAGAAGTAGCAGGTACAACATGAACGCCAAGTTAGCCCAGCGCAACCAGCGAGTAGTGCTCGAAATTGGTGCCGCTGCAGTAGTAGCTTGGTTCATAATCATTTTCTCCGTGGACCGTTAATGTCTTAGTTATGGTCTGTTGTTGAAACTGAGGGCGATGTTAGAGGGGAAATATTTCAGTAATATTACAGTTATATGTAATGAATTTTTTTTTATCTAGATAGGCGATTGTTAACTGTCTTTTGAAATTTACAATGAGCTTAAGTATTTGTTATTAAGCCTTTTTTCTGTGGCTTTTAGGCCAAATGTAAGATGTGATTAGAATCGAAAAAATCGCAGAAAAATTTCGGATATCGACAGCTTTATGACAGTTAATGGTCATATTACCAGTCCTGATTTCGGTAAAAGTTACAATAAGCAAAATTAATGTAGGTATTCTCGAATTATTGTTGTCATGCGCTGCATTTGCTATAACCTACTCACTAAAATAAGAAGAGTATTTCTCTATGTCACACTTAAACTACAACCACCTTTATTACTTTTGGATGGTATGTAAGCAAGGCTCTGTTACCAAAGCTGCCGATGCGCTGTTTCTGACTCCGCAAACTGTTACTGGTCAGATTAAAGCACTCGAAGAGCGTATGGATGGTAAGCTCACCAAGCGCAATGGGCGAAGTGTCGAACCGACAGAACTTGGCCAATTAGTGTTTAAGTATGCTGATAGAATGTTTGGCCTTAGCTATGAAATGCTCGATATTGTTAACTACAGTCAACGCTCTAACATTCTGTTTGATGTTGGAGTCGCCGACGCGCTATCTAAAAGGCTAGTCAGCAAGGTATTGCTAACAACGGTTCCAGATGACAACAGTATCCATTTACGCTGCTTTGAATCGACTCACGAAATGCTATTGGAGCAACTAGCGCAGCATAAGTTAGATATGATTCTATCGGACTGCCCGGTTGATTCGAGTCAAAGCCCTGGCCTCTACAGTAAGAAGCTTGGTGAATGTAATATGAGTTTCTTCTGTTCGGGTAACGTTGACGATGTGAGTTTTCCTGCGGTATTAGAGCAACGCAAATTGCTGATTCCGGGCAGCCGGACTGCGATGGGGCGTAAAGTTCTGCAATGGTTTGATCGTCAAGGCTTGCAGCCAAATATCTTAGGTGAGTTTGATGATGTGGCTTTGATGAAGGCCTTTGCTCGCTACCATCATGACGTAATTTTCCTAGCTCCCTCTATCTACATGTCTGAAGTTGAAAGCGACCTTCCTCTACAACTTATCGGCCATATTGATGAGTTAAAAGAAGAGTACTATGTCATATTCGCAGAGCGAATGATTCAACATCCAGCGGTGAAGAATGTTTGTGATGCAGACTTCCCAACCCTATTTAATTAGACGACGATCTATTTGAACAAATAGATTAGTTGTTACAATTCGATTAATATCTGAAATAGTTCACTCTAAAATAATTAAATATACAGTGAATCTCGTAACCGTTCGACAGCGTTACTTATTGTGTAAGGCTGATGTTTGTAGAAGTATTGTTGTAGGAAGAGGTAGTGGCCGATGAATCTACAAGAGATGGAAAAGAACTCTGCTCAGGCTGTAGTCCTGCTTAAGGCGATGGCCAATGAGAGGCGTCTTCAGATCTTGTGCTTATTACACAATCAAGAGCTGTCAGTAGGGGAGTTGTGCAGTAAGTTGGAGTTAAGCCAATCAGCGTTGTCGCAGCATCTAGCGTGGCTACGTCGAGACGGCTTAGTGCACACTCGTAAAGAGGCGCAGACAGTTTATTACACTTTGAGCAGTGAAGAGGTGAAGGCAATGATCCAATTGCTGCACGATCTTTATTGTTCAGAAAAGCAATAAATGTATCGAGGTTTGTAGTTTAACCTCGAAATTTTGATATAAAAAAACCGGCTAATGCCGGTTTTTTCTTTCACTGGGTAATCAGAGTTCTATTAAAGAGCTTTGATTGCAGCAGCGAAACGAGACTTATGACGTGCAGCTTTATTCTTGTGAATAAGGCCTTTAGTTGCCATGCGGTCTAGGATTGGTGTAACTGTAGCAAACGCTTCAGTTGCAGCAGCTTTGTCGCCTGCTTCGATAGCAGCAACAGTTTTCTTCATGTAAGTACGCATCATTGAGCGACGGCTAGCGTTGTGCTGACGACGTTTCTCAGCCTGGATAGCGCGCTTCTTAGCAGATTTACTATTTGCCAAGGGTCTAACTCCCAAAAACTTAGTTCAGTGACAATTTAAGGGCGAGGAATATCCCTCATTTGCGCTTAAATGTCAAATAATTTGTGCAAAAACCAATCGCGTCAAACTAATTTTGGTTTGAAAGGTCTTCACGGTTAAGATGGCGGGGATTCTAACAGCATTTTTTTTTCAATGCTAATACTAATCTGCTCTGGTTATGACATTCCTGTTGTAAAGTAGAGCAAATTTTTTGATTCCCGAGGTAAATGTGAGTAAACGCCTACTCAAGTCAGGCATGATAGTCAGTGCTATGACCTTGATCTCTCGAGTTTTAGGCTTAGTTCGAGATGTTGTTGTTGCCAACCTGATGGGGGCAGGAGCCAGTGCCGATGTCTTCTTCTTTGCTAATAAGATTCCTAATTTTCTAAGGCGCCTATTTGCGGAAGGCGCGTTTTCACAAGCCTTTGTTCCGGTTTTGACGGAATATCATGCCGCTGGGGATATGGACAAAACTCGTCAGCTTGTCGCAAGAGCTGCGGGTACATTAGGTGTTATTGTCTCTATTGTCACTGTGCTGGGCGTACTGGGGTCAGGCGTGGTGACGGCTCTGTTCGGCTTTGGCTGGTTCTTGGATTGGTTAAATGGTGGACCTTCGGCAGAAAAGTTTGAGCTTGCAAGCTTAATGCTCAAAATTACCTTCCCTTATTTATGGTTTATAACCTTTGTTGCTTTATCGGGAGCGATTCTCAATACCTTAGGCAAGTTTGCGGTTTCTTCCTTTACCCCTGTTTTCCTTAATGTAATGATTATTCTGTCGGCGTGGTTTATTGCTCCGCAGTTATCTCAGCCAGAAATAGGGCTCGCGATAGGGGTATTTCTTGGAGGCTTAGTTCAGTTTTTATTCCAGATACCATTTCTGATTAAGGCTGGCGTGATGGTTAAACCGAAATGGGGTTGGCGCGATCCTGGGGTAGTAAAGATTCGCACCCTAATGATTCCTGCCCTGTTTGGCGTATCGGTGAGCCAAATTAACCTGTTATTTGATACATTTATTGCCAGTTTTCTTCAAACAGGCTCCATCAGTTGGCTTTACTATTCAGACCGCCTGTTAGAGTTTCCACTGGGTTTGTTTGGGATTGCAATCGCAACAGTCATTCTACCGGCGTTATCTCGTAAACATGTCGATGACCATAGTGATGGTTTTGCACAAACCATGGACTGGGGGATACGCATGGTTACATTGCTCGGTATTCCTGCCATGCTTGGTTTAATGGTATTGGCGAAACCTATGCTAATGGTGCTGTTTATGCGCGGTGAGTTTACCCCTCAGGATGTTAATCATGCCTCGATGTCACTGGTTGCTTACGCGTCAGGCCTACTCAACTTTATGCTGATTAAAGTACTGGCTCCCGGTTACTACTCGCGCCAAGACACTAAAACGCCAGTGAAATATGGCATTATCGCGATGGTCACTAATATGGTTTTTAATGCTATCTTGGCTTGGTTCTATGGTTACGTGGGTCTTGCTATCGCAACGGCGCTGTCTGCCTTCGTTAATATGTCTCTTTTATATCGAGGGCTACATATTGCAGGTGTGTATCATCTGACCAAAAGAACCTTGTTATTTATCGGCAGGCTAGTGATTGCTGGTGGCTTCATGGTTGCTACTATTTTATGGCAGTTAGAAGAGATGAATGTGTGGCTAACGTGGTCATTGCTAGAACGAGTTTTATGCCTTACCGCTCTGATTGGATTGGGAGCAGGGATCTACCTTGCAACGCTGCTTGTTCTGGGAGTGCGTTTAAAAGACTTAAAAGCAGCGACAGAGTGAACATGATTAGTATATAATCCGTCAGTTTCACGCAACGTTAATTCTTTTTATTGAGAATTTTTTGCCAAATTAACAAGTTTTAGTAGTCTCCAATGGAATTGATTCGAGGTATTCACAATATCAAACCACACCATCAAGGGTGTGTATTGACGATCGGAAACTTCGACGGTGTTCATCTCGGGCATCAAGAAGTGTTACGTCAAGTGTATGAACAAGCCAAAGAACTGGGTTTACCTTCAACAGTAATGACATTTGATCCTCAACCATTGGAGCTTTTTGCTAAAGGTAGAGCGCCAGCGCGTTTAACACGTCTTAGAGACAAGTTTGTTCAATTGAGCAAGCTCAATATTGAACGATTGCTTTGCGTGAACTTTAATCATCAATTCGCTAATCGATGTGCTGACGAGTTTATTAGTGACTTGTTGGTGAAGCGTTTGGGTGTTAAGTTTCTCGTCGTAGGTGATGATTTCTGCTTTGGTCGTGGCCGAAAAGGCAATTTTGCTATGCTGCAAGAAGCAGGCAAAAAGTTCAATTTTGAAGTGGTCAGCACTCAAAGCTTTTGTTTACAACAATTGCGTGTAAGCAGTACTGCGATTAGAGAAGCCTTAGCGCAAGATCAGCTTGAGCAAGCAGCAGAAATGTTAGGGCGTGATTACAGTATTAGTGGGCGAGTTTCACATGGGAGAAAGCTGGGTAGAACCATTGGCTTTCCTACGGCTAATATCCCACTAAAACGTTGCGTGTCGCCAGTTTCTGGCGTGTATACCGTTCAGGCTTTAGGCTTGGGCGAAGAGCCTGTAGGCGGTGTCGCTAATATTGGTAATAGGCCAACAGTTAATGGCGTACGACAACAACTCGAAGTACATTTATTCGACTTTAAAGCCAACTTATATGGCAAACAGCTAGAAATCGTACTTTTAGATAAGATTCGCGACGAACATAAATTTGAGTCGTTCGAAGCTTTGAAACAACAAATTGAATTGGATGCTGAAGCAGCAAGGGTGTGGCTGCGTCAGTATAAAGCCCAAGCGGTTTAGTTCGCTGCTTGGCATAATGTCTAACTGTCACCCAACACAACGGAATTAAGAATCGATGAGTGAGTATAAAGATACCCTGAACCTTCCTGAAACAGGGTTTCCGATGCGTGGCAATCTGGCAAATCGTGAGCCAGAAATGCTTAAGCGTTGGTACAAAGAAGACCTTTACGGTGAGATCCGTAAAGCGAAGAAAGGCAAAAAATCTTTCGTTCTACACGATGGCCCTCCATATGCGAATGGTGACATTCACATTGGTCACGCACTAAACAAGATTCTTAAAGACATTATTATTAAATCCAAAACACTTTCTGGTTTTGATGCACCGTACATTCCTGGTTGGGACTGTCACGGTCTACCAATTGAACTAATGGTAGAAAAGAAAAAAGGCAAGCCAGGTCAAAAAATCTCTGCGGCTGATTTCCGTGAAGAGTGTCGTAAGTACGCGGCAGGTCAGGTAGAAGGTCAAAAAGAGAGCTTCAAGCGCCTAGGTATTATGGGTGAGTGGGATAAGCCTTACCGCACCATGGATTTTGCTACTGAAGCAAACATTATCCGTGCTCTCGGTAAGATTGCTGATAACGGCCACCTGCTAAAAGGTTTCAAACCTGTTCACTGGTGTACAGACTGTGGCTCTGCGCTTGCTGAAGCAGAAGTAGAGTACAAAGATAAAGTTTCTCCATCTATCGACGTTCGCTTTAAAGCAGCAGATGAAGCGGCACTTCTATCTAAGTTCTCATTGAACGAAGGCCATGAAGGTGAAGGCGACATCTCTATTGTTATCTGGACAACTACGCCTTGGACACTGCCAGCAAACCGTGCAGTATGTCTACGTGATGATCTAGAGTACGTATTGATCCAAGTAGAAGGTGAGTTGAAGGAGCGTATCATCGTTGCTTCTGAGCTAGCCAAAGACGTGATGGACCGTGCGGGTATCGAGCACTTCCATAACCTTGGTTTTGCAAAAGGTAGCGATCTTGAGCTATCTCAGTTTAATCACCCATTCTACGACTTCACTGTTCCAGCTATCCTTGGCGATCACGTCACAACTGATTCTGGTACTGGTGTCGTTCACACCGCACCTGGCCACGGTCAAGAAGACTTTGCAGTCGGTAACAAGTACAACCTAGAAGTGGCAAACCCAGTAGGTTCAAACGGCGTTTACCTGCCAGATACTGAGCTATTTGCTGGTCAGCACGTATTTAAAGCCAATGATGCAGTTGTTGAAACGCTAAAAGAGAAAGGCGCGCTTTTACATCACCACGCATACGAACACAGCTACCCGCATTGTTGGAGACATAAAACGCCAATCATCTTCCGTGCAACACCACAATGGTTCGTATCTATGGACCAAGCGGGCCTACGTGCAAAAGCACTAGAGTCAATCAAAGGTGTTGAGTGGATGCCAGAGTGGGGGCAAAGCCGTATCGAAGGTATGATCGAGGGTCGCCCAGAGTGGTGTATCTCTCGTCAACGTACTTGGGGTGTGCCAATCGCTCTATTCGTTCATAAAGAAACAGCAGAGCTTCATCCAAACACGATCGAACTAGTCGAGAAAGTCGCTCAGCTAGTTGAAGAGAAAGGCATTCAAGCTTGGTGGGATCTAGAAATCTCTGACCTACTAGCTGAAGAAGCGGATAAGTACGAGAAAGTACTCGATACGCTAGACGTATGGTTCGACTCCGGTGTGACTCACTACTCAGTTGTTGATGCTCGTGAAGAGTACAACGGCGCGTCGGCAGACCTATATCTAGAAGGCTCTGATCAACACCGCGGTTGGTTCCAGTCTTCACTAATTTCATCTATCGCGATGAAAGACGAAGCACCATACAAGCAAGTACTTACTCACGGTTTCGTAGTTGACGGCCAAGGCCGTAAGATGTCGAAATCTATCGGTAACGTTGTTGCGCCAAAAGATGTGACTAACAAGCTAGGTGCAGATATCCTGCGTCTATGGGTTGCTTCAACTGACTACACGGGTGAAGTTGCGGTTTCTGATGAAATCCTAAAACGCTCTGCAGATGCATACCGTCGTATCCGTAACACAGCGCGTTTCTTCCTTGCTAACCTAAGCGGCTTTAACCCAGCAACGGATCTTGTTCCTGCTGAAGAAATGGTTGCTCTAGACCGTTGGGCTGTAGGTCGTGCACTAGCTGCACAAGAAGAGATCGTTAAAGCTTACGGTGAGTACAATACTCACGCCGTAACACAGCGCTTAATGCAGTTCTGTTCTATCGAAATGGGTTCATTCTACCTAGACGTAATTAAAGACCGTCAGTACACAGCGAAACTTGGTGGTCACGCTCAACGTAGCTGTCAGACTGCACTTTACTACATTGTAGAAGCGCTTGTTCGTTGGATGGCGCCAATCATGTCGTTCACTGCAGACGAGATCTGGAACGAAATGCCAGGCGAACGTGATAAGTTTGTTTTCACAGGCGAGTGGTACGAAGGTCTGTTCGGTCTAGCTGAAGGCGAAGAGCGTAGCAACGAATTTTGGGCTGAAATCCAAGCGGTTCGTGGCGGTGTGAACAAACTGCTAGAAGACGCTCGTAAAGAGAAGGCAATTGGTGGTTCTCTGCAAGCTGAAGTTACACTTTACGCTGATGATGTACTAGCGGCGAAACTAAGCAAGCTTGAAGATGAGCTACGCTTTGCGCTACTGACTTCAGCGGCGGTTGTTAAGCCTCTAAGTGAGAAGTCAGATGCTGCGCAAGCAACAGATGTCGAAGGCTTATTTGTTGAAGTGAAAGCAACTGAAAACGAGAAGTGTGACCGCTGCTGGCACCACACTCCAGATGTTGGCACCATCGAAGGTCACGAGAAGATCTGTGGTCGTTGTGTGTCTAATGTTGATGGTGAAGGCGAAGTACGTAAATTCGCTTAAGATTAGCGGAACTTTATTGAAAATTCATAGCCCCAGTATCTACTGGGGTTATTTTTAGGATCCAAAATGTCAAATATTCCATTAAAACAATCAGGTGTACGTTGGCTGTGGCTGGCGATTGTGATCTTCTTTGCTGATATTGGCATCAAGCTGTTTGTTATGGATAACATGGGGTATGGTTGGGCAAACCGCATTGAAGTATTGCCTTTCTTTAACTTATTGTATGTTCACAACTATGGCGCCGCATTTAGTTTCTTGAGCGACCAAGCAGGTTGGCAGCGTTGGCTGTTTACCGGTATCGCCTTTGTAGTAACAGCTATGCTGACTTACTGGATGAGTAAGCTCACCGCAAAGGAAAAGTGGAACAACATTGCTTATGCGATGATTATCGGTGGTGCGGTGGGTAATGTGTTTGACCGTGTCGTTCATGGCTTTGTAGTCGATTACCTCGATTTCTTCTGGGGCAACTATCATTGGCCAGCATTCAACTTAGCTGATACCACCATTTGTGTTGGTGCTGCGATGATCATTCTTGATGGTTTCCGCAAGAAAGAAGATGCCAAAGCCTAATTCGTGATATATCGAATAACCCTAGGCGCTGTCGGTTGATTCCGATGGCGCTTTTTAGTATACCCGTCATATTTAAAAGCTGCAGCGTTGCTGACTGCGATAATTCCCCGGTTCGCCGGCCGCCCAAATAACATAGCGCACTATGCTCATAGGGTTGAATCATCTTGTCGCCTAGCTGCAACTCCAACTATTTAGGGTATGCACCTATAAAAATAACGACCTCAAGGAAGCAATAACGTGACTACAATTGCCCAAGATTCAGCAGTAACTCTGCACTTTACCATTAAAATGAAAGATGGCTCTGTTGCCGACAGTACCCACAATATGGGAAAACCAGCCAAGCTAGTGATTGGTGATGGCAGCTTGAGTGAGAACTTTGAACAGTGTCTTCTCGGGCTAACTACTGGCGAAAAAAAGGAAATTGAGCTTAAAGCGCAAGATGCGTTTGGCATGCCTAACCCGGACAATATCCACCATATGGACAGAACTAAGTTTGTCGGTGATGCAGAAGTTGAAGTCGGGACGATTATGGCGTTTTCAGGCCCAGATGGAATGGAAATTCCTGGAATCATTAAAGAAATTGCTGGGGACTCAGTGACCGTTGACTTTAACCACCCTCTAGCAGGACAAGATGTGACTTTTGAAGTTGAAATTTTGTCAGTAGAATAGCGAGCCAAAGCGAAAATATAATCATCATGAGCAATGAAATGAAAATTAAGTTAGCTAACCCACGTGGCTTTTGTGCCGGTGTTGATCGCGCGATCAGCATTGTTGAGCGAGCACTCGAAATGTACCAACCACCTATCTATGTACGCCACGAAGTTGTACACAACCGATTTGTGGTGGAAGGGCTAAAACAACGTGGTGCTATCTTTGTTGAAGAGTTACATGAAGTACCTGATGACAACATTGTAATCTTCTCGGCTCATGGTGTTTCTCAAGCGGTACGCAAAGAAGCAAAAGAGCGTGATTTAACCGTATTTGACGCAACTTGCCCATTGGTGACTAAAGTTCATATGGAAGTGGCGCGTGCAAGCCGCAAACACATGGAAGTCGTGTTGATAGGACACGTAGGCCACCCTGAAGTTGAAGGGACTATGGGGCAGTATGCAAGCGAGCAAGGCGGCATGTACTTAGTTGAAACTCCGGCAGACGTAGTTAGCTTAAAAGATAAAGTGAAAGATCCAAGTCACTTACACTATGTTAGCCAAACAACGTTGTCTGTGGATGAAACCGCGGATGTGATTGAAGAGCTGCGACGCGTATTCCCTGATATTCAAGGCCCTCGTAAAGATGACATCTGCTACGCAACGCAAAACCGTCAAGATGCGGTTCGTGAAATGGCGACAGATGTGGATGTAGTGATAGTGGTGGGTTCTAAAAACTCATCCAACTCTACTCGTCTTAAAGAGCTTGCAGAGAAACTAGGCACACCTGGTTACCTGACCGATTGCCCTGAAGACATCGAGCCGGAGTGGTTTGAAGGGAAAGTGAGAATCGGCGTAACCGCCGGGGCTTCTGCGCCAGAAGAGCTAGTTAACAAGATACTAGATCGTATTAAAGATCTGGTAGGTACTCGCTCTGTCGAAGAGATTCAAGGCCGTGAAGAAAACATGTTCTTTGAAGTGCCTAAAGAGCTGCAAATTAAACAAGTAGACTAAATTAGTTGAATCTAGCCCCTAACTTACTCTTAAGTTAGGGGCTTTTTTGTACCTGCTGCTAAACATCTAGCTTGTTAATAACCATATAACTTTCAAGATTATCTGTTGTGAGTCGTATTTTCTTGCCATTGCATCTGGTGTATTACACTTGAGCCACGCTGAACGATATAGTGCGGTTAGTAATTGGACTAGGAGCTGTTCATGCAAGTTATTAAAAAGTGGCTTACTTTTTTTATCGTTTTACTTATCGTCGGTTGCAACAGTGAACTCGATAAGCCCATCCCAGAAGATGCTAATTGGAGCCAGTATCAACTCGATAATGGGTTGCGCTACCATCTCTATCCAACAGAGGATAAAGAGGTTTCTATTCGCCTCATGATTCACGCAGGCTCGATTCAAGAGGCTGATACTCAGCAAGGTTATGCCCACTTCGTCGAGCATATGGCGTTTAATGGCAGTCGTAACTTTACAGGTAACGATGTAATTAAGCTGTTCGAGAAAACAGGCGGCAGCTTTGGTGCTGATATTAACGCGTTCACTGGATACCAACTGACAACGTATAAAATGGATCTATCCAGTCAAGAACACCTCACACTAGCCTTGACTTGGATGAGAGATGTTGCAGACGGTATTAAGTTTGAACCTGAGCAGGTTGAGCGTGAGAAAGGCGTTATTCTTGGTGAGTTCCGCGCTACTCGACCAGAGAATGAGCCTTTGTTTACTAAAGCTTATCTAGAAGCAATAAAAGGTACGCTTATAGAAGGTAAAGATCCTTTAGGGACTCAAGAGTCAGTGAAACAGGTGTCGGTTGAAGGGCTGAAAAACTACTACCAAACATGGTACCAACCGCAAAATGCTGAGTTGATAATCTCTGGCAACATTAACAGTGAGGATCTTTCAAAGCTTATTTCACAGCAATTTTCAACTTGGCAAAGTGACGGCAAGTCAGCGGTTAACAAGCAACGTGATTACCGTATTAACGATGAGTCGTACACTTTGTTAGTGGGAGATATGGAGTCACCAAGCTTACATTTCCTGGTTGATAGAGGTCCTATCTCCATCACCACCTTTAAGCAGCAGTATCAATACTGGTTAGATGATGTTGCTCAGCAGTTAATCTCTCAACGACTTCACGCCGCGTTCAACAATGCAGCTCAGGCGGTGCAATATTCTGGCAGTTACACCCAATGGATAGAATACAATCGATATTCAGCAGCGAGTATCGCTTTTTCTGCTGATAACAGAGAGGCGAGTCAGCAACTGTTTTTAGAGACTTTACGCTCTTTAAGAGACTATGGGGTTAGCCAAAGTGAGCTAGAGAGTATTATGACTGGCTATAGCAATAGTCTGTCTAACTTTGACAGCGAGTGGGATAAGCGTAAGCCATTGCAAATTGTGGATGACAAGGTATTCGCTATTGAACAAGCAATGCCAGTGCAAAGTAGAGAGACAAATCGTAAAGCCTTGACAGAGTTTGTTACTCATGTTGATTTAAAGCGAGTCAATGAAAACATAGATGACCTGCTTTCGTCTGATCTCGCTTGGCTTCAGGGCTATAGTGCAGATGAATCTTTAAGTGAGTTAGAGCAGCCGTTCGATAAACTCCCTGAGTTGTATGCTCAATCCGGATTTAAGCCATTGGCGCTGCAGCAAGTGACCTCTGAACTTAAACAGCCAGCGACACAGGGCGAGATAGTGTCGCAATTGGATCGAGAACGTGACTTCACCGTATGGCAGTTGAGTAACGGTGTTGAAGTGTGGTACCAGCGTGATCCGAAAGCAGGTAAGAGAGCGCATCTTGTTTATGCGAGCCAAGGCGGTAAAGCTGCCCTTACACCTGAGTTGTACGCAGCAAGTGACTTACTACCTCAGTCTGCCACCCGGAGTGGGCTAGGTGAGTTTAGCGGCGCACAATTGGACAGCTACTTGCGTAAGAAAGATATCGCGGTTTTTCCATTTATTGGTCTGACGTTCCATGGGTTAGAGATAAACACAGCGGCGAAAGAGTTACCGTTAGCTCTGAATACTATCTTTAACATTTCAACAGAAGTGAAGGTTGAGCCGCGTCAACTCGAAGCCGTGAAGCAAGAGTTTTATGAGAACAATAGCGCTTATTACAACTCTCCTGAAGGGAAATGGTATAAAGCGATTAATGCTGGCACTTATCAATCAGATAGCCGACACCGTTACGTATTAAATCCAGATATTGCTGGAGTCACTAGCGAGCAAGTACTAGAAGTTCATCAGCGCTTGTTCCGCTACAACCGCGATAATAAGTTGGTCATTATTGCCGATCTTGAGCCTGCGCAAATTGCATCTATGCTGCGTAAATACATTGCTTCGATTTCGCTGCGAAAAGATGAATCTTCGCCGCTGAACTTTGATAATGGCTACAACACAGAGTTAGCGTCTTTGATTGAAGTTAATGAAGGCATTGAAAAAGGGACTATGCTGTTAACTCGCCTGATTAACACGCAACAAAGAGCGAAAACAGCCAAGGATGTTTTTGCTGAGGATGCGTTAAAACGCATCGCAAGTGCACGCCTTCTTGAAGAGGTCAGAGAAAAACGTGGCTTAGATTACTCTCCAGAGATTTACCCTGTGACTCAAGATGGAGAGCAAGTCTCTGATTGGTTTGTAACGGCAAAAGTGGCAAGCGAAGATGTCAAAGAGGTACAGCAAGCTTTAGATACCATGTTTGATGGATTAGCTAAGTCTATTACTGAAGAAGAGGTGTCTACCGCGGCTAAGCAACTTGCCGTCGCCGTTGAGCCAATTAATGATGATCCGATTCTGCGCGCTTGGTTTTATAGCCGTTACCTAATCCATGGCTATGGTATTGATGCGCTACTCGATATTGAAGGTACTGCGAATAGCATTACTTTGAATGATATTCAGCAGCGAGCGGATTGGACATTTGGTGCCAACAGTCAAAAAATTACAGCGACTTTATCTCCAAAAAATTAAACTGTGTGCCAAGGTGAAACTTGGCCTTTCTGCATTTGGTATTTCTGTATATAGAACAAAGGCTCCCGAAGGAGCCTTTTTCGCAGCAAAGATATTGTTGGTTTAGGCAGTTTCAGTGACTGCTTTTGGTTTCTCTTCGTCTGCTAGCTCTGTTTCACCTTTGCCTTTCGACGTTTTAATCACGTAACCGGCAACGGCTAGAGCAAACAAGATACCTGAGATGGTTGAAACTTGGATTGGCAGACCAAAGCCTAGCGTGCTGTTATTCAAAATGAAGGTTGCACACACAGTTGTCATGAAGATAGCCGGTACGGTCGTAATCCAGTGCAGTTTGTTGTGACGAAGTAGGTAAGCTGAAGCTGTCCATAGCATCATGACTGCGGTTGATTGGTTAGCAAAACCGAAGTAACGCCAGATGATGCCAAAATCTACTTGAGTTAATACACCACCAATAATGAACAGTGGGACGGCCATCATTAAGCGATTACGCAGTGCTTTTTGGTCAACGTTAAAGTATTCAGCTAGGATCAGGCGACTAGAGCGGAAAGCCGTATCACCAGAGGTAATTGGTAGAATCACTACACCTAGGAAAGCAATTACACCACCAAACACACCAAGTAGGCCAAATGATGCGCTGTAAACAACATTGCCTGGGCCACCATTGCTTACTGCCTCAGACAGTGCATCTAGGTTACCAAAGAACGATAAAGCAATCGCACACCAAATTAGCGCGATCACACCTTCACCAATCATTGCACCATAGAATACAAAGCGGCCGTTCTTCTCATTTTCCATACAGCGAGCCATTAATGGCGATTGCGTTGCGTGGAAGCCAGAGATTGCACCACAGGCGATGGTAATAAATAGCGCAGGCCATAGTGGCATATCGTTAGGGTTTAGGTTAGTGAACATGTCGCTCACTTGGAAATTACCCATCACGGTATGTTCGCTTGAGAACGCAACCGCAGTCATCAAACCAACAGACATGAAGATCAGTAGGGCACCGAACAGTGGGTAGAAGCGGCCAATTATTTTATCAACAGGAACAATCGTTGCGATGATGTAGTAAGCGAAAATCGCGATGACCATAGTCGTCATGCTAACCGATAGGCTAGTTTGATCATTGATTAGGTTAGTAATCATGCCTGCAGGCGCTGATACGAATACCACACCAACCAATAGCAATAGAACAATGGCAAAGATATTCATAAAGTGTTTTGCGCCATTGCCTAAGTAACGGCCAGTAATGGTAGGAACAGAGGCACCGCCGTTACGAACAGACAGCATACCTGAGAAGTAATCATGTACTGCGCCAGCGAAAATACAACCGATAACAATCCACAGCATAGCCGCAGGACCGTATAGGGCGCCCATGATAGGGCCGAAGATTGGACCAACGCCAGCAATGTTAAGTAGCTGAACGAGGTAAACTTTCTTGGTAGACATTGGCACGTAGTCGACACCATCGGCTTTCGTATGCGCTGGAGTTTGACGTTTTTCGTTAATGCCAAAGACTTTTTCTACAAAAGCCCCATAAATAAAGTATCCGCCGATTAGGGCTGCAACACAGGTTAGAAACCACAACATAGCACTTGTTCCTTAGTGAAATTGATTAAGCTCACCATGCATATTATGCGGTTACTTGGCTATCAGCATCTGGTTCTGGAGTGAGTGGTCGTATACCGAAGTGAGTGGTTTGCTGAGAAAATAAGTGGTTTTTACGTTTGGTGAGTGGCAATTATTAAGATTTAGTGGTTTGATTAATAGAAGTCTGCAAAAACAAGGAAAAACAATGAGAAACATCGTTATCGCAGCGTTAGTGTCAGTATTGGCGGCTTGTAGCAGTAGCCCAGAGCAGTTAGCTGAGCAAGGAGATTGGTATCAAATCGGTTACCAAGATGGGATCACCGGCCACACTCAACGCTCATACACTGAACTGGCGAGTTTAGGCAGTGTTAAACACGCGGATTATGAAGAGGGTTATTTAGAAGGGGTAGGCGAGTATTGTAACCCTGACTTTGCTTATCAAATTGGGTTATCCGGTCAGTATTACGAGGGTGTATGTGAAGGCACCGAAACCGCACAAAGGTTCCGTATGGAGTGGCAGCGTGGTTGGAGTGAACACCAAAATTAACGTTTTATAATGTGGAGGGAGAAGAGTGATCTTCTCCCTTTTTCATTTTTGGCTATTCGCCTTGGTGGTGCTGAACCGCTTTACGTAAGAAACCATCTTGCTTTTCTAGCTGATTCTTAGCCTGAGATAACTCCATGCCAGTCAGTAGCATCAAAATCGCCAGTTTCACATCATAATCGGTTTTCTCTAGCGTTTCGGTGGCTAGGCTCTTGTTACAATCTGTCGCTTGCATAACGATTCTGGCTGCGCGCGCGACGAGTTTTTTGTTGGTCGCTTTCACATCGACCATCAGGTTTTGATAGCTCTTACCCAAGCGAATCATACTGGCTGTGGTAAGCATGTTGAGCACGAGCTTTTGCGCGGTGCCTGATTTTAAGCGTGTTGAGCCAGTCAGTGCTTCTGGGCCTACTACTGGGCTAATGGCAATTTGGGCAATATCGGCAATGGTTGAGTCTGGGTTGCAAGACAGAGCAACAGTCGTCGCTCCAATGTCATTGGCGTATTCCAATGCACCGATGACGTAAGGGGTTCTGCCGCTCGCCGCAATACCTACCACCACATCTTTCTCGTTGAACTCGATCGATTTGAGATCTTCGACACCAAACACTGGGGAATCTTCTGCGCCTTCTTTTGCTTTTAAAATAGCTTCTGGGCCGCCAGCAATCAGGCCAATCACCATTTGATCTGAAACGCCAAAAGTCGGAGGACACTCCGAGGCATCTAGAACACCTAAGCGACCGCTAGTGCCTGCACCCATATAAACAAGTCGACCACCGACTTTAAATGCAGCGGTGATCTTGTCGACCGCTTGGGCTATCTCGGGCAGGACTTTTTCTACCGCTAATGGGACTTGCTGGTCTTGCTGATTGATTCGTTGAACAATTTCATGAGAAGACAATAAGTCGATATCCATCGTCTCTGGGTTGCGTCCCTCAGAAACGAGATGAGAAAGAGCGGCGATTAGCGCATCGTTAGTCATAGTGGTCCTTATTTATCAGCAAAGTACATCACACCAAGAGAGACCGCTTTACTGGCTCCGGTGACATCAGGTAGATTGCTTGGCAGATCGTGAATACGGCGATAGGCGAGCCAAGCAAAGGCCATCGCTTCCATATTGTTGCTGTCTACACCCTTGTCATCGGTCAACATGACTTTCCAATCAGGTAGCTGTTGGGTGAGACAACGCATAAGAAGGGGGTTGTGTGCCCCTCCGCCGCATACCAGTAGTTCCGGTGAGGAACCAACAGTGAACTTGTTCACCTCGTTGGCAATTGTTATCGCCGTATACTCACACAAAGTTCGTTGTACATCTTCCGGCTTAATAGAGAACTTAACGAGGATAGCTTCTAACCAAGGTAAGTTAAACAGCTCGCGACCCGTGCTTTTAGGAGCGCTGAGCGCAAGATAAGGCTCACTGAGTAATTCACTCAGCAATTCTTGATTGAGCTTGCCTTGCAGAGCGAATTGAGCATTGTAGTCATAGGCATTGCCAGTGTTTTTAGCACACCATGCGTCCATCAACATATTACCTGGGCCAGTATCATACCCAACAACGGCTTGCTCAGGTCGCAAAACGGAAATATTGGCGATTCCTCCAATATTAAGCACCACGACACTAGAATCTGTAGAGCCAAAAATCGATTGGTGAAAGGCGGGGACCAGAGGTGCCCCCTGACCGCCGAGAGCGATATCTTTACGCCTAAAGTCTGCAATAGTATCTATTCCAGTTAAAGCCGCAATAATATTAGCGTCGCCTAATTGGGCAGTAAACGGAGTATCACCAGTCGGTTGATGAAAAACGGTTTGACCATGATTACCGATGGCACAGATCTGCTCGGCAGAGTAGCCACTTTTATTCAATAGCGCCTGAGCCGCTTGCGCGTAAAGCTTGCCAAGTAAGTGATCAAGCTGACCAATTTCAACTAGGTTGGTTGATTGACCCAGGCAAACATTCAATAAGCGTTGCTTAAGTGAATCTGGGATTGGGTAATCATTACTACCTAGCAAGCGAACTCGGTTGTGTTCAATCTCGACTAAAACAGTATCGATACCATCAAGGCTAGTGCCTGACATTATGCCAATGTATAACTCTCTATCACTCATGGAGATTTTTCGCTAACAGTCTCGTCTAGTTATTGTAAACCGAGAATAATCCTAATACCCTCGACTGCATAGCGAAATTAAGTGAGATGTGGAGTAACCATGGGACCGTTATGGTTAGACGTAGCAGGTTGTGAATTGACTGCGGAAGATAAAGAGATTCTTGAGCACCCAACTGTTGGTGGCGTGATCTTATTTGCTCGCAACTACCATGACAGCGAGCAGCTATTGGCTTTGAACAAATCGATTCGTCAAGCGGCTAAGCGCCCAATTCTGATTGGTGTTGACCAAGAAGGAGGCCGTGTTCAGCGCTTTAAAGAAGGGTTCTCGCTGATTCCTGCAGCTCAACAGTATGCACAGTTCAACAATGGTGAACAGCTCGCACAGCAAGGTGGTTGGTTGATGGCTGCAGAGTTGGTTGCCCATGATATTGACTTAAGTTTTGCGCCTGTTCTTGATAAAGGCTTTGACTGTAAAGCGATTGGTAGCCGTGCTTTTGGTGATGATACCAATACCATTATTCGCCATAGTCTCGCTTACATGAAAGGGATGAAAACGGTTGGAATGTCGACGACGGGTAAACATTTCCCAGGACATGGTGGTGTTGTTGCGGACTCCCACTTAGAAACGCCATTCGATAGCCGAGACACTATCTTTGAACAAGATATGGCGATTTTTAAAGCCCAGATTGAATCGGGAGTTTTAGACGCAATGATGCCCGCGCATGTTGTTTTCCCACACTATGATGATCAGCCTGCAAGTGGATCGGAATACTGGCTTAAACAGATACTGCGTGAAAAGCTAGGTTTTAAAGGCATTGTTTTCTCCGATGATCTGACAATGGAAGGTGCATCGATCATGGGCGGCCCTGCAGAGCGTTCACATCAGGCGTTAGTGGCCGGGTGCGATATGATTTTGGTGTGTAACAAGCGTGACGCTCAGGTGGAAGTGCTAGACAATCTGCCTGTTATGGAAACCCCGCAAGCAAGTCGCTTATTAAAAACACAGAGCTTTAGTTTGTCTGAGCTACATAGCAGTGAACAATGGAAACAGGCTTCCGAGGCCATGAAGCGTATTGTTGACGCTTAATCTCATAGACTCACTCAATGAGCCGCACATCAAGTGCGGCTTTTTTGTTATTAGTGAAAACCCAGCATCTCTTTTAAAGTTTTCAAATAACGTCGACTCACCGGAAGTGGATGGTCACTGACAGTGATAATTTCTGCTAAGCCGTTTTCGAGTAGCTTTATCTCTTTGATTGCTTTGATGTTAACCAAAAACTGGCGGTGACAGCGAACCAAAGGCGTTTTCTCTTCAAGTACTTTTAACGTCAGCTGAGATGTGGCTTTCTGTTCATGGGTTTGAACATGGACGCCACTGATATCACTGTAGGCAAATTCAACGTCTTGGGTTGGAATAATGACGATGCGGTTTAATCCAATACATGGCACTTGATCTAAGCTGTGTGGGGTAATAGCAGCGAATTGCTGGCTTGTTGTTTGTCGAGACTTGAGTAATCGATTAACGGTTTTCTCCAAGCGACAGGTATCAACGGGCTTTAGCAAGTAATCAAAGGCATTATCTTCAAATGCTTGGACAGCAAACTCATCATAAGCGGTGACAAACACCACATTAGGCATAGTTTCAGGGTCAAGCATCGCTAACAGCTCAATTCCAGTAATCTGCGGCATTTGGATATCAAGAAACACCACGTCAGGCTTGAGTTGATTGATTTTCTTCAACCCTTCAATTGCATTGCTGGCTTGATCTATCACTTCAATGTGACCCGTTTCTTCGAGTAGCTCGGTCAGTTCCTCGCGAGCAAAAAGTTCGTCATCTATGACTAATGCCGAAAGCATGTTGATACCTTAGTACATGTTCTTATTTGGGATGATAAAGCTCATCCGAGTAAAATGGTTAGGCTCGACTTCAATATTGAGAGCTGAAGCGCGACCAAATTTATTGCTCAGTCGTTTGTCGACAATCTGCATCCCCAGACCCGCATGGTCATCGGCTGGTGGCGTGTAACTGCCAGCATTGTCTTCCACCACGACTTGGAATCCTGACTCACTTATTTGACTGTAGATGTGAATCTTACCGCCTTCCAGAAGATTAGAGATACCGTGTTTAATGGCGTTCTCAACTAACGGCTGTAGGGTAAAGGTCGGTACTTTTCGAGTTAACAGCGCTTCATCAATATCAATCGTCACTTCTAAGCGGTCGGTAAAACGCGCCTTCTCTATCGTGAGGTAGGCATTAACGTGGGCGAGCTCTTCTTTGAGTGTTACCGTCTCGATATCTTGCTTTAAATTACTGCGAAAGAATTGCGAAAGGTGCTGAATAAGTTCCCGAGCTTTAGGTGGATCGCGCCTGATAACGGCACTGATAGTATTGAGAGCATTGAATAGGAAATGTGGATTTACCTGAGCGTGCAGCAGTTTGATTTCGGCTTGAGATAACAGCGTTTGTTTTTGCTGATAATCGCCAAACAGGATTTGGCTCGAAAGCAGTTGCGCTATCCCTTCCGCCATCGACATATTGATAGTGGAGAAGAGTTTACGCTTGGGCTCATAGAGCTTAATGGTGCCGATGACCTTGTCGCCTGCGCGAAGAGGAATGATCAGCGCTGAGCCTAGCTTACAATCTGCAGATATCGAACATTGATACGGCTTTTCTGCCCCGTCTAGGTAGATGATGTCATCTTGTTGAATTGCATCCAAGGTGCTTTGTGAAGAGATAAGTGTATTGGGTTTGTGGTGATCATCGCCGATACCTACAAATGCAAGAATCTTTTCATCATCGGTAATCGATACCGCACCGACATTGGTTTCTTCATAGACAATACGGGCAATTTTCTCAGCGTTCTGCACATTGAAGCCAGAGGCTAGAATACCAACAGATCGCTCTGCAATGTTCAGCGCGCGGCGAGAAAAGGTCGCTGAGTATTCTTCGAAGATAGTTTTTCTGTCCTGCAAAATACTCATAAATAGCGCAGCGCCTACCGAGTTCGCAATGATCATTGGCGCCGCAATCGCAGAAACCAAGCTATAGGCCTGATCAAAGGGTTTGGCGACGATCAATATGATCAGCATCTGGACAATTTCAGCGACGAGAGTAATAGCGAATACTACGCTCGGGTTGAACAGTTGATCTGGTTTATTCTTGCGCACAAAATAGACATGAAACAAACCGCCAATCAGCCCTTCTGCGGTGGTTGAGATAGTACAGGCGAGATCGGTAAATCCACCTAGGGTATAACGATGCAGGCCGCCAGTCAGGCCAACAAAGAAGCCAACAATCGGACCACCAAACAATCCTCCCATGACCGCGCCAATCGCTCGCGTATTGGCGATTGCATCGTTAATCTGCAAACCAAAGTAGGTTCCCATAATACAAAATAGGGAAAATAGGACATAGACACTCAATTTGTGGCTAAGACGGTTAGAGATATTGAGCAGAGGTAAAAAGATTGGTGTCTTGCTTAACATATAAGCTAACACTAAATAGACACACATCTGCTGTAGAAGAGAAAGGATAAGATCCATAACGATTTAATCAGCGGGATTTAGGCTTATTTTAGTTAAGAATCCTCTTGGAAAACATGCTTATCTCTTTTTTTGGTGATGGAGATAACTAATTATCACAATGTAAATTAAAATTTACACGCGTGTTTTTTATTGTTTACACCTTGAAATCTAAATTGAGCCTGTTATTTTATGTCTATGTCAACCTGATCAACACGGATAAAATCAGGTGTAAAAAATGATGAACAGGTTAAAGTTATGCAAAAAAGTGAATTGAGCAATATTAATATTAGTGATGAACAAGTCCTTATTACACCTGAAGAGCTAAAAGCAAAGCTACCATTGAGTGATAATGCACGTCGTTTCATCCAAGAGTCTCGTCAAACCATTGCAGACATCATTCACAAGAAAGATCATCGACTACTTGTTGTGTGTGGTCCTTGTTCAATTCATGATATCGAGGCGGCGAAGGAATATGCTAAGCGCCTTAAAGCACTTTCAGAACAACTGAGTGACCAACTGTATATTGTTATGCGCGTTTACTTTGAGAAGCCTCGTACAACCGTCGGCTGGAAAGGACTGATTAACGACCCACATCTAGATGGTTCGTTCGATATCGAGCATGGGCTGCATGTTGGTCGTGAATTGTTAGTTGAACTCGCTGAAATGGAAATCCCACTCGCGACTGAGGCACTTGATCCAATTAGCCCTCAATACCTTGCCGATACATTTAGCTGGGCAGCCATTGGTGCTCGTACCACTGAATCACAGACGCACCGAGAAATGGCCAGTGGCCTTTCCATGCCAATTGGTTTTAAGAACGGTACTGATGGTAGTTTAGCAACGGCAATTAATGCGATGCAGGCCGCTTCTTCAAGTCACCGTTTCATGGGGATCAACCGAGAAGGCCAAGTGGCCCTGCTGACAACTCAAGGTAACCCGAACGGCCATGTCATTCTTCGTGGTGGTAAGCAGACTAACTACGATTCTGTATCGGTGACTGAGTGTGAGCAAGATATGGCTAAATATGGTTTAGAAGCATCACTGATGGTTGACTGTAGCCACGCCAACTCTCGTAAAGATTACCGCCGTCAACCGTTAGTCGCGGAAGATGTTATCCACCAAATTCGCGAAGGCAATAAATCCATTATCGGCTTGATGATTGAAAGCCATATCAATGAAGGCAATCAATCTTCAGATATTCCTCTCAATGAAATGCAATACGGCGTATCTATTACCGATGCGTGTATCAATTGGGATACAACTGAGGCACTATTACGTCATGCACATGAAGAGCTAGTCCCTTTCCTAGAAGATCGCTTGAAAGGGTAAGTAGAAGGAATATCAATGGCAGTTGAATTGAATGAATTGCGCGAGCAGATAGACGCAGTTGATAAACAGATTTTGGATTTATTAGCACAACGACTTTGTTTGGTAGAGAAGGTTGGCGAAGTAAAAAGCGAACATGGTTTGCCAATCTATGCCCCGGATCGCGAGGCAGCAATGCTTGCCTCTCGCCGTGAAGAGGCAGAGAAAAAAGGGGTACCGCCGCAACTCATCGAAGATATTTTGCGTCGAACTATGCGCGAGTCTTACGCCAGCGAAAAAGATTCAGGCTTTAAGTGTCTCAAGCCAGAGTTACGTTCTGTTGTTATTGTTGGTGGTAACGGTCAGCTTGGCGGACTGTTTGGTCGCATGTTCAAACTATCTGGTTATGATGTCAAAGTGCTAGGCAGTAAAGACTGGCACCGTGCTGATGAACTACTAAAAAATGCAGGCATGGTGGTTGTCACTGTTCCAATTCATTTGACTGAAGGTGTAATTGAGAAGCTAGACCAACTCCCTGAAGATTGCATCTTGTGTGATTTGACCTCGATTAAGTCTAAACCACTGCAAGCAATGCTGAATGTGCATAAAGGGCCAGTTGTCGGCTTACACCCTATGTTTGGTCCAGATGTTCCAAGCTTAGCTAAGCAGGTTATTGTCTACTGTGATGGTCGTGGTGAAGAGCATTATCAGTGGTTGTTAAAGCAGTTTTCTATCTGGGGTGCGAGCTTATGCCAGATTGATGCAAGTGAACATGACCACGGTATGACGTTGATTCAGGCACTAAGACACTTTACGTCGTTCGCTTACGGTCTACACCTAAGCCGAGAAAACCCAAATATCGATAAGCTACTGCAGCTTAGCTCACCTATCTACCGTTTGGAGTTAGCAATGGTTGGTCGTCTGTTTGGCCAAGATCCTAACCTATACGGGGATATCATTCTCTCTTCTCAGGAAAACATCGACATGATCAAGCGTTTCCACCGCTGTTTCGGTGAGGCGTTGGAAATTCTGGATGGTAATGACAAACAAGCATTTGTCGAGAGCTTTGATAGAGTGAGTGACTGGTTTGGCGATTACTCAAAGCAGTTCCTTGATGAGAGCCAGAACTTGTTAAAACAAGCCAATGACTCCAT
Source organism: Vibrio sp. VPAP30 (assembly GCF_001188205.1). Classification (NCBI taxonomy): domain Bacteria; kingdom Pseudomonadati; phylum Pseudomonadota; class Gammaproteobacteria; order Vibrionales; family Vibrionaceae; genus Vibrio; species Vibrio sp. VPAP30. The sequence continues at coordinate 272,093 of NZ_LBLS01000036.1, forward strand.
TCATCGCGGCTAGATAACCTCTATTTACTTGGATGAAAAAGAGCGACCAGACGGTCGCTCTTTTGCTATCGGTGCATGACTACTGAACCGTGAGGCTAGTAATTGGTAGTTCTTGGTCATTCTTTACGGTTCTGACTGAACTATCTTGGTAAGGGTTGTTGGTTAAGTTAACTTGTAGTCTGACGGTATCATCGATCAGTTTAACTAGCGGCGCCCACTTTACCTTTTTCTCTTTTTCGAATAGGTGGTTAAAGTTTTCCGGTGTCCAGTCCATGGTATATTGCGGGTTAAGCGCACGACCGAGGAAGCGTACCTCATAATGGAGGTGAGGGCCGGTTGAATTGCCTGAGTTGCCACATGTCGCTATTACATCTCCTTTACTCACAAACTGGCCGCTGCGAACTTTAAACTTATGCAGATGAGCATAGGAACTCATAAAACCAAATGAATGACGAACAGTTAAAAAATTGCCGAAGCCTTTTTTACTTGGTCGTACAGTTTCAATGACGCCATCAGCGGGGGCATAAATCTCTTCGCCACGCTTACAGGTCAGATCAATACCTGTATGGCTATGCCGCTTACCCGTTATAGGGTTAGTGCGTCGGCCAAATGAAGAAGAAATGCGTTCATAGTTCATTGGTGTGTCGTTAGGTATTAAACGAAACATAGTAGCACGTACCGCAGAATCCACTGCAGCAGCATCAATACGGTTTTCTAAGCTTGAATTATCGAGCACTTCATCTGCTAACCCAAGTACCGATTCGACATCATATACGCGCTTGCCTAATACATGGATCTGACTACGTTTTTCTTCCAGTTCTTGAGAAAGAGAGTGGGTAGTATCGATCTGTTCTGCATAGAGTATCTCAAGCTCGCTAAGTTTAGTGCGTAGAGCTTGCTCTTGATGCCACTGATTGTAGCCATAACCTGTTGCCGCAATTAAACTACCTACGACAAAGGCAATAGAGGAAAACAGTTTTTTTCTTGAAACATCAAAATGTTCTACCCCCGATGAGTTGGGGATAGAAATGGTAATTTTTTTCGACATAAATTAGCTAGATTAGGTGTATTCACCTAAATCGGAGAGGTGCTCAATATCCCTGTGCAACAGTTCATCATCACCTACGTTTAATTCAACTAATCGCTTCAAATGCCCGATACTCTCAATATCAATATGATCAATGCTGACACGAATCACATTGTTATTAAGCCCAACAATGTTTCCTACAAGTTGGATCGTGACATCACTTCCTGCAAGCGAAAATTCAACATCTACTTGTTTATCTGTGTCGAGCTGGTCTGACTGTTCGCTGGTGGCTAAGAGTCCATGCAGCGATAAATCACACACTAAGGCAGTCACCTTGGTGGATTCTTGAGTCAGTGTTGCTTGAGTTTGATAAACAATGCGCGAAAAACGACGACGTTCGATCATAATCTTCTCTCTATATTTCAACTCATAAGAGTAACAAAACAAAAGTGGCTACTATGCGCGGCTGTTCGCATTCTTCGCTTTAATCAATACCAGAAATTATCTGTATTGTGAGCTATATAATAAAGGCCGCTAATACTAGCGGCCTTTGCACAAATTTCAAGCGTATTTACTTAGCAATACGTTTGTATTTGATGCGATGCGGTTCCGCAGCCTCTGGGCCGAGAGTCTTCTTCAGCCACTCCATGTATTCAGTATAGTTACCTTCGTAGAAGTTAACTTGACCTTCATCGCGGTAGTCGATGATGTGTGTTGCAACACGGTCTAGGAACCAACGGTCATGCGAGATAACCATGGCACAGCCAGGGAACTCAAGTAGTGCTTCTTCTAGAGCTCGTAGTGTTTCAACGTCTAGGTCGTTGGTCGGTTCATCGAGTAGCAATACATTACCACCCGCTTTTAGCAGCTTAGCAAGGTGAACACGGTTACGCTCACCACCAGACAACTCACCGATCACTTTCTGTTGATCTGAGCCTTTGAAGTTAAAGCGCGAACAGTAGGCACGAGCTGGGATCTCAAAGTTGTTGATTTTGATGATATCCGCACCTTCAGAGATTTCTTGGTAAACGGTTTTCGAATCATCCATAGAGTCACGGAACTGATCGACAGACGCCAGTTTCACCGTATCACCCATCTCGATAGAGCCAGAATCAGGTTGCTCTGTTCCACTTAACATCTTAAATAGGGTCGACTTACCTGCACCGTTGGCACCGATGATACCGACGATAGCGCCTTTAGGCATGCTGAATGATAGATCATCAATCAGTACGCGGCCGTCAAACGATTTCGTTAGGTTATTTACTTCGACAACCTTATCACCTAGACGCTCACCTGGTGGGATGAACAGCTCGTTGGTTTCGTTACGTTTCTGGCGATCGCCGCTTTGCAGTTCTTCAAAGCGAGCCATACGTGCTTTAGATTTAGACTGACGACCTTTAGGGTTTTGACGAACCCATTCAAGTTCTTTCTCAATCGTTTTCTGACGTGCTTTCTCTTGAGATGCCTCTTGCTGCAGACGCGCATCTTTCTGTTCGAGCCAAGAAGTGTAGTTACCTTGCCATGGAATACCTTCACCACGGTCAAGTTCAAGAATCCAGCCAGCTGCATTATCTAAGAAGTAACGGTCGTGGGTGATTGCCACAACAGTACCTGTGTAGTCCACTAGGAAACGTTCTAGCCATGCAACCGATTCTGCATCCAAGTGGTTGGTTGGTTCGTCGAGTAGCAGCATGTCTGGCTTTGAAAGAAGTAGGCGACAGATAGCGACACGGCGACGCTCACCACCAGATAGGTGCTCAATCTTCTGATCCCATTCAGGAAGGCGAAGTGCATCAGCAGCACGCTCTAGAGCATTCTCTAAGTTGTGACCCTCTTTCGCTTGAATTAGTGCTTCAAGTTCACCTTGCTCTTTTGCTAGCGCATCGAAGTCAGCATCTGGTTCTGCGTAAGCAGCGTATACTTCGTCAAGACGCTTCATCGCACCTGCAACATCGGATACGGCTTCTTCAACGATTTCACGCACCGTTTTAGATTCGTCCAGCACTGGTTCTTGCGGTAGGTAACCGACATTAAGGCCTGGTTGCGGACGAGCTTCACCATCGATATCAGTATCAATACCAGCCATGATGCGTAGCAGGGTGGATTTACCTGCACCATTGAGACCCAAAACACCGATTTTTGCGCCAGGGAAGAAGCTTAGAGAGATGTCTTTAAGAATTTGTCGCTTTGGTGGCACAATTTTGCTCACTCGCGACATGGTATATACGTATTCAGCCATTGCCGATCGTTCCTAAATAGTCAATTCACGTAAAAGGTTATTTTATACTAACCGAGCTCAGTTTGTTACCAGAGAAAGTGAGTCTCTTAAATAGAGATACTTTGCTGATGAATTACTAATCAACAGTTTGCCCAAAGCAAGCTGAATGTCACAGTTGTGTGAATTTATTATTATTTACATCTACACCCTTTACAGCGCTGATTACAATAAGCATAAATAAGGAACACCAAAGATTTCTAATCTCAGGATGAGACTCTTATGACGCTGACTTTTCTCAAGTCGCTGCATCGTATTCCTTCATCGATTTTGTTTGTTTCTTCGATGGTTTGCAGCGCAAGTTTTGCCACATCAGCCGTGGCTTTAGAACTCCAACAACAGCGAGACTTATACGATCAAGCTCAGTCATTGCTTGATGAAAAACAAGTCTCTCAGTATAAAAAACTAAGACCTAAAATCGCGGATTATCCTCTCACGCCTTATATCGACTACCGTAGTTTTCTGGTCGATATTGGTGACCGAACACCTAGTGAAGTGGATCAATTTATTGCAGGGCATCGCTCTTTCCCTTTCTCAAATCGAATGCGAGCGCCGTATATCGATGCGTTGGCAAGGAAAGGCAAATGGCAGACTCTATTGGAGTTCCAAACCGAGGAGCCAAGAGGAGAAACCTATCAATGTTACTTCTACAATGCTCATGCTAAAGCGGGTGACAAAAAAGTAGCATCTGCTGGGGCTAAAAAACTGTGGTTATCAGGGCACAGTATTGCTGATGCTTGTGACCCACTATTTGAAGCTTGGGATAATGCGGGGCTTAAAACAGACCAGCTAGTGCTTGAGCGAATGTTATTGGCGTTTGAGGCAAGAAATGGCAGCTTGATGAATTACCTAAAGAAGCAGCTCAATTCGTCGAGCGCAAAACGACAAGCCGATGAAATGAAAGCACTGTTTAGTAAGCCCGAATCGGTTCAGGCGTTTGCCAAGAAACATAAAGTCACTGAGTTTTACCAAACCCAAACCAAGCTCGCTTTTAAGAAGCTGGCACGCAAAGATGTCGAAATGGCCCAGAAACAGTTCGATGGGGTGGTTAAGGGCCAGCACTTCGACAAAGCCACGGCGCAGCATCTTGCTGATTATGTTTCGTTTCGTTTGATTAATACGGATTCAGGGTCGTTGGCTAAGTGGCGAGATAAGAAAATTGCCACCTCTTCAAGTGTGCCTTTGATTGAACGTCGTGTGCGTCTTGCGATTCAGTTTGCTGACTGGCAAGGCGTTGAAGGTTGGATCGAGCAGTTACCGCAAGATAAACAACAGAGTTTACGTTGGCAATACTGGCTTGCGCGCAGTGAAATCGCACAAGGCGACCGCCAATCAGGTCAGAAACGGATGGAATCCCTTATTGGTCAACGCAACTTCTATAGTGTTGCTGCTGCAAAAGAACTTAAGCGTTCTATCGAATATCCAACTTCAGTAATTGCGCTCAACCAAGACATGATTAAACAGTATCGTGTAGAGCTGTTACGTATCGAAGAGTTAATCGACCGCGACAAAATCGCCGCAGCGAAAAGTGAATGGCGTTGGTTGTTGCAGCGAGCGGAAAAATCACAAAAAGAGATGCTAGCAGCATTTGCTTCATTTAAAGGCTGGCATCACTTGACGGTGGCCGCGAGTATTCAGGCAAAAATGTGGGATAACTTAGCTGTTCGTTTCCCAGTGGCCCATCGCTGGTGGTTTAACTTCTACGGAGATAAACACAGCATAGATCCAATAACCTTAATGTCTCTCGCTAGGCAAGAAAGCGCACTCGATATTGAAGCGAGATCGCCAGTTGGCGCGCGCGGAATTATGCAAATCATGCCATCGACGGCGAAGTATACCGCGAAAAAATATAAGATTGATTATCAAGGGTACAAAGACCTTTACCAAGTAGGTAAGAACATTGAGATAGGCAGTCACTATCTCGACGGCTTACTCAAACGCTACGATAACAATCGAATTTTCGCGTTAGCTGCGTATAATGCAGGACCTCATCGAGTGAAAACTTGGCGTGAAAGAACGCAAGGAAAACTAGATGCTTATGCGTTTATCGAGGCAATTCCGTTTAAAGAAACTCGCGGATATGTACAAAACATTCTGATGTTTGAAACTTATTATCGTGAGGTACTCGGTGTTGATGGAGCCTTCTTAAATCCGCATGAGCTGAACGCGAAATATTAGCGAGCACCGAATAGATGTCTTTGGAACCTGAGTATAAAGAGTGGCAACAGATCTTAGACCTGATTGAACATAGTACAGAGTCACAGCAACACCAGATGCTGCTGACCATGTTATTGACACCAGATGAGCGTGAAGCGCTTGTGGCACGAGTCAATATTTTTCGTGAATTGCTAAAAGGTGAGTTGTCGCAAAGACAGATTAGCCAAATGCTAGGTGTTGGTATTGCAACCATCACTCGCGGCTCAAATGAGCTTAAGTCAAAAAGTGAAGGTGAAAAACAACAAATTGCCTTTCTACTAGAAACAAAATAAGGATGCTGAGGCATCCTTATTTCTTTCTATAGATTCGCAGGGAAATGCTCAGGGTTGGCAAACGGAATCAAGGCCAGTATTAACGCTTGATGGTAGACTGAGCTGCGGGTGAGCAAATCGTGAGTGAGCAAACTTATTGCGCCACCTTTCTGTTTGATATTCTCTGTACCGAAGACTTCGTCCATGACATCTCCAAGTTCATTAGCGTGCTGAAGCTTGTCGATGACTACTGGTGGCAACATTAGACTTGCCGAACGAGATTCACCACGTTGGGTTTGTGATTCAATGACCATCCAAGCGAAGGTGACAGTGCCTTCAATGCCAGCCTCTAAGCCTACATAGTAGTCTGCATTTGGGTGCTCTGCTTTTGCGTTAGCGACGCGGTTGAGCGCGCCTGCATGAGTCTCTTCATTCGTCATCGGCTGATCAGCGACCCCACTGTCGACACTCACTCCAGAAAAATGAAATGTTTGCAGAGGGAATGTGGCTTCAAATGCACTTTTCACCGCGTTGATCTTAGCGGGATTAAGCGACGCTACAATAACCGTCTTCTCCGGCATGGATATTTCCTTTAGGGTCTGTGTAGATAAAACTCAATTGCGTAAGTGAAAGCGGTGGAGATAAATGATAACCCTGCATATAGTCACATTTATTCTCTGCAAGCCAGCGATGCATCTCTTCAGATTCAATCCCTTCCGCGGTCACCATCATAGATTGCGAGTGGCAAAGGTCAACCAGAGGTTTCACTACCTGATGATTATTAGTTTTAATCAAGGTTTCTAAGAATTCGCGGTCAAATTTAATCTTCTGTACAGGATACTCTACTAACTGAGTAATAGAGGTATAGCCAGACCCAAAATCATCAATGGTTAATTTAAAGCCCATTTGAGCCAGTTCATGAAGGAGTTGATAACTTTGTGAGTCTGAGGCGAAAGTTTCGGTAATTTCAAAATCGATCAAATGTGGTTGAATTGGATACTGATCCATCAATGTCTGAATATCCGCCGCAAGTTGTAAAGAGTCTAGCTCTGCAGACGATAAGTTAATCGATAGTTGGACTGGACTATCAAAGCATTCTTGTAGCTGTTGGAAGTCAATAAATGCCTGTCTAATAACCCAGCGGTCAATGGTGCCAAATAGGCCAATTTGTTCTGAAATTGGAATGAACTCACTAGGGGTTACTTTGCCCAATTTAGGCGAGTCCCATCGAAGTAGCGCTTCAACCCCTTTGAGCTTCTTACCTGCACGATCATAGTAAGGCTGATAGAGTAATGTAAACTCATTTTCTAGATCGCCTTTTCGTAAAGCACGTTCTACTTGAGTGCGTCGACGAACAATTTCATCCAGTTCTTTGGAATAATGGGCTATTTGGTTTTTGCCAGCTCGTTTAGCTTGATACATGGCGGTATCTGCATGAGAGAGCAGTTTGGCTAAATCCACTCCATCGTCAGGGTAAGAGGCGATACCAATGCTCGCAGTAATTGGGAAACGACCAATAGAGGCATTGGTATGATTCTGAATCGGGTCCAATACGGACTGAGCTAACACATCGGCGAAAGTACCTGCCTTATTTGTGGCAATAAAGATGGCGAACTCATCGCCAGACAATCTAGAAGCCAGTGATTTTATTCCATATTTAAACTCGCTTTCTAAGCTGAGTGTTTTGATGTGTTCGGCAAAGTTAACCAGTAAAGAGTCACCGACGTGATGACCATATTTGTCATTCACATACTTGAAATTATCTAGGTCGATATACAAAATCCAAGCGTGGCTGTAGTTAAATTTATTGGCCAAGGTACGCTCAACGTAGATCTGAAACTGGTAGCGATTAGCAAGCTGGGTTAGGTGGTCATTTTCGGCCATCGCTTTGGTTTTTTGATAGCTAGAGTTGAGTTCTTTATACATGTCATAGAAACGCACTGACAAACGGCCAATTTCATGGTCGCTTTCAAGTTTTTCAATATTGGCGCGTTTACGCAGTTCGACTTCTCTCAATTGGCGATCAAGGTGCGTAATCGGTTGAATAACATGGCGGTAAAGTAAGAACAAAAGAATCAGCACAGTCACTAAAGATGAGGCCCCAAATGACAACATGAGCCGCTGTTCGATCTTTGCCAGCTTCTGTGTTGTAAGATATTGCGCAGGATCGAGGACTGCGTATAAGCCTGACATGAGTTCCACTGATTGCGTTAGGCCCGATTTGATAATCGGCGTTGCAGAGAAAAAGATACTGCTGTCGTTGTCGAACTCAAGAATATGTTTTAGCTGATCAAACTTCTCCAACGAGAGAGAAACAATAATAAAGAACACCTGATCTTTGTTATAGCTAAGTGGAGAGACCAGTGTGCTGTCATCTAGAACATCATAGCGTATGAGGATATTTTGACCCTGATAACTTTTAGCAAACCCAGTATGGCTCATCTGCCCAGTTGTTTTATAAGTGTACTGTACGTATTGACGAACATTGTCATCCAGTGCCGAAAAGGGGTCGTTTTGGTTGTCAGCATAAAAGCGTACTCTGTGCTGACTGTCGACGATAGCCACCGCAATGTCATCCTGCTTACTAGGTTGCAGGTTTTCGATGGTGGTTTGCAGGTTGTCTATTAATTTCATCTCTCGATAAGGGTTCTCTGGCTGGCCAAAGTAGTGACGGATAATATCGCTTTTGGTTAAAGTCAGAGAGTAGCTATTGATCAAAGCCATTGATTGACGAAAGTGACCAGCGAGTTTTTCCATTGAGAGTTGAAGATAACTTTGCTCGCGCTTTATCAGTGCGTCTTTTTGATTGAAGTAGATGCTATAGCTAGAGATAACAGCACTCAACAGAATGACAGGCGCAACGAGTAATAATACTCTAGTGTTTAGCTTCATGACGTTTAAGTATTTGGTTAATTATTTTTGCTCTTAGGCTTATATTTTCTGCAGAGAGCTCGCTATCTATGCGTGCGTTTTTAATTCTTTCTGCAGGTGGGAACAATGATGCATCATTTAAGTACCAATCGGGCAATAGTTTCGTTGCACTTAAATTCGGAGTAGCGGCTTTGATATCGATTGCATTTGTTGCAGCCACTTTGGGAGACATAAGGTACTCTAAAAAGGCAAATGCTTGCTCTTTCTTTTCTGAATGACTGGTGATCGCCAAACAGTCTACCCAAAGAAATAGCTCACCTTCAGGTATCACGTAGTCCCATTTGTCTTGTTGGAACGAGCGGTTTAATGAGTATTGGTCTCCGCTGTAGGCCAGCGTCATTTGCATTTGATTGATATTTTCTTGGCTACGAACGTAGCTCAGAATGTACTCGTAAGTTAGAACCTTTTCGCTAAATTTAATCATGGCAGGATAAGCTGCTTGTAGCTGTTTATGGTCTTCTGTTGCTGGTGAAATTCCTAGGCTGTATAAGACGGGTAGGAAACTTTCCACACTGTCGTTGATCATACCAATCTTGCCAAACAGCTCTATGGGAGGATCTACAAATTCTTGCCAAGTTGCCGGTGGTTGGCTGATTTTATCTTTTCGATAAGCAATCCCAACCGTTCCCCAGAAATAAGGCACAGCATATTGACCACATGCTCGATTCCATTTTGGGTCGTTGTTTGAACGATTTTTTAGTTCGGATAAGTCTTCAAATGAGCCAAGACGTCCATAGATTTGTGCCGAGACATTGTCCAAGACCACTACATCAAAGGGTAACTGAATACTCTTCATCATCAACAAGCTACGTTCATCATCATTGTCAAAGTGAGAGAGTGTAAGTGATGCGCCAGACTTACTTTCCCAATCGGAACGAACATTTGGTGAGAGTGTATCTTCCCACATGTAGATATTCAGTCCTGTTTCTTGAGCGCTAACGGTTGAGTTGAATAGGGCGAGTAAAGATAAGAACGAAGCTCTCATACTGACTAAGAGGTACCTTATAAGATAAATCAGAAATATACTGCTTATCAGAGTCAGTTTAATAAGGGCCGACACAACACTAATATGCAACTAAATATCCTGCGATATTAAGAATATTAATAAATTGTGTCAGCTACTAAGTGGTATTTATTTGAGCTATGTAGATATATTTATTGCAGTTTTACTTGCGTCGGTTTCACATTTTCACTTGGATAGCAGCCAAGAACTTTAAGATGTTTTGTGATCTTAGTAAGTTCATGAAGCGCTTGTTGCATTGCTTGTGAGTCGAGGTGAGCTTCTAGGTCTACATAGAACATCTCTTCCCAAGGGTTGCCCATGATTGGGCGCGACTCAAGTTTGGTCATGTTGATACCATAACGTTGCAGAACCAATAGCGTTTCAACTAGTGAACCTGCTTGCTGTGATGTCGACATAATCAAGGTGGTCTTTGCTGGGATTTGCGCTGATACCTCGACAGGCTTGCGTGCAACCACGATAAAGCGAGTGTGGTTTTCTGTCTGATTAGCAATATTGCTCTGGATCGGCTGTAAGCCGTAAAGCTTGCCACTCGATGCATTACCAATTGCTGCGACATCAGAGCGATTCATTTGCTTGATTTTCTGCATCGCGTCTGCTGTGCTTGCGCAAGACTCAAGCTTCACGCCATCAAGTTTGCTCAAAAACTCACTGCATTGAGCATGGGGTTGAGGGTGTGAATAGAGTGTCTTGATCTCTTCTAAGCGTAGCTCTGAAGTGGCAACTAAGCAGTGCTCAATCGGGAGAGTTAGCTCACCAACGATATAGAGCGTGGTGTGCTGAAGTAGGTCGTAGACTTCGTTGATCGAGCCCGAACTGGTATTCTCGATTGGTAACACACCAAAATCGGCATGGCCCGACTCAACGGTATGTGTCACTTCCTTAAAGTGTTCGCAGTTTAACTCGATGAGTTCCGTGTTCTTACGGCTAAAGTACTCACGACTTGCCAGGTGCGAGTATGAACCTTTTGCACCAAGGAAAGCGACACGAGCAAGCGGCTTACGGCTCAATTCAGGATTAGCTAAGTTTTGCAGGTAAGACTGTTGAAGAAGCACTGAGTCTTCAATAATGGTATGGAATAACTTGGTGATGTACTGAGCATCAAGTTGGTATTTTTGATGACCATTATTAATGAGCTTGACTAACAGTTGTTGTTCACGGTCGGCATCGCGTACCGGTTTAGAGGTTTGTACTTTGCTTTTCGCTACTTCAATACTCATTTGGCGACGCTCAGATAACAACTGGAGTAGTTGGTCATCCAGTTCATTTAAACGCTGTCGTATTTCTTCAAGTGAGTATTTTTGGTCAGTCATCCTGGTATTCCTTATAAAAAAAGCCTCCCTTTGGGAGGCTTTCTGTTCGTTTTTGACTTATCTTTCGAAAACGAGAGAGCCTCCAAGCTTAGTGGAGAAAAAATAAGTCGAAAAAGAACAGTGTAGGTTGGTGCATATTAATCAACTAAGTAGTAAATCCTTGAACACAATAAGCAACAGGTTATGGGGCGTCAAGCAAAAAAATAGCGCCAATTGGCGCTATTTTTATAAACCTCTTATTTTGTTTTTATTCTATTTCTTCTTCAAGCTCTGGTTTATCAGTACGACGTGCTTCTGGCTTGTGACGTAGTTTGTTTAGCTGACGTTCTAGTTTCTGTTCTACCTCGTTAACGGCAGCGTATAAATCTTCGTGAGTAGCAGAGGCAATTAGTTGTCCTTTCGGTACGGTAATCACAGCTTCAAATTTCTTCTGTTTATTTGGCTCCTCGCTAAAGGTTGCCTGACAACCAATAATGTCTACTTGCCACTTTTCTAGTTTTTTAAACTTGCTCTCAATGTGATTGCGGATTGCAGAGGTGATGTCGATATTTTTACCAGTGATGTTTACTTTCATAAATGTTTTCCTCTGTGTCATCCCTCATGGGTTAACTCCAGATTACGTATCCAAGGGTAAAATAATGTGACTTGCATCACTCTTTGGCGGGTGTTTTTAGGCATTGAAATTAAACGTGATCTATCTCAAATAGTCTACCGATAGGGAGTCGAAAAAGCTTGTGTCAGTAAAAAATCTCATTAGATTGGTAGAGGTAACCAGCTAAAATTCAACTGTTTTTTAGGGGCTTTGTACGACCTGATAAAAACACTTGATTGCAAATTAATCATCTGAAAAATGTGAATTAAATTCCATTTCCTATTCCGGCCTCATTTCCGCTGTTTTTACCTTTATGGAATTGTAGTTTTATCGTTCTTTCGCAGTGTTGCGCGCTGCCTGATTTTCTCTTAACAGTTTCAAAGAATTGAGTTGTTTGTAGATGATAAAGTAGCGATTAATGTTAGACACATAGTGAACGGGCTCTCTTCCAATATTTCTACGGGCCATGATTTCTACATTGCGAAACCACTTGTTGGGGTCGTAACCATTTTGCTGTGCAAGACGGCGCATTTTTCGGATATTTGCAGGACCAGCGTTATAGGCTGCAAGTGAGAAGTAGACCTGATCTTCTGGCATGATATCGGGCTGACTAAAATAGCGATCTTTAATAAATCGCATGTACTTTACACCCGCATGAATGTTGTTATCGACTTGGTAAATATCCGGAATATTGACGTTGGGATCTTTTGCAGTACTTGGCAGAACTTGCATCACTCCTACTGCACCTTTGTGGGATACCTTACTCTGATCGAGCCCTGACTCCTGAAAACCTTGGGCAGAAATCATTAAAGAATCGAAACTGTATTGGTCTGAGTACAGCTCAAATATTGGGGTCAGGGATTCAAGTTTATTGATGTGGTTGGGATTCAAAATGCGCTTAAGCCATGTCGTGTTACCAAGGTATTTACCATAGATAACATTGCCAAGTAAGGTGCCTGAGCGATAGTTCTTGAGGTATTGATTAACGAAGGACTCGAGTTTAGGACTGTTTTTTCGCATCGCCCAAGCGATCTGTCCTTCTGCACGTAAAGGAATCTGTGCGTGAATTTGAATGTTCTCCATGACCTTTAGCCACAGCTCTGTTTTGTGGCTATCGAGTATGGTGGCGGGAATATGTCCTTGGTTAACCATCTCAACCAGTTCATAGTCTTGTAAGGTTTCTTCAATAAATCGAATTGTTACGGGTTGCAACGATTTCCTGTCTAATTCCTTGTTGAGTTTCTGCAAACTCTCGAAATAGCTTGAGCTTGCTCGTACCCAGATTTCTTGACCACTTAATTGGTGCAAAGAGGTAATAGGTTCGATGGCATTATGGGTGATAAGTAGCTCTTGAACACCTTTCAAAACAGGTGCACTAAAGTCGATTTTTTCTCGCCTAGATTGAGTAATGGTTAGGTTGGCAACGGCTAAGTCTCCGTAGCCTTGTTCAAGAGATGGGAGTAATTCGTCGCGATGGACCGGAATTACTTGCAGGTTAAAATACGAGGAGCGCTGTCTCAGCTCTTTTTCGAAATGGTATAGAAGCTCAGCAAGTATACCTTTGGGTTTACCTCCTTCAACATAGTAGAAGCCCAAGTCAGCAGCGACTAGGACTCTTATGACTCCTTTCTTTTCGAGTACGGGAAGGTCACCAAAGTATGGCTGCTTTTTCAATGGCGACAATGAAAGAGCGTGGGCGCATTGAAATGAAAGTGCTAATAATAAGATCGAAACAACGGATCGCAGCATGACTAACCTCTAATCAATATTGATTAAAATGTAGTTGCTAAATGGTACAGGTGCCAAGAAGGGATACAAAAAAGCGCCTTCAAATGTGAAGGCGCTTTTTCTATTAAATTAGCAAGTTACTCTGGATTGAGTTCTATCAGTTCTTCCGTTCGCTTAACTGCATCTTCAAGTCCAAGCTGTTGGTAGGCTTCGAGTTGAATCTCTAAAGATTTACGTGCGGCTTCTGTATCTGGGTAAGTTTTCTGTAGCTCTTGAGTGCGATTGATTGCGGCAATCCAAGCTTCACGGCGGAGATAAAAATCAGCGGTAGCCAAATCGTAATTCGCTAAGCGATTCTTAAGTGCATACATACGTTTTTGCGCATCTTCAGCATAAGGACTAGTTGGGTATCGCTCTAGTAGCTTTTTAAAGTCCGCAAATGCTTTCTTAACCGGTTCAGGATCGCGGTCGCTACGATCTATGTTAAACACGTCGTGCATAAAGTTACGATCTTGCGCCATATGCGTAAGGCCACGCATATACAATACCCAATCTAGTTTTTCATGGGTTGGGTTAAGGCGCATAAAGCGTTCAATCGTTGCTAAACCTAAGGCTAAATCGTCGTTTTTGTAGTACGCGTAAATGAGGTCAAGTTGCACCTGCTCTGAGTAAGCACCAAACGGGTAGCGAGAATCTAGCGCTTCCAGTTTGCTAATTGCTGTCAGCCAGTTGCCACTTTGGAGCGAAACCTGTGCTTCTGAGTAAAGCTCAGATGGTGGCACATCTGGCACAACTTCTTCGCTGCTAGAGCAGCCTACCAGTACAGATAATGCCAACAAGCCAGATAAAGTTTGCTTTTTCATGTCAGGATTCGATTCCTTGAGATAAATATTTCTATTGCTTCCGTTACTTTCTACCGTGTAACAGATACAATGTCCAAATAGTATATTTTTCCACAGTAGTGGCAATTAGTCTCACATTTTTAAAAAAAGTTCGATATGGCTCAGCAGATTGAATTAACAAATACAGTAAAAGATAGCCAATTAGGTCAGCGTTTAGACCAAGCTATCGCCGAATTATTCGCCGACTTCTCCCGTTCTCGCCTCAAAGAGTGGCTTTTGAATGGTAAAGTTCAAGTAAACGGAGAAGTCATCACTAAGCCACGTACCAAAGTAATGGGCGGCGAAGAGATTACTCTGCAAGCGGAACTTGAAGATGAAGAGCGTTGGGAAGCGCAAGATATCCCTCTTGATATCGTTTATGAAGATGACGATATTATGGTGATCAATAAACCACGCGGTTTTGTGGTCCACCCAGGCGCAGGTACACCAGATGGGACAGTGTTGAACGCATTGTTGCATCATTACCCAGATATCGCTGAAGTACCGCGTGCAGGTATTGTGCACCGTCTTGATAAAGATACAACGGGTTTGATGGTGGTAGCCAAGACGGTTCCTGCTCAAACACGCCTCGTTCGTGCATTACAGAAAAAGCGCAACTTTGTTCGTGAGTATGAAGCAATTGCAATTGGTCGTATGACGGCTGGTGGTCGAGTTGAACAGCCTATTGGTCGTCACTCTACTAAGCGAACGCTAATGGCAGTCAGCCCAATGGGTAAGCCTGCTATTACTCATTACCGAGTAGCAGAGCATTTTCGCGAGCACACTCGCATTCGTTTGCGCCTTGAAACAGGTCGTACTCACCAGATCCGTGTTCATATGTCTTACCTGCAGCATCCTCTATTAGGTGACACTGCATATGGTGGTCGCGCTCGCATACCTAGTGGTGCTTCGCAAGAGTTGGCAGAGCACATCCGCTCTTTTGACCGTCAGGCTCTGCATGCTGTCATGCTTAAGTTTGAGCATCCGATTACTGGTGAAGAAGTGGAGTTTCATGCGCCAGTGCCAGATGACATGGTAGAAATGGCTGAAGCGCTTCGCCAAGACACCCGCGAACACGGATTAGAAGACGAGTTTTAGTTTCATGGAGATGATCGTTCCTAACTGGCCAGTAGCAAAACAGATAAAAGCCTTCTCTTCAACACGAGTGGATGGCTTTTCTACTGGTGTGTATCAAGGTTTGAACCTAGGTACGCATGTTGGGGACGAGATCTCAAAGGTGGAACAAAATCGTCAGTGGCTCATAGAGCAAGCAAAATTGCCAAGTGCGCCAGTTTGGTTGAATCAAACTCACTCTTCTGTCGTAGAAGAAATCAAAGCCCCAACAGCTCTCGTTTTAGATGCTGATGGAGTCTTTACTCAAAGCTCTGGGGTGGTGTGTTCTGCCATGACCGCAGATTGTTTGCCGGTTTTGCTTACTAATGTACAGGGAACGCAAGTGGCGGCGGTACATGCTGGATGGCGCGGCCTAGCCAGTGGTATCGTTGAAAATGCGCTTGAAAAGTTTGACGGTGAAGTGATGGCTTGGATTGGTCCAGCCATTGGATCGCAGGTGTTTGAAGTTGGGAAAGATGTTGTCGATGCATTTGTATCTGTAGATACTGGTGCCATGGCAGCATTTGCTCCACGTGAGCTGCAAGGCAAATGGCTAGCTGACATGAATCAATTGATTACTCAAAGGCTACAGCGCGCCGGAGTGAACCAAGTTTATTACAGCAACCTTTGTACTTACTCAGATGCAGAGCGTTTTTACTCTTATCGCCGTGATGGAGTTACTGGGCGCCAAGCAACTTTTATCTGGATAGAAAATTAATCGTCTGTTTTCATAGTGGAAACAGGTATCCTCCCCTTGAAAATTACCTCTAGCGTATCCATCTTTCATACTGATTAGTTAATTTTTCTCAGTTGAGGTAGGAAGGTAGTTATGCGTCTTGACAGATTTACTAGCAAATTCCAAATCGCAATATCTGACGCTCAATCATTGGCATTAGGCCGTGATCATCAATATATAGAGCCAGTGCATTTAATGGTGGCACTGATGGATCAAAACGGCAGCCCGGTTCGCCCTCTTTTGACTATGCTCAACGTTGATGTGACTCACTTGCGCTCTAAGTTAAGCGAAATTCTCGACCGACTGCCCAAGGTAAGCGGTATTGGTGGGGATGTTCAGTTATCTAGCGCTATGGGCACCATGTTTAATTTGTGCGACAAAGTGGCACAGAAACGTCAAGATTCATATATCTCCTCTGAAGTGTTCCTGCTCGCGGCGCTAGAAGATAGAGGTCCACTAGGCTCACTTTTAAAAGAAGTGGGCTTAACTGAGGCTAATGTTTCTGAAGCAATAGATAAAGTGCGCGGTGGGCAAAAAGTGAATGATCCAAATGCAGAGGAGCTTCGCCAAGCGCTAGAGAAATTCACCATTGATCTGACCGAGCGAGCAGAGCAAGGGAAACTTGACCCCGTCATTGGACGTGATGACGAAATTCGCCGTACGATTCAAGTCTTACAACGACGTACTAAAAATAACCCCGTTATCATTGGTGAACCTGGCGTGGGTAAAACTGCGATTGTGGAAGGCCTTGCTCAACGAATCATTAATAATGAAGTACCTGAAGGTCTGCGCAGTCGTCGAGTACTCTCCTTAGATATGGGGGCGTTAGTTGCGGGAGCTAAATATCGAGGTGAGTTTGAAGAACGCCTTAAGTCGGTACTCAATGAGTTATCTAAAGAGGAGGGCAATATCATCCTCTTTATCGACGAAATTCATACCATGGTTGGTGCGGGTAAAGGCGAAGGCTCAATGGATGCAGGTAACATGCTTAAACCTGCCCTTGCTCGCGGTGAGCTTCATTGTGTTGGTGCCACAACTCTTGATGAATATCGTCAATATTTAGAGAAAGACCCAGCATTAGAGCGTCGCTTCCAAAAAGTGATTGTCGATGAACCTAGCGTTGAAGATACAGTCGCTATCTTGCGTGGTTTGAAGGAACGCTATGAACTCCACCATCATGTAGAGATAACCGATCCTGCGATTGTCGCAGCGGCAAGCTTGTCACATCGCTATGTTTCGGATCGTCAGCTTCCGGACAAAGCCATTGACCTTATTGATGAGGCGGCTTCAAGCATTCGTATGCAGATCGATTCAAAACCAGAATCTTTAGATAAGTTAGAGCGCAAGATCATTCAACTTAAGATCGAGCAGCAAGCATTGACCAATGAACATGATGATGCGAGTGAGAAGCGCTTAACTATCTTAAACGATGAATTGACAGAAAAAGAACGTGCCTTTGCTGAGTTAGAAGAGGTTTGGAACGCCGAGAAAGCAGCGCTATCGGGCACTCAGCACATAAAGTCTGAGCTGGAGCAAGCTCGTATGGATATGGAGTTTGCCCGTCGCGCAGGTGATCTCAATCGAATGTCAGAGCTTCAATACGGCCGAATTCCGGAACTAGAGAAACAGCTAGACCTTGCTACCCAAGCTGAAATGCAAGAAATGACTCTGTTACGTAATAAGGTCACAGATAACGAAATCGCTGATGTACTCTCTAAGCAAACTGGGATTCCAGTTTCTAAGATGCTTGAAGCGGAGAAAGAAAAACTACTGCGTATGGAAGATGTCCTACACAAACGTGTCATTGGGCAAACTGAAGCGGTAGAAGTTGTCGCAAATGCAATCCGTCGAAGTCGAGCTGGTCTATCTGATCCAAATCAGCCTATAGGCTCTTTCCTGTTCTTAGGGCCAACAGGAGTCGGTAAAACTGAGCTATGTAAAACATTAGCCAGCTTTATGTTTGATAGTGAAGATGCGATGGTACGTATCGATATGTCAGAGTTTATGGAAAAACACTCTGTCGCTCGTTTAGTCGGCGCACCTCCAGGTTATGTCGGTTATGAAGAAGGGGGCTACTTAACTGAAGCGGTTCGCCGTAAGCCATACTCGGTAATCTTACTTGATGAAGTGGAGAAGGCGCATCCAGACGTATTCAATATCTTGTTACAAGTATTAGATGATGGTCGCCTAACTGATGGGCAGGGGCGAACGGTCGACTTCCGCAATACCGTTGTCATCATGACCTCTAACTTAGGCTCTACTCGGATTCAGGAAAATTTCGGTTCTGTTGATTATTTGGGTATGAAAGAGCAAGTCATGGACGTGGTAAGCAAGCATTTCCGCCCAGAGTTTCTTAACCGTGTCGATGAAAGTGTCGTGTTCCACCCACTAGGCCAAGACCACATCAAGTTGATTGCGTCTATTCAATTAACGCGTTTATCGAAGAGAATGGAAGAAAAAGGTTATTCACTTGATGTGTCTGAAAAGGCACTAGATGTGATTGCTCAAGTCGGCTTCGATCCTGTTTTTGGTGCTAGACCGCTTAAGCGAGCGATTCAGCAGAGCGTAGAAAACCCATTAGCCAAAGCAATTCTGGCTGGAAAAGTGATACCAGACAAACCAGTTAAACTGCTAGTCAACAATGATCAGATTATTGCACACCAATAATTTCATTCATTGAATGTTTAAAAGAGCCCAATTTAGGGCTCTTTTGCGTTCTTTTTAGACTTATTGGTCGTTTGCTGACCGAACGGCCTGAAGTGGCCACTTTTTTTTAATTTAACCCTTGTGCTTCGAAGCTAACTCTCTATAATGCGCCTCCGTTGTCACGGGAAACCGAGCTGAAGAGTAATGACAACCGAGGCGGTGAAAGTTAAGCATTAACTTTCGAAGAAATAACGAAAAAAGTGTTTGACACTAGAAGTTATCTCGATAAAATGGCCGTCCGTTTTGAGCAGAGCCCAAAACGAAGTTCTTTAAAAATATAGACCTATCAATCTGTGTGGGCACTCGTTGATGATAATCCAAATAGTTTCTTCGGAAACAATTTAGGTTTCAATGAACTGAGTGACCAATTTGATAACTTCGGTTATCGAGCACAGTCAATTCATTATCGTTCTGTTGGAACGATAATAGCTTTAAAATTACACAGTAGTTTTGAAGTCAGTATTCATT
>NZ_LBLS01000037.1:0-244829 GCF_001188205.1 Vibrio sp. VPAP30
ATAAGCCTTAATAGACTCAATCCCGTAGAATAGCGACTAACAGACCGCAGTTCTCCCTCCAGTTGCACAAATTGATACCGATTTCACCCTTAATTTATGCCAGGAGTATTAGTATCATTTTATGGTGTCTGTCCTTTTAATGCTTAATAATGCTTAAGGACTCTCGATTAAGCGCGAGACGCTGCGCTCTTGGGCACATGACATTCATCATGTGAAACGCTCAAAGCGACGTAGAAGTCTTGCTTGATTGCCATCATTGATGATGCGACCAGTGATATTCATGCGCAGTTCTTCCAGTCAGAGACCACTGAGGGCTGCATGAAAGTGATGAGAGCCTATATCGAAAAGCGAGGGATATTCAAAACTCTCTACGTGGATCGAGCTGGTATCTTTGGTGGGCCGAAACGCAGCAACTTCTCGCAAATGCAGCGAGCTTGTGATGAACTCGGTATCGAAATTATCTTCGCCAACTCACCTCAAGGTAAGGGGCGGATAGAGCGCTCCTTCGATACCTTCCAAGATAGACTGGTGCCAGAACTTCGATTGCACAACATCACCGATATGGAAAATGCGAATCGGTATTTACAAGAAGAGTTCATACCAAACTACTGGGTGGAAAACGTCATGGTTAAACCTACAAGCTTGCGCTCGGCCTTTAAGCGTATACCTGATGATTTAGATCTAAATACTATCTGTGTGCAGAAAGAGTATCGCAAGATACGCAGAGACCATACGTTCAGCTTTGACAATAAAATGTATGTCATCGACTCGCCCGTTCGTTATTCAATCGTTAACCAGCAAGTGGAAATCCGTTGTCAGTTCGATGGTACATTCTCTGCCTACTTTGGTTACCGTCGGCTCGACATCACAGAACTCGTTGAGCCTCGCAAATGCAGCGAATACGGCAAAGAGGTTCAACGTAAAATAGAAGCACTAGAGCTTGTTGAACAGTTAGGAAGTATAACTAAAGCCGCTCGTATCCTTGGTTGCTCCCGTCAATCCCTCTACACCTATCAGAAAATAATGGCAGAGGAAGGGCCGATGGGGTTAAAACGGATCAATAAGCCTCTCAAACGCAGTAAGAACCGCATACCAGAGCACGCAGAAGATAAGATCATCGAGCTGACATTACAGAATCCTCACCTCACATTGATGCAACTGATGGTGGCATTAAAAGAGCACAATATCACTGTGAGTATCGGTACGATTAAAAACATCTGGAAGGAAGAAAAGCTCAACACCAGAGAACTTAGGATTAAAAGATCACAGTCCCTGAACATCGAGGTGTAAGGTGAAAAGCACTAATCCTGACTAAAATGTAAGAGCATGACCGAATCGGTTGTTACTTATCCCGTCATGCTCCCTCAGTAATGACAAAAGCATTTTTCATATGTGATACTGATGGTCAGGAAAAATCACAAATCCTTAGCGAGTAATAAGCAGGACTAGCGTGAAGAGCGACCTTGTTTTTTACTTAACCATCATTCTCATAAATACCCTTTTGACAGGGTGATGGTTTCACGCACTAAGGCCATCTCCTCACTAGGCCCTGCTAAATCAATATTACGCAATTGCCTGATGATAGATGTGGTCTGCTACCACACCAAAACCTTCTGACGTAGGGTGAATTTCATTGCGCCATTGATCACTATTGAGCAAGCCTTGCGTATCAACTACCGTCAGTATCTCGTAGTCATTGGCTACCTCGATTAACCGCTGTTTAAATCGCGTTATTAGGTGATTAATGATCTTTTCTTGATCACTTGCATCAGTAATCTTCTTAGCTTTTAGGTACGGGTAAACCCAAGACTTGCCCACCGGAATGATATCGAACAGTTCAAACCCCGTCGGATTAGGCTGAACAAAATCATAAGTATGTGTGACAATTTTAATATCTGGATTCTTTGAGTACTCCATCGTTAGCTCGCACAGCACGCGATAAGCATTTTCTATTTGCTTGAGCTTCATCTCTACGCGATGTTCGAGTATGCATTGTTGCCAATCCATACCTGGCTGCTTTTCTCTAATAAAGAACCCAAAGTCATACCGACCTACGATGTCATTCCCACCACCAGAAAAGAGTAGTAGATCAAACTCATTGTGCGAGAGGCGCTTTAACAGAGATAGCTTTTCATCACCGGAGATCATATCAATTGCCTCATCTCCGTTAGACGATGTGTTATAAATTAGCAAGTTGTTCCTATCTGCTAAATGGTCGACAACATTGGCATCTTTACCGAAGATAAAATAGCGTCTTGGGTAGTTAAGCCAAGAATCACCTTCGGAAAGAATACGTATTTTATCAGGTGTGTAACGATCCTGAATTAGTTGCTTGTAGGCTCTTGAATCGGATGTCGCTGGCATAATCTTGCCTCCTACTATGATTAAGCACTAAGTGCACTTGTCCCATTTCTAAGCTGGCAATATCTTGTCAGACTCCATTGCTTCGCTAGCCTTGAAGAAATCCCAATGTTTGCGAGCGGAGTTAACAATGACACCAATAACAAATTTGATTGCAAAATATTCCCCGACTTCCGGAATGTAAGGGATATCAATTTTATCATTCGCAAGCGAGGTCAAACGTTTCACTAGCCTCTCTGCTTCTTGATCGTCAATGCCTTGATCAAGGCTTCTCACCAAGTCATAGAACTCATTAGGCAAGTTGTCGTATAGAAAGGTGTCTACTTTAATCACCACCTTCAGCAGTATTTTCTCCTCTTTAGTCTCACTCACTAGTGGAACATTAATTTCAGTATTCAGCTTCTGAGCGAGAATTTTTGCTTCATCAGCCGTGAGTTTCATACGCTTTTCTGGTGGCGCAAAGTAGTCATCCAGTAAATCTCTAAACTCATCCTTGGTTAAATCTTTGATCGTATTCATATTCGCCTCCTACTATGACAAGAACTCTAAAAGAGTATTTACTTGTTGATCGATAAGTTGCTCTGCCAAGCGACTTAAAGCACTGATGTTGCTCTTGCTTACGTTGTCCATATCATCATCCGCATCCGTTAAGACGGTTTGTAAACGTAAGTAGTCTTGGCCTAGCAATACCTTCAATTGGTGATCAGCAGCATCAGATACGCCATCGAACATGCAGCTCATTACAGGCAGAGCCCAGCCGACTTTGCCCCAATCTTTGGCTTGATTGAATGGAATAGATCTTACTAGCTCTCCGGTGCCCAAAGAGAGCAGCTTGATTTCATCATTTGGGAAAAGTTTTTTTGCCTCTACATAGGCTGAAACCGCAGGGTTGTTAATAAATACACCACCATCGACTAGTGCTCTGCGCTTGTTATTAACCTTGACCAAAGCAGGTTCAAAATAAGTTGGTGCCGCACTCGTTGCTCTGGCCGCTAAGCGCATAGATACTTGCTGAGTATTTGAGTTCCAACTTTTTAGAAAGAAGGGTTCGCGCGCTTCAATATCATAGCTTGTAACCATGACCTTAGTTTGGGCGCTCTCTAACGGCTCTGAACGAAAATACTTCATCAGCACGGATTCGATGCCATCTGAAGGATATTTTTCATCGCTTAAACCACCGACAGACGTCACACCTTTCCATCGACTGCGTGGAAAGATATCTGATCCATGCTCACGATAAATCTCAACCAGCTCTGCGGCACTGTAAGGTTCGTTAGTTCCAGGAACATTGATACTTAAGCCCATAGATAAAATGCCGCCAGTTGAAGTGCCACACATTAAATCAAAGAGCTGGCAGCATGGTTTACCCGTTTCTTGTTCCAATTTAGTAAGAACTAACGCAGGGATGATGCCCCGAATACCACCTCCGTCAATCGATAAGACTCGTCTCATTTTGATCTCCTTTTCATCGAGTTTATAAAATCCGATATAAACATAGATGCTATAAGTGCATATGCATCTGGCAGGGATCACAAATATCCATTTGGTTGAGTATCAATTCTAAGATATGAAATGCTGGTGAACGAACAATGTGATGAAGAGCAGCTAAAGCGGAACAAGGTGAAACAGACAAGATGATTGGCAGCGGAAAGTTGCCCATAAAAAAGGGACGTTATCCGTCCCCTTCTATTGTTCAACTATTTCTATCTAGTATGGAAAATCTGCTCGGTCTCAAGTGACGTCATGGTGCGAATTTGACGCCAAACGTAGTAGAAGATACCAAACATCATCAACATGCTAGGGATTGCGATAATTGGGTAGCTGTATAGGGTGAGTTTACCTAGCTCTTCATTGAACTCTGCGGTTCCGGCTGGGCTAGTCACAATCCAAGTTGCAAGGAAATAATTCATCGCTGAAGAAAATGCAAACGTACTAGCAAACAAATAGTTCGATGACATCAGGCAACGTTCAAACGCGTCCGTCTTACCGTTTTCTTTTAAACGCTCAGTGATCACCGCGAGGTTTAGTACTGTATCGTTAAGAATCATCTTCTGCATAAATGGATAACGGGTAAAGGTAGAACCTAAAACCGCTAATCCAATAAGGCCGGGAATCAAAGCTTCTTTCAAGGCTAGCCAACGCGTATCAAGTTCAAGCAAGCCAATACCACCAGTCAGTAGCACACTGACAAAGCCAAGCGCAGCAATGAAATTGAACTTCTTATTACGGATAAGATCCATACCGCCGTAGACAATAGGGAATGCCAATGCCACCACAAGTGCCATGACAGTACCAAGGTGCTCTTCGCCACTAAACTTCATCAGGATGAAGGAAGGAATAAATACGTTAAACAGGATCTCAAATAGGGGGTTCGACTTTTTCGTCGTGGTGTTACTCATAATTGTTACTGGCTCTACTCTGTCATCTTTGTTTTAGTTTCAAAGCGAAGTGTTCAATGCTTAGCTTAAGATGTAAAGCGTTTAAACCCCGAGTTGTGTAACGACTTATGAAATAGAAAGCTTGTGAGTATTTTTTCGTCTATAAGTCTCGCCTTGCCATTCTTACGCGATGCGTAATATTGTAAGGAGCGAGTATCAACCAGAAAACCACTCATTTGGCACTTTGACGGCAATCACCTCTGCTCGGCAACAAACGCTGTCTTGTGAGTGAAGCTCGCACTCCAGCACTATCTTTTTCTCAAATGCTTCGACAACCTTGGCTTTCAATGTAACGGTAGAATCCATAGCGACAGGTTTAAGGAATGAGATATTTAAACTCCCCGTGGCAAACCAAACGGGTTCTCCTTTGCCGACTTCTTGCCCGCTGAGTTGATATCCCTTCGCGATAGCCATACACACACAATGGCAATCGATTATGGTTGATATGATGCCACCATTTAGGAAATGAGTTGGTCCCGCGCAATGATGTTTGTGAGGAACAAACTCACAGCTCGCCTCACTGTCTGATTGCCAATAGCTCTTAATTTGCAGTCCGTGTTCATTTTCAGCGCCACATCCATAGCAGTGGTTGTTCGGTATTTGGTCTTGAATCGCAATAGAATGAGTCATTTCATACTCCCATAGCCAAGCTTGTCTTAATTCGAATAAGTGAATAGTTATCTTATAGTTATAGCTTACTTCCTCGATTTAATATCTACACCGAACTGAGTGGGTACTCGTCGATTCAGCTTGATTGTTCTCTCGCTATCAAAAAAGCCTCCACTTCAACAGGGAGGCTTTTATGTTTCTGAAGTTTGATATTAGCGAACAATCAAACCAAGTAAGATACCAACTGCACCGAAGTCTGCGTCGCTGAATGTTGTGTTAGCAAAGCCTAGGTCGCCTAATACTGGCATTAGGAATACTGGTAGGAAGGTAATCAGTAGACCTTGTGCAAAAGCACCTAAGATTGCACCACGGCGGCCACCTGTTGCGTTACCAAATACACCCGCTGCTGCACCGACGAAGAAGTGCGGTACCACACCCGGAATAATCACAGTTAAGCCCATCACGTAAAGTAGGAACATACCTAGCAAACCCGCAGAAAAACTGGATAAGAAACCAACCAGTACGGCATTTGGCGCATACGGGAATACCACAGGACAATCGAGAGCCGGTTTAGCGTTTGGCACAAGCTTGTCTGAAATACCTTTAAATGCAGGAACGATTTCAGCGATAACCATACGCACACCTTGCAAGATAACGTAAACACCACCAGCAAACGTAATCGACTGCATCAGCGCAAACATAAACCAGTGTTTACCACCACTCACTTCGCGAACAAAGTCACCGCCAGCGAAAATACAGGTCACCATAAAGATGATGCCCATAGTGAAAGAGATAGCGACTGGCGTATCACGCAAGAACAACAAACTCTTTGGTACGTTCATCTCTTCTGTCGAGTGCTCTTTGTTGCCAAACTTGCTGCCAATAAAGCCAGCTAGCACGTAGGAGAGTGTCGAGAAGTGACCAATAGCCACATCATCAGAACCTGTCACTTGCTTCATGTAACGGTGCGCGATGGCTGGGAAAAACACCATCACTGAGCCAACAACTAAAGAACCTAATGCAATAAGAGGAACACCACTCATTCCACTTGAAGATAGGATCGCTGCCACCATCATCGACATAAATAACGTGTGGTGACCTGTCAGGAAGATAAATTTCCATGGCGTTAGACGAGCGATCAGAATGTTCACCAGCATCGCAAAGAACATGATCATCGCCATCTCTTTACCAAATGCTTCTTGAGCAATTGACACAATCGCTTCGTTGTTTGGTACAACACCTGTAATACCAAACGCTTGTTGGAAGATAGTCGCAAAATCACCTAGAGAGGTAACAACTAAGCCAGCACCAGCGCCCAAGATGATAAAACCGAGAATGGTTTTTACTGTGCCTTTAATACATTCTGTCACCGACTTTTTCTGAGCGATTAGGCCGATAAGAGCGATAAGACCGACCAGAACCGCAGGTTCTGATAGGACATCGTTCATTAAGAAACTAAAGAATTCCATAATGGCTCCCTATAGTGCGCCAAGTTCTTGTAAAGCCGCAGATAAACGCTCTTTCATTGCCACTTTATCAACCATGTTGTCTAGGCTGACGATTTTCGGTTCAACATCGAGTGCTTGCAATTGGTCAGTAATATCGTTAGTACCAATAAAGATGTCACAATCTGTGCCTTTTGCACTGCCTAAATCAATGTGATCAACCGCTGCATTAATCTCAAGCTCTTTGACGATGCCCTTGATGCTCATTTCCATCATTAGGCTCGTGCCAAGACCATGTCCACAAACAACCATAATTTTCATAGTTCAGTACCTTTTTATTCTTGATATCTATAGGGGTGATAGTCAGGAGTTATGTTTTAGTAATTCTTGATGACGGCTAAAATGTCATCGACAGATTGAGCGTTGCAGATTTGCTCTACATGCTCTTCATTCATAAACAGCTCAGCCAGTTTTGAAATAGCACCGACATGGCTATCGCTATCCGTTGCCGCTAGCGTCACCAACATCTGCACAGGGTCATTACCTTCAGAGTCAAAGTTAACGCCGTTTTGAATCACAGTGATCGCAAGTGATAAACGATTAACGCCATCTTCTGGTCTTGCATGTGGCATCGCCATACCAGGGCCAACGACATAGTACGGGCCTAGCTCTTGATGCGAGCGAAAAATCGCCTCTACGTAGCTTGGATCAACAGCGCCATTATCAAGCAATGCCTGACACGATTTTTGAACAGCGTCTTTCCAATCGCTGGCTTCAGCATGGACTCGAATCACGTCAGAGGTAATCAGTTCACTTAGCATTGGATCTTTCCGATTTGTTGTTTTGATGGCGCTACTCTAACGATGATTCCTGTGGAAAAACCGGACAATGATCACAAATGATAGCGCTACCTGGTAGCGCTATCATAAACTGTGATAGCGCTACCATTTATTAATCTTAATGCGGTTTCATATGCTTGTGATCACCATCTAATGCGCTAATATCATTTCAACCTAAGGGCTGTGATAAGATGTCGCGGCGAATTAATAGATAAAAAACGAAAATAAAAAATGAGCGAACCGCGAAAACGCAGAAGCACTGGAAAAGTCACACTTGCCGATGTAGCCAAAAAGGCCGGTGTGGGTTCGATGACCGTTTCGCGAGCATTAAGAACGCCAGACTTGGTGTCTGATAAATTGCGAGAAAAGATTCAACAAGTCGTTGATGAGCTAGGTTATATTCCCAATAAAGCGGCGGGCGCATTGGCCTCAGCTGAAAGCTATTCAATTGCTTTGATCCTGCCTTCATTGATCGATAAATCTTGTGCCTTGTTTCTACCTAGCTTCCAACAAACCCTAAACAAAGCGGGCTACCAACTGATTCTCGGCTACAGCGACTACTCGGTAGATCAAGAAGAAAAACTGCTTTCAACCTTTCTCGAAAGTCGCCCTGCGGGGGTGGTACTGTTTGGTGGAGAACACAGCAAACGCACCCATCAGTTGTTGGAGGCAGCAAATACGCCAGTACTTGAGATAGCCGAACTTACCTCTACCGCCCAATATTTGAACATTGGTGTGGATCATTTCGACATCGGGAAATCTTGTACCAAGCATATTATCGAACAAGGCTTTAATAATGTTGGCTTTATCGGTGCACGTGGTGAGCATTCAACTCTCCAGCGCAAACTCCATGGTTGGCAAAGCGCGATGATAGAAAACTATCTAACACCAGATCACTTTCTAACCACGCACGAAGCCCCTTCTTCACAACTCGGAGCCGAAGGTTTAGCGAAGTTACTGCTACGCGATTCCACTCTCAATGCACTAGTATGTAGCCATGAAGAGATTGCCATCGGCGCTTTATTTGAATGTCACCGCAGAGTGCTCAAGGTGCCAACCGATATTGCTATCATCTGTTTAGAGGGATCGTCAATGGCAGAGCATGCCTACCCGAGCCTAACTTGCGCAGAAGTCGACTACGAGCGAATGGGAACCAAAGCGGCAGAAAAACTGCTCCACCAGATCAAAGGCGACCGAGTAGAAGCCGTAACAGATATCGGCTTTAAGCTGACGCGCAGGGCTAGCACTGCGATCAATTAAGTTTGCTCAGTCAACGTCGGATATTTATAAGCTGTTGAGCGATCTCGGGTTCACAATCTTTAAAGGATTCCAGTAGCCACAAACGAAACTGCTCTTCCAATTTTGTGGCTGACTGATTTTTGCTGAGTAAGATGTAGCTATGCCCCGACGGGACAAAACCAAACGGGGCGATGAGGCTACCACGTTTCAAGTCATCAGCAACCAAGGGGTAAGAACCTATCGTTGCCCCTAGCCCATCAACACTGGCTTGAAGTGAGAAGTAAAAATGAGCAAAAGTCTGTTGCTCATTGGCTAGCAGTTTCGGTTTGTTTCGCTCGTTGCACCAATTTTCCCAAGCCAATGGACGTGTCTGACTGTGCAGCAGTTTCATGGTGCTCAAATCCTGTTCGACTTGTTGCCAGTACTCTGGTGACATCACAGGTCCAACCCACTCTTCAATTAAAGGAGTTTGCTGATAGTCATGGGGAATAGCAAAGTCATCTCGTCGTATCGCCATAGATAATCCAGATCGATCCAGATTGATTGCTCCGCCTGCGGTTGATAAGCGCACATCCGTAGCGAAGTCGTCGTTAAACGTAGACAACCTAGGCATTAACCAACGCATAGTTAGTGTCGGCTCACAAGAGACTTCTAGTACGTTTTGATTTTGTGTTTCTAACTTAGCTACACCCGTTTCAAGCGCTTGAAAAGCCTGCTCTGTATAGGTTTTCAGCAGCTCACCTTGCGGACTCAAACAGACATTTCTCCCCTGCTTCACAAACAAGGTCTGGTCGAGATAGTTTTCCAGCACTTTAATCTGCTTGCTGACTGCACCGTGCGTAATGTTCAGTTGCTCTGCAGCCTCGCTGTAATTTGAGCACTGCGCTGCAACATGAAAAACATGGAAGGATTTAAGATGCCTCATTAGTGAACTTTTCTCACATAAAACTAGAATTCATTTCGATTATAGGCACAACCAGATTTACCTACAATGCCAGCCACAATCCAATCAAACTGGGAATAAATATGGAGTTAGTAAGTTTAGCGCTATTGGGCATCTTAATCGTGATTAGTCCGGGAGCTGATTTTGTTCTGGTACTTAAAAACAGTCTTAATCATGGCCGTAAAGCGGGTGTCATGAGTGCAGTGGGGATCAGTCTTGCCATCGGTGTTCACATTGCTTACTCGATGCTCGGTATTAGTTACTTAATCTCACAAAATGAATGGTTGTTTAATCTGGTTCGATATCTAGGTGCCGGATACTTAATATACTTAGGATTAAGGGGCCTTTTGGCACAATCCTCAGCGCCGTCTAATCCAATCGAGCCGAGCGCAGCCAAATCCGCTTGGCGCTATCTAAGTGAAGGCTTTCTTTGCAATGTGCTTAATCCTAAAACCATGCTGTTTTTCTTGAGTATTTTCAGTCAGGTAATGACCAACGACGCATCAAGTAACAACAACGCCCTTATCTATGGTGGCTATATGATGCTTCTACACGGCCTGTGGTTTGTACTAGTCGCACTGCTGTTCTCCTCCAATAAGCTGCAAACCTTACTGAGTAAAGCCAAGCATCGACTTAATCAATTATGTGGCGCAGGGCTACTGCTATTCGGATTAGCACTAGGGTTAAAAAACTAAAAATTAGAATAGGCATCAATAACATAACTAAGTCTCTCTAAAACGGTAGCTCGCCGCATTGATACTTTTCAAGCAATCCGAACTCAAAGAAAGGAAACTCACGACTATACTTCAGAGAGTTCTAAACTTAAGTATTAACAAACTCACATTATTCAGAAGATAGTCAGAGAAGCAAAAGCTCACATGAAAAAGCTGCTGTTTTATTCACATGATAGTTATGGCCTAGGGAATATTCGCCGTATGGTGGCTATTGCCAATGAGCTGGTTAGTCGACACAGTGATCTGTATATTTTGCTGATCACTGGCTCTCCCATGTTGCACGCATTCCGCACGCATCCACAGATCGACTATGTCAAACTACCTTGTCTGCAACGTTCAAAATCGGGCCGCTACTCAGCAAAGCTGGCTTGTTATAGCGCAGAGCAACTTGTGCAATCTAGATCAGCAGTCATACATCAGATTGTGGCCTCTTATAAACCCGATCTACTTTTAGTCGATAAAAAGCCCGAAGGGCTCAATGGTGAGCTTAAACAAACGCTATTATTTCTTTCCTCACAGCATAAATCACCACGGTGTGTACTGCTGCTAAGAGATATATTGGATTCACCACAGGTGACGCAGCATATCTGGCAAAAAAATGGCTATTACCAACTAGTAGAGAAGTACTATGATCAAGTGTTAGTTGTTGGTGAACAAAAGATCTTTGATGTCACCACTGAGTATCGCTTCCCTTCTAGCATCGCACAAAAAACCCAATTTTGTGGCTATCTACAACGCACTGAACAGCCTGATGAAAGAAATCAAGTTCAAAACGGCTTAGCCTCAACAGATCGCAAGCTTATCGTTGCTGCAGCAGGTGGAGGGGACGATGGAAGTCTTGTGCTTACAACCTACTTGCAAGCATTAGCTCAAAGTACTTGGGGTAACCAAGTCAACACAGTCGTATTTTATGGGCCGGAGATGAATGATGCTGGTGTGGAACAACTACATCATCTCGCGAGTTCAATGCCACATGTTACTCTGTTGGAGTTCACTCCCCACTTTATTAGCTACCTTTCTGCCGCAGATTTGGTCGTAGCAATGGGAGGTTACAACACCATTTGTGAAATTTTATCGGTTAAAAAGCCGGCAATCATAGTCCCAAGAGTCACTCCTGTCGCCGAACAACTGCTTCGCGCGCAGTGTTTTAGTCGATTGGAAATATTTGAATGTATTCACCCAAATGAACTTACGCCTAGTGTGTTAGATAAGAAAATTGCCAACAAACTCTTTTCTCAGGAGGCACTATTGCCATTTCCTGACAAGATCCGTTTGAACGGGATGGAAAAGCTAGACAGATTGCTTGTTGAGCAAAAAACAAACTGATAAAAAACAATAGAAACATAGCGTTGGTTAAGGCTTAGCGAAAACTTACTCAATGGAAGGAATAGTCCTATGTATGTCGCCTACGTCGTCAAACGATATCCGCGCTACTCAGAGACCTTTATCGTCAATGAGATATTGGCTCACGAACGAGCCGGGGTAAACATCCATATCTTCGCTTTGTTACCCCCTCAAGATACCCATTTTCAAGATATTATTGCGCGTGTTAAGGCGCCAGTAACCTATTTGCCAGCAAAAGCCGACCGAGCAAGTAACTTTTGGGAAAGACAGAAAAAAGTATCGCGCCGCTTTCCAGAGGTGTGGAATATTCTCGGCCAGTATCCAAATGCTAGTGCTAGGGAAATACTTCAAGCATTAGAGCTGTCTCTTCATATCAGCCGTATGGGCATTACTCACCTGCACGCTCACTTTGCGACCACGTCAACATCTGTGGCTCAAATTGCTTCAGCTATAACTCATGTTCCCTTCACATTTACCGCTCACGCAAAAGATATATTTCACCAAGATAATGACTTTGCAGCACTCACGGTTAAATTTTCTCAAGCACAGCGAGCCATCACGGTGAGCAACTTCAATCAAAGCTATTTAACTGAGGAACTAGGCGTAGGCGCGAGCAAAGTTATTCGAATTTATAACGGCTTAGATCTGAACGATTTCCCCTATACTTCTCCTAACCAGCGTGAACCTCGAATTTGCGCTATTGGCCGTTTAGTTGAAAAAAAAGGTTTCTGCGATCTTGTTGCTGCTTGTCACTTGCTAAAACAGCAGGGTGTTGTGTTTCAGTGCGAGCTAATTGGTGACGGGGAACTAAAGCCAGAGATCGAGAAACAAATTCACTCACTTGGTATCCAAGATGTAGTCACGATGCAAGGTTCTTTACCGCAGAAGGAGGTGAAAGCTCGGCTACGTCAAGCTGCAGTATTCGCTGCGCCGTGCGTAATCGGAGAGGATGGGAACCGTGACGGTTTACCGACTGTATTACTCGAAGCTATGGCGTTAGGAACACCATGCGTTTCCACTGCTGTTACAGGTATTCCAGAAGTCATCTTCAATGGAAAAACAGGTCTGATGGTAGAGCAACATAACCCGAACTCTCTGGCAGAAGCGTTGAAGCAGATGCTTGAGAACTCAGAGCTGAGAGTTCGTTTAGCTGAACAAGCGCGCTTACTCATAGAGCGTGAGTTCGACATTCATGAAAATTGTAAAAAGATACGAACTCAATTTCAGCACACGTAATACAAGAATTATGGAGGCATTATGAAAGCAGCCTATGTTTGTTCCGATCGCGGTGTTCCTATTTTTGGCAGTAAAGGCTGTTCATTACACGTACAAGAGGTCGCACGCGCCTTTACTCAAACAGATATCGATGTTGATTTTCATGTCGCAACCATTGGAGGTGAGTGCCCTAAAGACTTACATCAGCTCGATGTTCATAGAATTAAACACGCAAAAATATCCGATAGAGCATTAAGAGAACAAGCAGATATTCAAGATAACGCCGCCATAATGTCACAGCTCATCCAGTGTGAACCTTACGATTTTATCTATGAGCGCTACTCGTTGTGGAGCCATGCCGGCATGTCTTATGCCGCGAGTAAAGGTATACCGGCAATATTAGAGGTGAACGCACCTCTCGTCGAAGAGCAACAAAAATACCGAGGCTTAGTTGATGAACAAGCAGCAAGAGACATTACTCAACAATGCTTCTCATCAGCAAGCTTAATACTTGCTGTGTCGGAACAGGTCGCTGACTATGTTGATACCTACCCCCAAGCACATGGTAAAGTGAAGGTTCTTCCCAATGGCGTCAATACTGAACGTTTTATTTGCTCTAGTGCCGAGCGTTCAATTACCGACCACCTTTTCACTTTTGGCTTTGTCGGAACGCTAAAGCCTTGGCATGGGGTAGACAGGCTCATTGAAGCTTTCGCAATTGTGCACACACACTTTCCAAACACACGACTTATGATCATTGGTGATGGCCCAATGCGGCAAACACTAGAGTTGCAAGTAGCACACTTAAACTTAGAGAGCAGTGTAGAGATAGTTGGAATGGTCGCCCCATCTGACATGGCAGAAATGTATACCCAAATGGATGTAGGCGTCGCCCCATATCCTAGTGCAGAGAACTTCTATTTTTCACCACTGAAAATTTATGAGTACATGGCCGCAGGGCTGGCTGTTATTGCGAGTGATATAGGTCAGATACCACAGATAGTCACTGACCATAAAACTGGGCTTACTTGCTCATCGTCAAGCATTACGAGCCTTATCGAAGCCATGGAGTTCTTAGCGGACAATCACACAATGGCAATGATATGGGGCAAAATCGGACAGGATGAAGCCCAGCGATACCATAGCTGGCAAAGTCGTGTCGAAAATATTCTAAATTGGTCAGGACTGACGGTGGAGCGAAGCAATGGCGAGACCTAAAGGATTAAAGCAAAGCTTACCCGGTCTACTGCGCTTTTATGATTACGTGCGGCCCTACATTAAACAGAGAAAATGGCTCATTGCCGGAGCGTTTGCGTGTTTATTTGGCCAAACATTAATGCGCTTGATAGAACCTTGGCCACTGAAATACATCATTGATCGCTTAGCCTCGCCAGAGTTCAACGCGGCGCAAGATCTACAAATACTGTCGACACTGCCAATTTCATCCTATTTTGCAATATTAGCTGCGACTTTAGTCATCATTATTTTAGGTCGCGCAGTTCTGACTTATGCGACCACGGTACTAATGGCTCTGGCAGGCAACCACATCATCATTAGCCTGCGTAGCAAAGTGTTCAATCATATCCAAGGGTTGTCTACAATTTACCATCAGCAACAACGTAGTGGCGACCTAGTCGTTCGCATCATTAGTGACATGGGGCTAATGAAAGAAATCGCCATAACTGCAGCGGTACCATTGATAGGCAACAGCCTGATCTTCCTTTGTATTATTGGCGTCATGTTTTGGCTGAATTGGCAACTCGCACTGGTTTCATTGTGCACCTTACCACTGCTCTGGTTTGTCACGTTAAACAAAAGCAAAAAAATCCACAAAGTCGCACGCAAAAATCGTCAACGCGAGGGAGTAATGGCAGCCACAGCATCAGAATCCATTCACTCCATTAAATCCGTACAGGCATTAACGTTAGAAGACCGATTTTCTAATATTTTCAGTGAAGCCAATAGTAAAAGCCTCAAGGAGGGAGTCCAAGGAAAAAGACTTGCCGCGTCACTACAGAGAAACGTCGAAATACTTATGGCGATATCTACCGCCTTGGTACTTTGGTATGGCGCCTTGCTGGTTATCAAAGAACAATTAAGCCTTGGTGAGCTACTCGTATTCACCTATTACTTACGACGAGTATTTCGCCCCATACGAGATTTTACCAAATATACCGCGAGACTTGCCAAGGCGTCTGCGGCGGGAGAGAGAGTATTAGATATTCTTGAGCACCAAAAAGATATCGAGAATCTACCGAATGCAGTTGAAGCACCTTCTTTCAACGGAAATATCCAGTTCCGAAATATTGAATTCTCCTATTTAGATGATGAGGTAACCAACCTCGAAAACATTACTGTAAATATTCCTAAAGGAAAAAAAGTCGCAGTTATCGGCTCTTCAGGCAGTGGAAAATCTACCCTAATTGCATTACTCCTGCGCTTACATGACCCTCAACGCGGAGGTGTATACATTGATGGTGTCGATATCCGTGAATACACCTTTGAAAGTGTCCGTCAGCAAATCTCGGTAGTGATGCAAGAAACCGCCTTATTCGCGACTTCGATTCTCAATAACATAACGATTGGTCAAGGTGACGTGAAGATAGAGCGTGTATATGAGTCAGCAAAGCAAGCAGAGATACATGATTTCATTATGTCGTTACCAAACGGCTATGACACACTCGTCGGTGAACGAGGGGTAACCTTATCCGCTGGGCAAAGACAGCGAATAGCCATTGCGCGAGCAGCACTTCGACAAGCCCCCATCTTAATTCTAGATGAACCTACAACTGGCTTAGATCCAGCAACTGAGAGTCAAGTAAGTCGTGCGCTAATGAGGCTAGCGAATGATTGCACAGCATTGATTATTACCCATAGGAGAGAGCTCGCTGAACAATGTGATTATGTGGTTTGTATGCGCAAAGGTAAGGTTATTGAGCAGGGCACTCAGGCGGAACTCACCGATAAAGCCGGAATGTACTTAACACATTTTACCTCGCCTGAAACACAATCAGCTCAAGGAGGGTAAATGCAACCTGAAGACCAACCATTGATTGGCCGAGAGTCAGAAATATTAGGTTTGCATATCATGCTAGATGAATCCAAGATGCTAGCATTGATGCGCCAGTACATGCAGGACGTAGACATATTCGCACTGACAAAAGTCTATATACGTTACAAACCAGAGACGAATTGTTTAGTTAAATACCTTATTGAGAGTGGAAGCGGATCTACTACTTGCTACGTAAAAGCCTACACTGCTAAAGACTCCGCTAAGCTTGAGAGTATAAAAACCGCTCAAAACGCCAATCAAATAATTCCGATAATAGTTAAAAAACATTTGATGATTATTTACCCGTTTCCACTCGATGCAAAACTAAAAGTGCTTCCCCGTTTATTATCACCAGAATCTTTGCCAAATTTACTAGCTCGCGCGCTCTACCCCAAGGCTCAAGTCCAACCACATATCCAGAGTAGTGAAATTCTACAATACAAACCTGAAAGACGTCTGGTACTCAAACTCCAATTAACTTCAGGTGAAGTACTGGTTGCTAAAGCCTATACAGATCAAAGGTACAAACTCGCTAACCTCTCTCGTCGAAGAAAGCTCCATTCTCAACACCTGCTTGATGTAGTAGGGCGCAGCAGCAAGCATAAATTGTTAGTTTTTCGCTGGATTGAAGGACGCAACCTAACTCACTGGTACCATATTAACCAGAACGATCTCGCGCCTTTTTATGAATGTGGTCAATACCTTAGATGTTTTCATCAAAAATCAAAACCTAAGCGTGTGATCCATAAAAACACAGCAAATTTCTTACGGAGTTTGCAAAGTCGAACAGAAGATCTGGCGCACCTTATGCCTAAGCTAAAGAGCAGGCTGACTCACCTAACCTCTCAATTATTAGAACGATTACAAGACCTAAAGGCCGATAAAACCGTTATCCACGGTGATTTCTATGCCTCACAAGTGTTAGTGACACCCAATGGAAACCGGCTGATAGATTTTGATGATGTATGCTATTGGTATTCAGCCTATGACATCGGGACATTTATCGCTCACCTAGAGTTTGATTCTCTAGGTGGCGATGTTTCTTTTGCTAGGTCACAAAGTTATCGTCGGGCTTTACTACAAGGGTATGGCGAACTCAAAAAAAACCATAGTTATGAAATTGAACTATTTACAGCTTTAGCGTTACTGCAGCTTGCACATCAGCCTTTTCGTGATGCCCACCCTCAATGGGCAGCTTCCATTTACCATCTGATTGAACGCTGTGAACAACATTTACAAAGTTTCAAATTACTATCCGAAGTCAATAACTTAGAGGGAAGGCTGACGTTTTCCTCCGAGCTGTTTGACCTACCCTATGCCAGGCAATTGCTGCTAAGGAGCATCAAGGATTTATCGAGCGCGGATCGCCTAATTTGCATTGCAGTTACACGGTATAAAGCCAATAAGCGAGTCATGATTGAATATACGCTAGAGCGTGCGAACGGAGAACGAATTTCAATACTCGGTAAGGTCAGAATCAAAGGCTTTGATAAACGGACTTGGCATGCCAATAAAGCCCTTTATAACGCTCAATTTGGCCCCAATGGCAATGATGGGATTCAGGTCCCCAAACCTTTAGGATGTTCATCCGATCATCATATTTGGTTCCAAAGCAAAGTGGCAGGTAAAAGCTGCTTTGATCTATTTTGCCAACAAAAAAGTCATTCTCTTTCACAACGAATTGCCCAAGCACTCCACAAGCTTCATTTCAATCACATTGAAACCGATCGTCATCATAGCAACCAAGATGAAATTCGATTGCTTGAAGAGTATTTGACTCTCGCCGCCAATCAATTGCCAACCAAGGCTCCAGTCATCCAAAATATTTTACACAATTGCAAGACACTGGCTGACGAGCTTTGCACAGCAACCCAGCCAACGCTTATTCATCGTGATTTTTACCATGACCAAATCTTAGTGGCAGATTCTGAAGTCTATCTTTTGGACCTAGACCTTCTCTGCTATGGTTCCCCTGCACTGGATGTCGGTAACTTTGTCGCTCATATTGAAGAACAATGCTTACGTGAATTCGGCCAAGTTAACTATGCACAGCAACAAACATCCAAATTTGTCGAGCATTACCTAGAACTCTCTGGCCTAAATTTAAACAGAGATATCGAGATATATACATTACTAAGCTGGGCAAGGCACATATATATAAGTCAGAGGATCGCTCAACGGAACGATTGGACAGAACAAATTATCGAGCTTTGCGAACAACGGATTACCCGGCTTCGCTACCGTTATCTATAATAGCTCAATCAGTACCATAGATGTCTCGTGAATAAATTTTATTCGAGACATCTAATAGCTCATCAGTTAGTCGGTTGGCTAGAATCACGCTCGAAACTTGCTTAAATTCATCGAGCTGATGGATAACTTCGCATTGGTGATAGACCGAGTCTGGATAAGTTGGCTCATAGATAACGACACGAACACCTCGGGCTTGAAGCCTGTCGACCACACCAATGATCGACGAGGAGCGGAAGTTATCCGACCCGGATTTCATCACTAACCGATACACACCAACCACTTCTGGCTCTCGCGCTAATATCACTTGGGCAATATGATCTTTACGGATTGAATTAGACTCCACAATGCCGCAGATCATTCGATTTGGGATATTTTCAAAGTTAGAGGAAAGCTGTTTGGTATCTTTCGGTAAACAATAACCACCATAGCCGAAAGAGGGATTATTGTAGTGCTGACCGATCCGAGGATCGTAACAAACGCCTTCAATAATATCTTTGCTGATCAAGTGGTTAAGCTCTGCATAAGTATCAAGTTCATTAAAAAACGCAACGCGCATGGCTAAAAACGTATTGGCAAACAGCTTTATTGATTCGGCCTCACAAGAGTGAGTATAGATGAGAGGCGGGTTCGGCGTTTTCGCACCTTGTTGAAGCAAAGCCCCGAAAACCTTCGCACTTTCATTCTGCCCCCCAACAATAATCCGAGCTGGAAATAAGCAGTCATACAATGCTCTACCTTCCCTAAGGAACTCTGGCGAAAAAAGAATATTGCTATGCTGATAGCGCTTACGGGCTTGGTGAGTAAAATTCACCGGTACAGTACTCTTAATGACGATGGTTGCGGCAGGATTTATGCTAATCGCACGTTGCATGACAGCTTCAACAATGGCGGTGTTGAATGAACGCGATTCTGTGTCGTAATCCGTCGGGGTAGCGATGACGATAAACTGAGCTTCGCAATAAGCAATATGCTCTTCCGTCGTCGCCATTAAGTTTAGTGTATGACTGGTAAGGTAATGCTGGATGTCACTGTCATCGATGGGGGAGATCCGCTGATTAATCTTGGCAACTTTTCCCTTGTCGATATCTAGTAATGTCACATCGTTGTGCTGTGCTAACAAAATAGCATTGGCTAGACCAACATAACCGATTCCTACCACTGCAATTTTCATATTCTACCTACAGAATAAATATAATTGATGAGGATTAGAAAAGAGTTCTTGTTATTACCTAGCCTGACTAGAGTATAGCTAAACTTCCGTACCAACTAACGCAATATAAAAACAAACAGCCTCATTCGAGGCTGTTTCATGTAGTATTTAAACAATGGGCAGGCTGTTAGACCAGCTCACCAGCTCCGTGAATCGAACGGGCACTGTTTTCAACCAAGAACACCGTGGCCGCTTGTTTGAGCGTCTCCCACTCATCATCCTCAACAAAGATACCCTCTTGCCATGATGTTTGTTGGGCGCGGCTTAACTCTGCACTGTCAACATGGATAGAGTAACCTTTCGCACTTTGGTTAACATCAAAGTCGCTGACCGAAAGTTCAATCGTCATCGAGTGAACATCATCGCTGCCGTCAACATAGGTATCGGAAAAGAACACCTCAGGCGCTACGCGGCCTCGATTTAGCACATACAAGACGCGTTGCGGGCTACTGCCATTGACCCATTGCGCACGACAGGCGATACCTTTTGCCGCCAAGCGAACCAGCTCACTGTAGGCTAACCAACGGTTATGACATTGTTTTAGTGTGATCGTGATGGCTTTGTTATCCACCATTTTCTCTAAGGCAAAATCGAGTACCGCAGGCAACTGACACGCGATACTGCTGTTATGAAAATCAACCTCGAAACTCGATTCGCT
Organism: Vibrio sp. VPAP30; assembly: GCF_001188205.1. Lineage (NCBI taxonomy): Bacteria > Pseudomonadati > Pseudomonadota > Gammaproteobacteria > Vibrionales > Vibrionaceae > Vibrio > Vibrio sp. VPAP30. The sequence continues at coordinate 20,341 of NZ_LBLS01000037.1, forward strand.
TTGATTAGAAATTGATACGGCACAATCTGAATCTAGGCTGAGATACTGACTGGCATTGTTAAAATGCCTCACGCCACTAAGCCCCACCATTTGCAAATCCGCCACCATGTTGGCGATGACATCCGCTTCACCACAATGACGACGCATACCCAAAAACGCCTTGTTCACCGCGGCAACCAATTCATTGTGTGAAACGATCATGATGCCAATCCTCCTTTGATCTTTTGTGTCTCCGCGCTGGTAATCTCTTGGCTACTTGGCATGGTTGGGAAAATCCATGTGTCGCCATACTCTGGGTCACATACTTCATCTAACAATGGTGCACCTTGGAAGAAAGTCACGCGAACCCAGCGATCAGAACGCGGATCAAATTTAGTAGCGCCGAAGATTGCCAACTTGCAGCGTAGCAGGTGCATTGGTAGCGCATCTTGACGTAATACGTTCATCTGGATGTCACCCATAGCGCGATTACCTAAAGTCCAGACCCGTCGGGTGATAGCACGATATTGAGGGCACTGGAGCAGAAACTCCGCCACGCTCGTTTCAGCAGAGTAGTCATCCAGCGCATGGAACAACTGATTGGCCTGACGACCAATATCGAGTGGCAGTTCACGATCTTCACCCGCTTCTTCACCGCGGACACCGAGTCTTGGCTCTTCTTTGTCTTGAGAGCGATACCAGAACCAGTATTTGTTTTCTGCCAGCGAGTAGTCTGCTTCGACAGCCCACTGGTATTTGTCGCTGAGCAACTGGCGCAGCTGTTGGACGGTTTTACCACTCGGAATCGATAGTGCTTCGCTGGTGTTCATTTGGTTTTCAAACTGATCAACCACACTCGGATAGAGCTCAAGCAGGCAAGAGGTAAGGATTTCTTGGGCTTCCAAACTCATGCTTTCAGCCTGCTTAACAACATCACACCAGTGCGAATGCGACGCGATAACTTGCGGTAGCTGCTCTATAAGCTGGGCAATGTCGGTGATAGCCAGTTGATTTAAACTATCTTGCTGTTCGTTAATGGTGATGACTTGTTCTAAATGGCACTTGGCCTTAACCAATAAATCTCGCAATTGATCATGCATCTGGCTGTCACACGGCAACGCCAATACTTGCCCAATCGCGCGCTCTCTTGACGTCATCCACTGATTAACGATGCACGGATGATTGATTAGATAAGGCGCCATACCTAAGCCCGTTGCGTTACCTACTCCTAAATAGCGCTGCAAGCCTTTGTGTAGCAAGACAGCCTTGTCGCCACCTTTCTGCTCTGCAAGATAATGCACCCAATCTAGGCTAAACTCACGCAGCATGTACACGGCACACATTTGCGCGCTAAAGGACTGATTAAAATCAGGATTCGTTTCAAGCAGCTTAAAATCGGCAATGCCAAATTTACCATTGCCATACACCGCCGTAGTGCGCAGTATGTAGCCAACCTCTGCCAACTCGTCAGGGTGTGGCTGCTGACCTTTGGCTAAAGCGCCGACAATATGCTCAAATACTCGCACGCTCTTATTTGCACGCGCCAACACAAGCACCTTGTTAGGGTTTCGTCCTGCTTCTTGCAGGGGTACATTGGCACGCAACTGCTCTAACAGTTCAACATCAACATCGCCATGAACCAAAGCGAATGTGACATCCCACTTTTCCGCAATGACACGATCATTACGCTCTACATCGGCAATCTCATCGCAAAAGACGACTAAGTGATAAGTTTGTGTCGGAGTCGCCAGTTGGTAAATAACATGACCATAGCCCTGCGGACATAATTGCCACTCATGCTTGGTTACACGCCAGTTTTGTGTCGCCATTTTACGAATCAAACTTCTCACAAAGCTGATTCGATTTTGGTGCATAGCGCCTAGCCTTTCCGGAGCCATGACGAGGGCTGCATTGCGCAGCTGGGTTTCAGTGTAATTAGAACGATGTGCATCCATTTTGCTCACCACCTATTTTTTATTGTAAGAATAATAGGAGTTTGCGCGGGCGTAGGGTACAGCCTACGCAAACTCATCGGTATCGGATTAATAAATTAAAGCCCTTGCTCCTTGGCCATTTTCATTGCGATCTGAGGGGCATTCCACAGCGAAGGCAGCAGTATTAGAGAGACAGGCACCGCCGTAATAACAATGAAAGATTGCAGTGCTGAAATACCTCCGGAGCCCAGTGAGATGAGTATCAGCGCAGTGACCCCCATCGCAACGCCCCAGAAAGTACGAACGATAGCGTTAGGCTCCGTTTCACCACTGATCACGACACTAATGGTGTAAGTCATCGAGTCACCTGTCGTAACAATGAAAATCGTGGTCAAGATGAGGAACAGAATCGAGACGAGCATTGGCAGAGGCAGTTGCTGTGTAACGGCAAGCAATGCACCTGGTAAGTTGAAGCCTTCAAACGCTTTACTCACACTGCCCGGTTCTGCAATTTCAAACGCCAGACCTGAACCACCAACAATGGTGAACCAAAAACAGGTCGTCAGTGGCGCAATGATGCTAATTGTAGAAATGATCTGGCGAATGCTGCGTCCACGTGAGATTCGAGCAATGAAGATCGCCATCATTGGACCATAGCCTAGGAACCAGCCCCAGAAGAACACCGTCCACCAGCTCAACCAACCTTCATCTCCGCGGTAGGTCGCCATTGGGATGAAGTTATCAAGCATGCTACCGACACCTTGAATGTAACCATTGAAGATAAAGTCTGTTGGCCCAAACAGTAGGATGTAGATCATTAAGGCAATCGCTAGAATCACGTTGTAGCGACTGAGCATTTGCATGCCACGATTAAGGCCACTCAATGCAGATAGGGTATACAGAGCAATCGCAAACAGAATGATAATAAGTTGCGTGGTAAAGCCATCAGGAATATCAAACAGCGCATTTAACGCGTAGCTAACCTGTAGGCCGAGGAAGCCAATTGGCCCAATGGTGCCAGCCGCCACAGCGATAATACAACACGCATCAATCAATGCACCAGTATGGCCTTTGAGGGCACGCTCACCGATCACAGGGTAAAGCAAAATGCGTGGCTTTAGAGGTAAGCCTTTGTCGTAATGCAGGTGCATGACAACGATTGACGTTAAGCTGCCAACAATTGCCCACGCGAGGAATCCCCAGTGCATGAAAGATTGCGATAGTGCATTGACCGCGCCTTGCTGTGGATTTTCCTGCGCGCCATATAATGGTGGTGGGCTCACGTAATGAGCGATAGGCTCTGCCGCTGCCCAGAATACGCCACCACCAGCAAGCAGAGTACAGAAGATGATCGCCATCCAGCGAAAGCCATCCATCTCCGGTTTGGCCGAACCACCAAGAATCACCTTGCCTGTTCGCCCTGCAGCGAGACCAAGACCAATAAGAAAGGTGAGAAGAAGCAGTATTTGCCAATATGGTCCAAAGACCTGCACTGACCAGCCAAATCCAGCGTTGACAAGGCTTGATAGCAGCTCACCATCATAGAGCGCGAGTGCAACGAAAAGTGCGATAAAACCGCCACTGTACCAAAAGGCTGGGTTACTCAAACCCAGCTTATCTGGAGAGTTTTCGGTGGCAGGCGTAGTGTTGTGTTTTGCTTGTGGCTTACCCGATGACACGTTCATAGGGTTCGCTTTCATGCTATTGGTTAAATCAGACATACTCTGACTCCAGACTGTTTTGCGGCAGCCGACGACTGGCAGCAAAAGTTAAATTAACACCTGCCTTATTATTGTTGTGTTGGCAGGCTGTTCCTTGTTTGGGTTACTGCTCTGAAATAGGCTCGAGTCCTTGTTTGAGGAAATTAAACCAGTTATCACCCAGTATTTGTCCCGCCTCAGATTCACTGAATCCATGGCGCATTAATCCGTTGTAGATGTTCTCCATCCCCTTACTGCCACTAAACCAAGGCAGCGCATCTGGCCAACCTGAGTTACTGGCCGAGCCTTCGCCGTAATCCATCGCTTTCGACCAGCGACCATTGCGCATCCACTCCAGAACTTGCTGTGGTTGGTTAAGGCACAAATCACTGCCAATACCCAAGTGGTCAACACCAAACAGATCAGCCGTTTTCGCCACCATTTGGCAAAAATCATCCAACGTGCACTGGCTGCCATTTGGCAAATGGAAGGGGTACAAACTAAAACCAAGTAAGCCGCCACGTTGTGTAAGTGCTTTGAGCACGGTGTTGGATTTGTTTCGCAGTGCATCATGAGCAAACGTCGGGTTAGCGTGGCTAATGCAGATTGGTCTTGAAGAGAGGTCGATGGCTTCTAGCGTTGAGCGCTCTGCACTGTGAGACATGTCGATGATCATACCAACGCGATTCATCTCTTCGATCGCTTGTTTGCCAAAGCGAGTAACGCCTGAGTCATTCTGCTCATAGCAACCTGTCGCCAATAAGCTCTGGTTGTTATATGTCAGTTGCATGATTAGCAAACCTTGGCGGCGCATTACTTCTATCAGGCCAATCTCATCATCAATAGGCGAGCAATTCTGAGCGCCGAAGAAGACGCCGACTTTGCCCTGCTGTTTCGCCTTTTCCACATCTGCCATGGAATAAATCGGCATGATGAGGTCTGCGTTTTGCTCGAAGCGAAGGTTCCATTCGGCAAAGCGAGTTAGGGTCTCACGTGCATTTTCGTGATAGACGATAGTGGCATGAACAGCAGTGATGCCACTCGCCTTAAGGGTTTGGAAATATTCACGATCCCAATTGCAGTATTGCAATCCATCTATCACAATCCGTTGTTGGTACATAACCACTCCTTAAACGTTGAATCGCCTTTAATTGGGAAGCAGATAATGTTCTGCCTCCCACGGTCAGAGCCTAATAAGGGCGTTGGTAAGCGGTTTTCACCACGGTGTAGAATTCTTTCGCGTATTGACCTTGTTCGCGCGGGCCAAAGCTAGACTCTTTGCGGCCACCAAACGGTACGTGGTAGTCGGTGCCTGCGGTCGGTAGGTTCACCATCACACAACCGGTCTGAGCTTGCTGCTTGAAGATGGCGCTAGTACGCAGGCTTTGAGTTATAATGCCGCCCGTCAAACCAAAACGAGTATCGTTGGTAACGGCGATGGCTTCATCAAGATCTCCCACTCGAATCACACTCGCCATCGGTGCAAACACTTCTTCTTGGTTAACTTCCCAACTGTTTTGGGTGTTGAGGAATAAGGTTGGCGACATGTAGTAACCGTCGTGCGCTAAGTTAAGGCGCTCGCCACCAAAGGCCAGCTCAGCACCACTTTGACGCGCCTTTTCAATCCACTCGAAGTTTGCTTCAAGCTGATTAGCGTCTACAACTGGCCCCATGAAGATACCTTCATCCAGTGCATGACCCACTTTCAGCTCGCTCATGCGTTTGATAAGCGCTTCAACGTAGGCATCATGAATCCCATCCATAACCACAAGACGAGATGAAGCGGTACATTTCTGTCCGGCTCCAGAGAAAGAGCCCGCAATGGTCGCTTCTACTGCGATTTGAATGTCTGCATCATCGGCAACCACCAAGGCATTTTTACTGCCCATTTCTAGTTGGCAGCGTACAAAGTTTGGTGCCGTTGCGGCGGCTACTTTACGTCCCGTGTCCACAGAGCCGGTAAAGCTCACTCCATTGACCTCTTTCGAGTTAATTAAGGTGTTGCCCACCTGTGAGCCACTGCCGAGCACTAGGTTGAACGTGCCTGCTGGCAGACCTTGACGATGAATGATTTCTGTCAGCGCCACAGCACTTGCTGGTGTTAGATTGGCAGGTTTCCAAACCACACTGTTACCAAACGCGAGCGCCGGAGCAATCTTCCACGCCGCCGTTGCCGTCGGGAAGTTCCAAGGAGAGATAATGGCAATAACGCCAACCGCTTCGCGAGTTACTTCAACGGAGACGCCTGGACGGACAGAGGCAGCGTTATCACCAATTTGGCGCAGCACTTCCGCCGCAAAATATTGAAAGAACTGACCTGCGCGGTAGATTTCTCCGCGTCCTTCAGCAAAGGGTTTACCTTCTTCACGTGAAAGCAGTCTGCCTAGCTCATCGCAGCGCTCAATCAGCTCATCACCAATCGCTTGAAGCACCGCTTGCTTGCGCTCCATTGGCGTGTTTTCCCACTCGGGCTGCGCGTGCTTGGCAACTTGAATCGCTTGCTCGACTTGAGCCTGACTCGCTTGAGCAAAATTGCCCAGATTTTCATTGATGTCCGACGGGTTGATGTTGGCTACGGTATCGACGCCTGCTTGCCATTCGCCGCCAATATAAAGGGCCTTTTCTGCTTGAACATTGTTAATAAAAGTCATTGCTCTTTCCTTGTTCTTGTTTGACTGACGAGATCAATCAGTTTCAATGATTAGGGTCTGTTGCCCTTAGACAGTTACTCTGGCTGACTTGCCGACGCGTACACCACAAACTCCACCAGCATTTCTTCGCGTGCTAAACCCGCAACTACCATGGCAGCGCGATTTGGATAAGGAGCTTCAAAATACTCGGCATAGACCTGATTAACGGTTTTGAGGTATTCGCGATCAGTCACGTAGATAAGTACCTGCAGCACCGAATCAAGCGACTCACCTGCGCACTCTAGGGTATGCACGAGATTGTTAAATGTCTGTCGAGCTTGCGCTTCAATGCCGCCCTCGACCACCGCACCAGTGTCATCGATAGGGATCTGCGCCGTGTATAGGGTTCCGTTGTTAACAATCGCCCATTCGAGGGGAGCCTTAGAGGCAAACAGAGCGGTTTTTACTGGGTGTTTTTTCGTTTGAGTATTCACGTGCCTTTCAACCTTTGTAACAACTTTGTTTCAAGATAGTTAAATCATGCCCATTGACAGGTGATAAATCTAACGGTAAATTTTTTACATTCGATAAGTTTTATTTATCACTTTCTATAACATCAGACATACTAAGGGATTGAAAAGGTGGTCAGATGAGTATCAAGCTTCAACAATTAAAGCATTTTGTGATGGTGGTCGAAGAAGGCGGTTTTCGCGCTGCGTCTCATCGCGCCAATCGCTCTCAGGCAGCATTATCCACATCAATAAAAGAGCTGGAAAAGATACTCGGGCAAGTATTATTTGAACCGGGAAACAAAGCCAAATTAACGCCATTCGGCGAAATATGTTTACCTAAGATCATTCAGTTTCTCAATATCTACAATGCACTCGACAATGACTTACGTGCCGCAGCGGCAGGTCAACAAGGCAGAGTAAGAATTGCCAGTGTCCCCTCTGTAGCGGCGAAACTTATCCCAAGTGTGCTAGGTGCGTTTTGCGAGCAGTACCCGAATGTGGAAGTGAGCCTAATTGACGACAACGCGGCTGGCGTAGAAGAACGCCTGTTATCTGGTGAAGTAGATCTGGCGCTAGGTAATCCTTCCCACCTTGATGAAGGCGGGATTAACTTTACCCCACTACTGTCTGACCCAATTGGCGTGGTCTGTTTACACGACAACCCTATCGCTCAACAGCCAGAAGGCATCGCATGGCAAACCCTACTGGAGCAGCCGTTCATTCGCAACGGAACCTGTACCCTACTCGACCCAACTCCTGCGCGTGCTTTGAGCCAACAAGCGCTCTATTCGGTAGAAAACATTACCTCACTGTTCTCTGTATTGGAACTTGGGATAGGTGTAACGACTCTGCCTAAACTGGCCTTTCCAACCAATGAAACCCGCTTAGTGTGGATTCCTCTTATCGATCCACCACTGGAAAGACAGATTGGTATCTTCACCCTGAGTGATCGCACCATCTCGCCGCAAGCCAAAGCTTTTCATGATTTGTGTATTGAGTATTTAAACTACTAGTTAAATAGACGCTAAGCTTTATCCTAGGTCACGGCTGAGGGGCTCATGATCCAACTTATCGCAATTTATCCGGTGCTGAGTCGCGCTCAGTAAGGACAAGTTCAACCCGGTAACCTGAGTCCATCACGCGATTCTCATAATACCAACCATACTGCTTGATCAATCTTTCAGTTAATTCCAGCCCTAACCCGAAACCAAGCTCATCTTTTATGTCTCCGGGCGATATATTGTGGTTTGTGATAATCACTCGAGTGCCAGATTGCTCAATGGTAACTTCACCTTGATAGGTATGTTGAAACGCATTGCGGATCAGATTAGTAATGATGATTCGACAAAGTCCATGTGGTAACGAGAACATAGCTTCATCAACATTGATACTGACACTAACCTCTTTTCCTTGTAGCAAATATTCCAGTTCATGATCAATCTGAACAATGAGTTCACCAATAACCAGATCATCAAATGGCAGCGTTTTATCATCTTGCCGATTTAGCCAAAGCAACGTTTCGGTCAGGTCTGTCATGGTATACCCGGCTCGCTCAATTCGCTCCAATACTTCAAGCTGCTTTTCCTGCTCTAGCCGTCTGACAATCATTTTTCTCAGAAGCTCCGCGTTAGTTCGGGTAACCGCAATCGGTGTCCTCAATTCATGGCTGGCATAGCCCAAAAAGCGCTGCTCTCGCTCCAGCCCCTCCTGTACAGAGCTCAAGCTAGATTTAATGATTTCAGCCAATGTATTCAGTTCACTGTAATCAAATTCCGGAATGGGCTGACTAAGTTTTTCGTTGTCTAGCGATTTGGCCCAACCTTTAAGTTCTTCGACAGGTGTCGATACACTGCGAATAAAAGCGACAATTATCAGAGAAAATGCGGCAATGGCAGTCAATGCGGTAAAAATGATGTAGACAAACTGGGGCATTTCACCGGGGGAAAACTCATTATTGACTAGCAGCATTGAGGCATAACGCACGTCTCCATGATGTTCCATTTTCATTGCAAAGTAGCCCGCTTTAGGCGGTTCAATTAAAGGGATGCCAACTATTTTTTTGAGTACTTCATTAATGACCAAATCATCTGGGTTTAGGTTATCTTGAATTGGTTGTGGTAAGTCTTGCCAATGTCTGGCAACGGTGAGGTCATTGAATTTCACCGGATTGTCATCCACCAGTTGGATTTGATAGGCTTGGGTTCGCATGAATCCGTTCATTGCCAAGTCCAGCCCCGAGAAGAAATAACTCACAGCGACACCAGACATAGCCAGAATGGTCAAAGTTCCGGTCAGCAACATGGCAAACAAAAAATAGAGCCTCAAGCTACGCCTAATTTTCATTGGAAAGACTCTTTTTTCAAGGCAAAGCCACGACCAGCTATCGTCTGGATCAGTTTTGTCTCGAAGCTGTTGTCCACCGCCTTCCTAAGATTAAACATGTGAACCTTTAGGCTGTTACTATCTGGCTGTTCATCCCCCCAAACGCACTGCATCAGTTTTTCACGGGAAACCGTATTGGGACTCGCTCGAACTAAAGTTTCAAGTAGCTTGAAGCCGATGGGAGAGAGCTTTAGCGGTGTATTCGCCCGGGTTACGGTCTGGGTTTGTAAATTAACTTCCAGATCCGCAACACAAAGCTTACTTACCTGTCCGCTACGTCGACGGGATAATACCTGAGCACGAATGATCAGCTCTTCCATAGCAAATGGTTTCACTAAATAATCATCGGCTCCTTTCGAAAACCCCGTTAACTTGTCATCTAGAGTATCTTTTGCCGTTAGCATAAGAACAGGTACATCAACACCCTGCTCTCGTAGTTTCGCGCATACTTCCAGGCCATTCATTTTAGGCAGATTAAGATCAAGAATCACTGCGTCATATCGTCCTTGCTCGGCGAAACTAAGGCCTGACAGCCCATTTGAAGCATGGTCACATTGAATGTCTTCTAGGGCGAGGTAGTCTACTATCGCCTTTGCCAAATCCAGATCATCTTCAACCAGTAACAACTGCAAATTACCCATGACTACCTCTTACTCTATGAAACTACTATTAACTTAGACGCTATAAACTCTGAGCGAGTTTTTTCTCGCCAAATATTGTTGTCTTTATATTGTTCACGCCATTGTTAATGTCACATTGGATCATTAACAGTGATGGGGTAAGGACCAACGTGATCATGGTGGCAAACAAAATACCGTAACCCAATGCTGCTGCCGCAGGAATCAGGAATTGAGCCTGCATCGATGTTTCACTAAGCAATGGTGCCAAACCAGCAAATGTAGTCACTGAAGTCAGTAATACGGCTCTTAGTCGACTGCTGCATGACTGGACAATCGCGTCAGCCACTGGAATTTTATGATTTCGCGTCAGTTCATTAAACCTTGATACCAATAGCAGGCTGTCATTTACAACGACACCGCTTAAAGCGAGAATACCATTCAACGACAAAATACTAATAGTCAGATCATTCCACCAGTGACCCAAGATTGCTCCTACAATACCAAACGGAATCGCAACCATAATAATCAGTGGCTGAGCGTACGACTTGAGTGGAATCGCCAATAAAGCAAAGATCACCACCAGAGCTATACGGAACGTTGATTCCATAGACTCCGTTGATTCCTGCTGCTGTTCCGCTTCACCAGTAAAGTCGATTTTCAATGTCGGATAATCCGCCTTAAGCATGGGTACAAATGTTTTTTCTAACTGAGCAACCAGTTCATTCGAAGACACCACATCTTTATCGACCACTGCGGTTAGATATACCGCACGAAGATTATCTATACGTGTTATTTCTGCTTGCTGATAGTCCGAATAGACATTAGCAACCGACAGCATAGGCACAACTCTGCCTTCAGGAGTACGAACACTCGATTGCTGAATGTCAGCCAACGTTTGACGGTCACCTTCTGGATAACGGACACGAACTTTAACTTCATCCTTCCCGCGCTGGTAACGCTGGACAATATCACCACCGAAGGATTGCAGTACCTGCTTCGCGAGGCTAGAGGTATTCATGCCTAATGCACGTCCCTGCTCTGTCAGTTCAAAGCGATACTGAGGCTCCCCAAGATCTAGGTTGTCATCAATACCACTTACACCAGGTGTGTTTTCCAGAGTCTGTTTAAAGATATTGCCTGCTTGCGTGAGAATGGTATCGTCACTAGCTTTCAGTTCCACTTTAAAGTTATCCACCATTTCCTTTGAAGAGAGCACTTTAAGCTTCTTCATGCCTTCCATTTCTCCAGACATCTGCAACCATAAGTCAGCAAACTCCCCAGAGCTGTAACTGGCATCGGAAGACAGCTCTACCTGTACGGTACCTGTACGATCTTCATCGGCAATCACCTGAACACTGGAAATATACGACGTATTCTGACCACTGGATTCAGCTTCTCCCTTCAGTTGCTGATCGGCCTTCACAGCATTGGCTTCCAGTTCAAGAAGATTTTTTTGAGTCTGACCAAAGCTAGTATCATTGTACATACTGATTTCAGCGCTTACAGTATCACCAGCGATATCAGGGAAGAACGCGATTCTTACCGCCCCTGTTATCGGCATACCAATCACCAGAATAAACAGCGCTACAAACCCCATAACTACCGCATAGCGGAACTTTAACGCCAGCTTAATTACCTGTTTGTAAACCTTGTGGTTAAACCACTCCAATCCGCTGTCCGCACCTTGCTGAATTCGGTTCCAAATGCCCTTCTTTTCACTCCTATGCGTGTTGATATGAGCAAGGTGTGACGGAAGAATAAATTTTGACTCCACTAAGGAAAGCAACAAACAGATAGTCACTACAGTCGCAAATTGAGCATATATTTGGCCCATTTTTCCATCAACCGCGGCAATAGAAAGAAATGCGACAACCGTCGTCAGCACGCCGAAAACAGTCGGCGCAGCAACTTTCAATGTCCCGGAGATCGTATTGTTGAGAGTATCCCCCTGAGCTCGCCGGGTTGAATAAATACTTTCCCCCACCACAACTGCATCATCGACGACTATTCCCAAAGCCATGATAAAACCAAAGGTGGTCATCTCATTGATGGTTAAACCCGTAAAGGAGTCTGTCATAAAGAACAAGGTGCCGAAGAATACGAACGGTAAGCTCGCCGCAACCCAAAACGCCACACGAATATTCAGAAACAGCGCCAGTACAATAAAGACCAAAGCAATACCGGTGAGAGCATTCTTAGCCAGCAATGACAGTCGGTCTTTGATCAGAGTGCTCTTGTCATACCAAGTTTCAATGCTGATGTTTTCAGGTAACAAATTGCCGCTTCGCCACTGCTCAACGACCTTTTTAGCCTGGTCCACAATTTGCACTACATCGCTGTACTCATCCATCACGATCTGGATGCCCATTGCATTACTTTGGTTATAACGAGACAGGCTGAACGTATCTTCCTCAAATGTATCCGTTACACGTGCTATATCGCCCAGTGTGATTTGACTTCCATCAGCATTGGTCACAACCGGAATCGCTTTAAAGTCTTCGATTTCGTAGGCCTGCTCAGACACCTTTAGTCGTACCGTCTTCTCGTCATTGCGCAAACTGGTTGAAATACTGGTAGACGATTCCGCATTGATCGCATCTGACACGTCGGTCAGTGTCAGGCCATACGCTTGTAAGCGACTTTCGTTGACCTCGACAGAAATCATAGGATCAACTTCAGCTTTAATTTCCAGATCGCGAATGGCACTTTCTGCGAGCAAATCTGCTTTGAGTTGTTGTGCCAAATCTTGCAGTGTACCTCGATCAGCATCACCATAAAGTTGAACCCATAAAGCGTGATCTTGCATTCGAGCCTTATCAATCACTGGGTTGTCAGCTTCTGTCGGCAGGTTGTTGATGGCGTCCACTTTCGTTTTCACGTCAGTCAGCAAAGCATCGAGACTGTAGCTGGTCTCTTTCTCGATTGAGACATGGCTACCAGAGGCACTTGAAGTAGAGGTAATACGCTTAATACCCGCGACCGTCTCCAAAGCCTCTTCAATCTTTATCGATATCCCCTCTTCTGCTTGAATAGGGTCACCACTATCATAGTTAACAGACACAGTCACGATGTCCGGTTCCATACTTGGGAAGGCTTCCTTACGCAGTGAGTTCACCGAAAGCAGACCGACGATAATAACTCCTAGCATAAGTAGGTTTGCCGCAACCGGATTCTGTGCGAACCAAGCGATCATACCCTTGGGAGTACTTGGTTGTTGCTCCATATTACCCTTCCTCACTTGGCGTCACTTTCATACCTGGCTTGAAGTTACTCAGTGGTCTCAGCACCACCAAAGCCGCTTCTTCAGCCGAAATTGGAGTTACATACACTTTGCCATCACGGCCAAACTGTTTGCTGACGTTCGACTTTTGCAGCAGACCTTGCTCATCTACTGTCCAGATTTCACTTTGTTGGGAAATCGCTGATGCTGGCACTTCCCACAGCTCGTTCTTTTCTGCACCACTTAATGTCGCTTTAACGAAGGTGCCCGGATAAAGGGGGGTGCCCGCTTCAAGAGGGTTATCGACTACAACTACCAGAGAACGCTGGCGAGTTTCCTGAGTCACATGCTGGAACGACCTATCAACCTTACCAAGCCATTGATGTGCACCACTACTATCAGTCAGCGTCACCTGCCAGTCACTGATGTCATTTGAGGTCGGCAAATTCCCCCACTGTTGCTCCGAAAGCGGTACTTCCACTTCAACTCGTTCCACACTGTACAAGGTGGCAACAGCGCCACCAGCGCTCAGATAACTTCCCGGCTGGACATCTCTGCTCACGACAATCGCGGTAAATGGAGCGCGTATCACTGTATCTTTTAGGTCTTTCTCTGCGCTCTTTAATGCCTGTCTTGCATTAGCCAATTTAGCTTCGGCACTGGCGAGTTGAGGCTCTCTGAGCACCAATGGTGAGTTCGGCTCTCCACTTAGACCTGAACGCTGCCACTCTGATTTCGCCTGCTCTCCCTCACGCTGTTCTTCTAAAAGCTCAAGCTCAGCCGTCGCTACGTCAGATTTGGCTTGAGCCAACGCCTGTTGATACCCAGTATCATCCAGCTTTGCCAATATCGCACCTTTGGTCACCACTTTGCCTGTCTCAAACGCACCCGACAATGTTGCCACTCGACCACTGACTTCACTGGCGTAGTTGAGTTGATATCGAGAACGGGTTTCGCCATAACCGACAACCTCGGCCTGATAGCTGCCACTACTTGTTGTCTGCACCGCAACTTGCTGAAGTTTTAGACTTTCCTCTATGGATGGTAGCGGCGCAACGTCAGTCAATTGCTGTTCAGATGGACTGCTCTCGCTCGCTTGCGCCATGTGACTACCGATGTAGCCAATAGCTGCGAAGATACTTCCTGCAGCGGCAAGCGTAACCGCTAAGGGGATGGCATTTTTCTTCATGATGGTACTCCTAGGCCCAGAGCTAGGCCTAAATCAATTCGGTTTAATAGACGTTGATAGGTGGCTTCAACTAGCTGTGCTTCTGTGTTGTAGGTCTGCTGCTGAACGGTCAGTAAATCAAAGATGTCGACCAAGCCTGTACGATACTTCTCTTCGTAACTGACAAAGCTACGCTTCGAGCTTGTGAATGCCTGATTGAGGTGCAACTGCTGCTTTTCGAGCGAATACTCTTGCCCCACTGCGTTCTCAACTTCATTGATCGCCTTCAGTAGAGTTTCCTGATAAGTCCAATAGTTTTTCTCTGTGGTGAATTGAGCAATTTCAGCCTGAGATTTGAGCTTTCCCCCCTGGAAAAGTGGTGCCGATAGTTGCCCGAGCAAACTCCATAATGGGTTAGTCAACAAAGCTTCACTTGGTGACTGCGCAATATCAGTCAGGCTTGCTGTCAAACTAAAAGACGGCAGCATAGCTTTGTAAGCCGCATCGGTGCGAAGGGCTTCAGCCTCGATATTGTAGAAGGCTTGCTGCAAGTCAGGGCGACCAGCCATGTTCTGCAGAGCAAGAGAATCAAGAGGGTTCACGACTTCTGGAAATGTCATGGCTACCTCTAGCTGCTGCAACTCGGATTGCCACTGGCCGGTAAGTAATTGAAGGCTACGTTTGCTTTGTGCAAGGTTTTCCTGATACTTCGCCACTGTAGAGCGGCTAGACGCGGTACTGGTTTTGGCATTATCTAAATCTTCCAGACTGCCTAACCCCACCTGATACCGTTCTAACACCAGCACTTCATTGTTTTGCTGCACACCAAGCCTTCTCTGCTCTATATCAAGTAATTGCTGGTTAACGCTGATTTCCAACCAACCACGCATGATATTAGCGGCTAATAGATCTTTCGCGGACTGCAGGCTTGCCTGAGAGGCCGCGACATCTTTTCGTGCAGCCTCGCTACTATCTGCGAGTTTCTGCCACAGATCTAGTTCCCAGCTTACTGTCACTTCTCCTGTATAACTGTCATCTGCATCTTGTTTGGATTGACCTTTAAAGCTCGCATTAGCCGTCGGTAACTGGTCAGCAACGGTCACGCCCTGCTGCGCATAAGCAATTTTTAACGCAATAACACTTTGTTGCAGGCTTGGGCTATGCGCGAAAGCGGCATCAAGGTACTTCTCTAGTTCAGGTATTTGAATTAAATCGGTTAGCAGAGTCGCCTGCTCGGCTTCGTCAACTGCTGCATCGAGTTGTCTATCTGCTACCACTTGTTCGAGCAGCTGCTCTATCGACTGAGTGCTATTCAGTTGCGCTTGTCCGGCATAATTGGCATCGGTCCCTGTCGCACAGCCCATAACACCAGCCAGCATCAGAGCAAGGATGGAATATCGCAATGTCATTGTTGTCTTCTCCCACTATTGTGCAAGAAAAGTAACAAACACGGGGGTTAAGGCTCGGTTAAGGCTTCAAGGAAAAGTTGAAACCTTGAGTTAATGGCACGCTTCTTGGGAATACACCTGGTTGAAACTGATTAATATTCTCTATAAGCGAACCTTGCTATAATTGTGCGGTTTCTTTCCAACTGAGTAATAACAATGATTATTTTATCAACCACTTATGGCGATATTGAAATTGAACTAAACATGGAGAAAGCTCCTGTCAGTTCTAAGAATTTTTTACGTTACTGCCAAGAAGGATTTTATGAAGGCACGATTTTTCACCGTGTGATTGACGGTTTTATGATTCAAGGTGGCGGTCATATCGAAGACATGACTGAGAAAGAAACACATGCACCTATCGCCAACGAAGCAAACCGCGGCTTAAAGAATAAAACGGGAACCATCGCTTTCGCTCGCACTGACGCCCCGCACTCTGCTACAGCGCAGTTTTTTATCAATCTAGACGACAATGACTTTCTTGATCACACCGCTAAGACCAACCAAGGCTGGGGCTATGCTGTGTTTGGTAAAGTTACCGCAGGGATGGATGTGGTAAACAACATAAGTAAAGCAATGACTGGCAGTAAGAAAGGCCACGATGACGTGCCTTTAGATACAATTAAGATCAACAAAGTGACTGTCTCTGAGTAAAAAAATCCCCAAGCTGAAACTTGGGGATTTTATAACCTTAATTGTAGGCGCGTGCTAGAGTACCGTTGCCTTGGTAACTGTACATACCCGAGTCATTGCTAATAAACACTGATTCTCCTGGTTTTAGTCGCAACAATTGCTGATTCACTTCAACCTGAACATCCCCCTCAACACAGAACAGAATCTCAGCACTACGAAGGTATTGACGCTTGATCGCGTCATTGGCAGTCAAGATATCAAAACCAAAGTCATCGACTGGAATTGGGTAACTCAACTTTCCTTCTTTGTAGATCGGTGCCAGCTTGATTTGCTCCGGATTGGTAGAGACAAACAAGGTGTTATCAATTAACTCATCCACATCAATATGCTTGGGTGTTAAGCCTGCACGCAGCACATTGTCTGAGTTGGCCATGATCTCTAGCCCAGTGCCTTGAACATAGGCATGCGGCGTTTCAGCGTGAAGGAACATAGCCTCACCCGGCGCTAATTCAATCGTGTTAAGAAACAGCGGAGAGAACAATCCAATATCACCCGGATAGTGCTTGTTAAACTCCGCCACATACTCAAACACTTCACGCATTAAGGCTGTCTTAGGACCACGAATCAAAGCTTGATCAAGCTGCTTTAAAGCGCTGGTTTTTCTCTGTTCACCCAAAGACATTATGGCAGTGAAAAACTCACGTAAGCCATCGCTGTTTGGCCTCGCTTCAAGCGCGCTCACCTCAGCATCTAAGCTTGCAATAGCCGCCTGTTGAAACAGATCGATGATCTGACTAATAGGCCGAAAGCCATTCATCGCTTTGTAAAAGGTTAACGCATACACCAGCTCAGGCTTGTGGTTCGGGTCCTTGTAATTACGATGGGCAGCGTTAAGTGCAATCCCCTGTTCATTTTCACGAGTGAATCCTGCTTCCGCTTTGTGTTTACTGGGATGAACCTGAATCGATAACGGCGCTTCTGCCGCAAGCACCTTAAATAGATATGGCAGCTCACCAAAACGCATCGCAGTGTAGTCCCCAAATATACTCTTGCTGTCTTGGGCAATCACTTCAGAAAGCAGCTCTCCCGTCGCTGCGACACGCGAACATCCATTGGGGTGTGCGCCCATCCAAATCTCCGCTTGCGGTTGGCAGTCCGAGTTATCGATTCCAAACATTTTAGAAATCGACTCTTTACTGCCCCACGCGTAGTTTTGAATAACGTTATCCAGTTTAAAAACAGACATAACGCACCATTAAAGTAATAGGAACAGGAATGCTGAAATCAGTACGCCCGCACCAAGCACCAACGGATAAGCAAAGCGACTAAGATCTTGCGCCAGCTCTTCGGTTGAATTTGGCTCTTCTTGAGCTAACTCAGGTGACTGCTCTGCGTAACTTTCTGCCTCTTGTCCTGCACCAAATAGCGCCATCACTTGTTGCGGAGAGTTTGCTGCTTGCAGTTGGTCACGAAAATCATCATCCACCAGTGAAGAAGTCAGCGTGGTAAGCACTTCCATATGGGTCGAACCCGCTTCTGCTGGCGGAATAGCCAACAGGAAGATCATGGTCACCGGCTCATCGCCATCTAGACCTTTCCACTGCATCTCATCTTTAACAAACGCGCAGGCAAACACTGGCTCTTTTACGGCTGGCGACTTACCATGTGGCACCGCTAAGTATTCACCAAGAGCCGTCGGGCCTTCGTCTTCACGTTTAAGCACGGCTTCGAGGAACTGGTCACGGTCGGTTAACTTGCCCGCTTGATTAATTTTGTCGACCAAGGCATTGATCGCCGCGAAGCGCCCATCAAAGGTAGCATCGAGCATGATTAGATTTTCAGACGTTAAGTTAGCTAGTTTCATCATAAACTCCTGCTACTGGGCTTGCGGCTTAGTCAGCCAGACAAATTGATATGGTTTAAGTGTAAATTGTGCATTGAACTCGCGCTGTGAAATCAGATCTAAACCGCCTACTTCTAGCGATACTTCCGCAGCTTGTTGCGATAGGTTGACCACAAATTGAATCGCACTTTCCCCTTCGCCGCGTTTAAGTCCAAACAGTCCATGACCTAGCTCTAGCACTTGCTGAGATGAGCTTGGTGAGAACGCTTTTTGCCCTTTACGCAGTTGGAGAAGATGCGTCATTTCACTGTAAACACGTTGACGTAAAGAGCCCTCTTGGGCCAGCTCAGTTTCTAGCTGAGCAAAGTCAAACTTCTCACGGTTAATGCGGCGATTAATGCCCGAATCCAACATGCCTTGTACATCATTTTCACTGCCAAGTAAGCTGTGATAGTAAACCGCAGGCACACCGATGAACGAGAGCAAAATAGATTGCGCAGCTAGGAACTTGCTCGCTTTTAACTCGTCACTATCGTTAGGCTCCGTCACCGCACTCAGATAGTTAATATTCAGTTCGTAAGGCGATTGAGTACCGTCACCGTTATTCTTGTAGTTAACTCGTCCACCTTTGCGTTCGACGTGCTGACACATCATCAGACGATCTTCATCGCTCAAGATCCCTTCTGTTGGGCGCACGCCAATCCCATCGTGGCTAGCTAGGAAGTTGAAGTAAGTTGTCTTGCGTCCCGAATTGAGAGACTCCATCGCCTCTGCCGTTAAACCTTTAGCCCAAGTTGTTAATACTTGGCTATCTTGGCTCAAGAACGCGTGCAAGGTTAATGGTGGCAGTGGGAACTGATACACCATGTGCGCTTCATCGCCTTGACCAAAGTAAGAGATGTTCTCTTTGTGCGGCACATTAGTTTCTGTGATCAGCAGAGAACCCGGCATCACCTCGTCGAGCACAATGCGCCACAGCTTAATGATCTCATGAGCCTGCTCTAAGTGGATACAGGTCGAGTTCAGCACTTTCCAAATAAAACCAATCGCATCTAAGCGAATCGAGCGACCACCATTTGCCGCGTACATCAGCAAAATATCAATGCTTTCGAGCAGGACTTGTGGGCTTTGAAAGTTAATGTCGATCTGGTCTTCTGAGAAGGTGGTCCACACATGAGTTGTCTCACCCGAAGCCTTAGTAAACGGTGTTAGGAGCGGTAACGCGCGGGGGCGCGTAACACTCGAATAATCCAGGCTTGGGTCAGACTCAACAAAGTAATCTTGATAAGCTTCATCACCGACTAAAAAGCGCTGAAACCAGTCACTGCTTTTAGAGATGTGATTAATCACGCAGTCATACATCAAGTCGAAATTTTCAGCTAATGCGTTAAGCTCGCTCCAGTCGCCTAAGTTAGGATCAACTTTGCGATAATCAACCACACTAAAACCATCGTCTGAGGTGTATGGGAACATTGGCAAAATATGAATATTGCTTAATGCCCCTTTAAGGTACTTGTCAGCAAAGGTTTTCATCGTCGCTAAGGTTGGCTGGCCTTGCTCTTGTACGCTGTCTCCGTAAGTGATGAGATAAGATGTCGTCTCATCGACCCAGTTGGCGTACTGCGGTGCTTTGCCTTGCCATTTCTCAACTAGAGCAAGAATATCTTGGCTAATAGTATCAGCTTGCTCATCACCATAGAGCAAAGCGACTTTTTGATAAATTTTCTCGTTCATTGTGCTCTACTCCACTAGATTCTAAAGCCAATTCGCAGGTCGATTGAGTTGTTTGGTTTGACTGACCATTCTTGTTCAACGCTCTGCTCGCAGTAGTTCACACGCTCCACCTGAGCAAAATGGGCAAGCGCCGTGGTATCAAGTTGCTGTGCTTCCTTTGTCGCGTTAAACAGGCGCACAATAACGGCATTATCTTGATAAAAGGAGTGACCAATACTTGAAAGCGTCAGTGGCTGATTGACTTCAAATAGGCTGAATGACTTAATCGCTGAACGCGCATCAAAGCGAACTTGGAAACGTTCGAGACGATTTTCAAAGCTGTTGAGTGACTGCTTCTGGTAGCTAAATGGCATATCGAGATATTGGCTTTCTAGGGCTCGCAGAGTTTGATGGCTGGCATCGGCTGGCATCGCAATCGAGAAAGCAAAGCTCATCGATTTTTGCAGCTGAGCATCTGGCGTATACACAACAGTATTGTTGATGCCGGAAGCACGCCCCGGGCGCCACAACAGATCATCTTTACCTAGCTTGCCCGTTGCTTTAAACAGCGTTAGCGCAATCACATCACTCTGTTCACCTGGCAAAACTTGGAACTCTTTCAGGCCGCGACCATTAATCACCACCGCTTTACCTGCTTGCTCAATCGCAACCGCACCATCTGTGGTTTCAATATCAACCGGACACTCACGGAAGCGCGCTTGCCAGCCTTCAACACTCGGGGCAATTGGACGCGTCATCACAGCGAATGGCTGAGTGGCCACTGATTCCTGGCTTTGTACATCGGAGTTAATCAGTACACGAACGCGGTGGTCACACGCCTGATTTACAGTGTCAATTGCCACTTTTAGCTGCTCGTCGTTGGCATCTAGTGTCAGTGTAATTTCAAAACTGGCTTGAATCAGCTCATTGCCTGCTTGACGCGACTCTAAATCTGAAGGCACTGGCATTGTTGCCAGCAGCGTCATTGTCTGCTCAGTCTCACCTACTTGGCTAGATAACCAAGTAAACTCATTGAGGAAACGTGGCGCGTCCCCTTCTAAAGGTGAGAAATCGTAAGAGTCACCATCATCTGCTTGCTCTTCAAAGCGCAATAGTTGCTCGATCACGCGACCTGTCACCTTGTTGGCTAAGCTCAGTTCACCATCTTTCAGCGAGACGGTTAACGCTGAGTTTTCAATCATTTGAACGTCACTGTTCTGCGTAAGCATGGCTGAGTCTGACTCAACCACTTGGAAAACTTGGTAACCCATAGCAGCTAGGTTGGACACCTTCACGTTCAGCTCAAATCGGTAGTAAGGCGGCACAGCGACTTCTTTCTCACCATCTTTGGTCACTTCAATGACCTTGCCACCATCTAAGGTTTCGCGCGCTAGAATTTCGGTCGCAAGCAGAATTTTACCATCAGACAGAGCAATAGACGGATGCTTAGAGAAAGCGATGATTTTAGCAACACCGTTAAATGGTGTGATTTGGCCGTTAAAGATCATCACTTCATTGTCGTCACATGCGCTGCTGCCGATCTCTTTCACGACGAGGTTATATAAGCCGTGACAGATTTCTTCAGCTTGCTTTAGACGGTGCATAATGTCTGCGTTAGTGGCATCGCTATTGCACCCGCCCATGCTGTCATGCGCGTGACATTCAAGGATCTTCTTCCAAGCCATGTCCACCAGCTCAGTGTGAACTGTGATGCCTTGCGCCTTGGCAATCGCAATCACGACTTCAAGTTTCTTGAGTAAGAACTGCTCAATCTCGAAGTTGAGTTTTTTAATGTCGTAGCGAACAGAGCCAATGGTCTTATGGATACGGGTGTATCGCGGCGCTTTGAATTCACCTTGGTAAGTCTCAAATTCATTGCTGTTGCGGCGAAGAAAATCAACAAAGTGTTCCATCGATGAGATGGTGTAGACGTCTCCTGCAGGCGAACGTTCGCTGGCTGCTTGCAAAGTTTCCGGTAGGTTCGGGTCAATGTTGACCTGATCGCCACCTGATGGGATCAGCACTTCATCGAGACCTGACAGCGACTTAATCTTGTCAATCATCGGGAAGATTTTTTTGTCTAGGTGCTCTGCATCTGGAACGATGTTTTTCGCCGCGCCGTAACCATGAACTAGATTGTAAGCGTAGATTGAATCTCCACCTTGCGACTTCCAGAAGAAGTGCGATTTTTCTACGTGTTGGTCGTAATCAATACCACGCCAAAATACGATGTTATCGATCCCCATTCCCTTGAACAGTGTTGGCATTTGCGCGTTGTGGCCAAAAGTATCCGGCAGGTAACCGACCTTCATACTATGGCCTAGCTCTTCCGCGATATGCATTCCGTATTTCAAGTTGCGGATAATCGATTCGCCAGCCACATTGTAAGTGTCGGTCTGAGTATACCAAGGACCAATAAAGAGCTTTTTATCGCTAACTAGCTTGGCCATGCGCTCACGCATATTCGGCAGCACTTTCAGGTAATCTTCAACAATCGCAGATTGACCATCTAGGTGGTAGCAGCTGTAGCTTGGTTGATTCTCCAAAGTCTCAATCACTTTAGTGAAGTTATAAGTTGCCAGAACGTCACTGTCTTGCTGAGTAAAATACCACTCACGATCCCAGTGAGTGTGAGGAATGACATGTACTTTTGCCATGGGGAAACTCTCGATAAATTCTTGATAGTTTGGGGAGGCGAACCTCCCCGCTAGACGTGTTTAGGCTTTTGCGTGGTCTGGTTTAGTGCACAGCAGTAGAGCGATTGCAATAAACATAGAACCCGCGATAACAGAAATGGTGTAGCTGATTGGGTCAGAAGATAGGAACCATCCCCAAACGGCTGGTAGTGGTAGGCTTTGCCATACGTTGAGAACGACAGCCAGTTGCGTACCGATAATTGAACCCAGAATCATGATTGGAATCATCTTCGGATTTTTCAGAATGAATGGAATCGCACCTTCTGAGATTCCGATTAGGCCCAGCATCAGAGAAGTTTTACCGACCGTGCGCTCTTCACTTGAGAAAACTGGTTTGCGGAACTTGCCATCCAGCAGCGCCGCGATACCCACGCCAATTGGTGGAATAACAATACCCAACTCACGAGCAATCAAGTCAAAACCTTCTCCCATGCCATTTAAGCCAAGTGCGACCGAACCTGCGGCTTTGTTGATTGGTCCGCCCAAATCAAAGGCTGTACCAGCTGCAATCACCATTGAGTAGACACCTCGACCTGCATCTCCAGCTTGAGTAAACAGGTCGATCATCGCCAAATTCAACGCTCCGAAGAATGGGTTAATCGCATATTCCATGGTCAGCACCATGACGACTCCCGTCACTGCAGGAACAAGCAGCATGGTCTTAAGCGTGGTCAGTTCGGTTTTGACCTTAATCACATCGTTAAGGTAGCGAACCAGATAACCAACGAGGAAACCAATCGCAATTGCGCCGAAGAAGCCTGATGGCGCCCAGCCTTCTAAATCAAAGAAACGCTTGTAAGGCTCATCAGTCATTAACCCACCGATAAAGGCAGGGATCAGCGCAGGTTTACCAGCAATCGAATACGCTAGGTAACCCGCAAAGATTGGATACATAAACTTGATGGTCATGAAACCAAGTTTATCTAGAGTTTGGATAGGTGTACCTGAGATATCGATGAACTCACCAGTGATTTTCGCCACCGCCATCAGCAGGCCACCAAGAACCACGACTGGCAGCATGTAGCTGATACCCGTCATAATATGGCCGATAGCGACTTGGTAAGCAGAGCGCTTTTCATCATGCACTTCTACATCTGCATCTGATTTCTCTTTGCCGCGCAAAAATACTGTTGGCAGCAAATCATCTACGCGCTTGATCAGCTCTTGAGTACGAACCTGAAGTGGATTGGTGTTGTCGAAACGTTCCATATCCATGATTGGTACATCAACCGCCAGCACAACGCCGTCTGCGGTTGCAATATCATGAGCAGTGAGTTTATTTTTGACACCATCACTTCCCTGCGTTTCGACTTTTACTTCATAACCCTGCTTTTCAGCCCAGGCTTTGATTTTTTTAGCCGCCATAAAGGTGTGTGCAATGCCAGTAGGGCAAGCGGTCACTGCAACGAGTTTTTTCTTACTCATGGTTGTTCACCGTTATACTTATCAACTGCGGCAAGTATATTTATCGATGATGTACCAAGGTACAGTTTCCTCGTACTACCCATGTATGACGATACTTTTGTGATAACTATCAAGGTAATTTCCCGTATTTTAACGCCTAATAATAACCATTCTGTCATTACGTCTTTGTTAGGTAAGTGTAAGCGATGAATACCTTTAAAGGGATCGAACGAGTCATATATGAGTACCTGATCAGTCACGCCAAAGAGCTAGATTCAGTTTCGGCCAAGACGATAGCCAATAAGGCCTTGACTACAACAACATCGGTAAATCGGGTGTGCAAAAAGATGGGCTATGCGAGCTACACCGAGCTCAGATATAAGCTCGCCGACGACCTGAATAAAGATGTCTCCCCAACAACTCAGGGAGATGACCAAGCTCAGCGAATCGATAAAGTTGCCAAATCACTAACTAACTCACCCGTGGTGTATTTATATTCTCGCGGCGCTTCCATCGTTAGTGTTTCATACCTGTCACGCTTTCTTTCCCTCGCAAACATTCCTCACCTAGTCATTACCGATATTCATCAACTGGCTCGGGCAGAGTCAGGAACAGTCATCCTAATAAGTAAATCAGGAGAGACTCAAGCTGTGGTCGATATGGCCCACAATGCAAAGCGCAAAGGACTAAAGGTTTTTGCGATCAGTCATTTGGGCTCAACATTGGCGGGCATAGCGGGTATCAACCTTGATTTGGAAGAACAGGTTGATGGCATTTCTCCGTATCATCGCGAATCTCAAATCCATATCTTAGAGCTAGTCGATTTGATCGGACGAGAGCTGTTAGCGGGCTAATTCTTTGCTCCTGCAGTGAAGATAAGGGCAATCCCACCCAAAACTAGCAATGATGAGATAGCAGCGATCAGCGTTATCGGCTCACCTAATCCTATACTTCCCGCGGCAAAGGCTATAACGGGCACCGCTAACTGAGAGACAGACGCCTGGAGGACTGAGATATGCTTGACAACTTGGTACCATAAGATGTAGCCAAACCCAGAAGCAAAGACACCCGACAGTAACGCCCATACAACACCATCAGCTGTGATAGTCTCTATTGAGACCAGTAGTGGGCTGACAGCAAAAGCAAGCACACTTGCGAGCATAAAACCTTGAGTAATAGACACTGAAGCAACGCTATTTTGGCGCCCTAACAGGGTAAAAATGCCCCAACAGATGCCAGAAACAAGCATTAAAGCAGCGGCACTCAAACTCGGAGTCTCAGCCGACGGTAGCATCAAAACAGTAAATCCAGATAGAGCCACCCCGATACCCAGCATCTCTTTCGCACTTAAGCGATTTCCAGAAACAACGTGAAACGCCACTAAAGTCAGCTGCACCATACCAAACAGAATCAAAGCGCCGGTCCCCGTACTGAGCTGGGTGTAAGCATACGAAAAGCAAACTGCATAACCAAAAAGAGAGATGCCTGACCACCAGCTGTGTTTATCAGTAAAGAAGCAATAGCTCATTTGACCACGCCAACTTTGAATAAGCAGCAGTGTTACCGCTCCGGAGACCAATCGTAGCCAAGTGAAAGAACCCGGATCAATAGCGTGATTCGCCAATGCTAGGCGACAAAAAAATGAGTTGGCAGCGAAGGCAATTAACGCGACGACAAGTAGTGAAATAGTATGCATGAGTAT
The DNA here is from genome assembly GCF_001188205.1 of Vibrio sp. VPAP30. NCBI lineage: Bacteria > Pseudomonadati > Pseudomonadota > Gammaproteobacteria > Vibrionales > Vibrionaceae > Vibrio > Vibrio sp. VPAP30. Next base: position 45,922 of record NZ_LBLS01000037.1, read on the forward strand.
CCCTTTTAGCTAGAAGAGTGTAGTGGGTAATCAAGCGCTTGTAATAGCTTTTATCATTCTGGTTAAGACGGATTGGCTATAAAGAATCAGACATAAAAAAGCCAGCCAGGGATTGTGACTTATCTCGCGGCGAAAAAAGACGAATCAGATATGCTGAGTTAATCAAAGCAAAAGGGAATCGCCATGAAGCGCCTAACACTACTTTTTACGTTAATGGCTGCGCTAAGCCTTCCAGCTTTCGCCTCTGAGCGAGCAGAGATAGGCTGGCAATGGATAGAACAAGGTGCAGTGATTGTTGATGTAAGAACGCCACAAGAGTTCGCAGGCGGACATTTGCCACAAGCCGTAAACTATCCGCTCTCAGCGTTAAACATTCACTTTGCCGATATCGCTAAAGAGACTCAGATAGTACTGTATTGTCGTAGTGGCAATCGTTCAGGGAAGGCCTATCAGTACCTAAAAGCGAAAGGCTTTACCAAGTTACATAACGCTGGCGGCTTGATAGAGATGCAACGCGCTAAGTAGTAAAGGGATTTGACGCTATTTCACAAAACTAAACCCTTCAGGGTAAGAGTGGAGCCCATCAAAATCTCCCTTACTTAAAGGGACATCATGCGTTTTTGCTATCGCATAAACCATGCTCATATGAAATAAAATGTTGGGCACAATATAAACGTGGATAAACTCCGACTCAGGAAGCTCAACCTCAGAAAATCCCGCCTTGTCCCTTAAAATCTTAGTGTCATCATAGCTTGCTCTACCCTCAACACCACTAAGATAGCTTAACGTCGCATCTATTTGCTCTATGACTGGCAGCTTGCCACTCTCTTCACGAAACAAAGAAACCGTTTCAACACCAAGCAAAGGGCAGCAACCGCGCAAAGTAAAGTTAGCCGCTATTTTGGCGTGCATTTCCAATGAAAACATACCCTCTTCCAATGAAGTATCAAATACTTCAGACGGTACTTTTACAACCATCTGCCTTAACTGAGTCAGATAGCGCTGAAAAAGTATATAAGTGTTGATCATGTGACCTCTTTGGTTGAAACTACCTCTGCTGAGCAAATTAATTGGCTAAAGGTATCGCCATAACGTGATGATGTGGTTTGCATTCAATGTCTACAACAAACCAACCTATCGAAATGTAAAGAGGCGATACGTTGGTGTTTGCATATAGATACGCTTGCTCTTTCGCTGAGACTTGCTCGACAGCACGATTGATAAGTTGGCGGGCTATCCCTTTACCGCGCCACTTAGGAGCTATAAACACGGCATTTATCCAGATAACTTGTTCTGTGCCATTCGGCTCTTGATATCGAGAGAAAGCCAAACCACCAATAAGTTCCTCATCCTCCATCGCGACAATTACTGGAGGAAGATTAACGTCATCACGATAATGTTCATCGAGCACCAAGTCTGGCCACATAGATTGGAACAGCCTTTCAACTTCCCTCCACTCTGCAGCACATTTTCTGATGTTTTTGAGACCAACTTGCAACGTATTATCCATTGTAGCTTCAACCTCTATAATTGATCATTACTAACTGAAGTACTTGTATTCGTGCCATCATAAAGCCTCGTGGCAAAATGGCGTGACGTATTTAAACTTACTTAATTTGATATCGTTTCACCAATTCTCGCTTGTGATTGTATGATTCAATAAGCTCCTGCTGGGTTTTCCCTTCATTGTGATAGAAAAGTCCACCTTGCTGCTTGAGCTTATTGTAGTGATCGCGGATCATCGACAGAACTAAATCCACTCGCTTAATAGTAGTCGGTGTACAACTTTGACCATCAAGATCATCCTCAATATCGAGTACATGCGAGCGAAACATTTCTACTTGGAACAAAGAATCGAGCTCGTGATCATTCTCCAGTGCTTGCTGGTAGCGTTTAGCAAGATTCTCTTTCTCGGTAAGAACACCTAGATCTGCATCGTTATTTCTCAGCCAATTTATCTGTTCTACTAAGGTATTGAGCGCTTCGTACTTAACATTTTTAAAGACCTCAATAGAGTCGTTGTAAGATAAATCACTCTCTAACAACCAACCGGATAAGAAGCGAGTTTCAAATCGCTCACAGAAGTTGAACATAGGTGCTTCTAGCCCATTGCTGTTGAGTTCTTTAAGTGGATTGAACGAGTACATGTAGCCAAAATCGAACAGCCATAATTTATGCTGCTCATCAACAAGCAAATTGCCTGCGCATAAATCCCATTCAAACAGACCGATCTTTTCGCACGCTGATAAAGTGGAAAACAACTGCGAGAGCATTGAACTCGTTACCTGTTTAACGGGCTCCCCTTCAATCCAGTCAGACAGAATAATGCCTAAGCGATAATCAGCATAAATCGTAGACACTATGCACTCGAAATCCTGTGAAGTTTTTGTATTATCTTTTTGCTGCTGAATATCAAAACGGCGCTGGACTTCGTTAAGGAAGGAATACTGGCCGTCGAGGTTTTTCACTTTCGCCTCTGGCCTCTTTTTCTTAAGGGTGTAATCCTTGCCATCAAATCGAACTCGAAAGACTTCTGCGGTGAGTCCACTTTGGAAGGTGCCAACAACGTAATCAGAGTCAGCAGTGGTAGCTGCCAGTAACTCGGGACCGATAGGGCATTGCTTAGCGCAACCGACAATTAGGTTGCGTTCACTTAGGTCAAACTCTTGCTGTTGTAACTGACGTTGATTCACTGGAGACTCCTTGTCTAGTATGTGTATTTGGTGATTTTATCAACAGCAACATGATGTAAATCCTCCCAAATTTATAAATTTAGGGTTGAGAGACGAGGCGTAAGCCAAAAGTATAAGCCTATGATTGCTATCACGAAGCTATCTTGAACACTGATAGTTTTCTGTACATTGGTGACAATGCCGCTAGAATACTCATCACTGAATAACCAAAAGTGGCAACACTTTTACAACTAACTTAAGGAGGAATTTATGTCTTTGTGGTGTTCAATCAACCCACGCTTTTATGGCATGAAGGCTCGCTCAAGAGTTTTAGATATCGCGCTGCGATAATCTCGACTTGAGCGAAATATCAACTATAGACGAGTAACGTCCCCGAGTACTTTCCCTCAAGCTCGAAGAATTATTGTCAGCACAGACAACGGCCTTTTGCGCCCTAAATTCTTGAGAAAATTATGAGTACTTATTTAACTGCACAATCACTGACTCTTTCTTACACCTTAAACCCTCTGTTTAAAGCACTTTCCTTCACCCTTAATCGTGGTGATAAAATTGGCCTCATCGGTCATAACGGCTGTGGCAAAAGCTCGCTATTAAAGCTACTCAATGGTCAATACGAACCAACTGAAGGTCACATAGCCAAAGCAACTCATTGCCTTATGAGCTATGTAGAGCAACATATTCCAGAGCACCTTTATAGTCAAAGCATCCGTGAAGCCTTAGCGGAAATGTTAAGCATGGATGACGACTGGCGCGCAGAGTTGGTGCTAGCCGAGCTTGGTTTTTCTGACTCTGAGCAAGATATGCCTGTCGCCAATTGCAGTGGCGGTCAGCAGATGCGATTACTCATCGCGAGAGCCATTATCAATCAGCCAGACCTACTACTGCTCGATGAGCCAAGTAACCACTTGGACTTACCTTCGTTGCTGTGGCTAGAGCAATTTCTTTCCAATTGGAAAGGCTCTTTTGTGTTGGTTTCACACGACCAAACTTTGCTGGATCGAGTGACAAATACGACTTGGGTCATGCGAGATCAATCTCTTCATCATTTTGCCCTACCTTGCTCTCTAGCAAGAGCCGCACTGTTTGAGAAAGATCAGCAAGACCAAGCCCGACATGCCAACGAGCAAAAAGAAATAGACCGCATTGAAAAAAGTGCTAAACGACTCGCAACCTGGGGCAAGGTTTATGACAACGAAGATCTCGCCCGTAAAGCAAAAACCATGTTCGCGAGAAAAGAACGCTTAGAGGAAGCTCAAACGGAGTTGACAGAAGGCACACCTTGGCAGCTGATATTGCAAGGTGAAGCTCTGCCTGCCAATCGACTGCTTGAAACCAGCGAGTTTGGCGTTACACCACCTGATAGCCATTTTCATTTATTTGAAATGGTAGAAATGCGCGTAAAAAGTGGTGACAGGATAGCGATTTTAGGAAGTAATGGCTGTGGTAAATCGACCCTGCTTAACCAACTTTACCAATGCTATCTTGCTGAGATAAACCCATTGAGTTCACAGGCTGTCACTTTCCATGACAGGTGTCGCTTAGGTTACTACGACCAGTCTCTTAAGCAACTGAAAGACTCTGATACCCTAAGCGACGCCTTACAGTCCTTTTCATCAGTGAGTAGTGAAATAGCTAAGCGTTCGCTGATTGGTGCAGGCTTCGAGTATGCGCGGCATAGCCAAGATGTGGCGTCACTCAGTGGCGGTGAACGAGCACGCTTATTGTTTATTGGATTAACCTTAGCGAAGTACCATCTGTTGTTTCTTGATGAGCCAACCAACCACTTGGATATGGAAGGAAAAGAAGAACTGATTGCGACTTTGAATGAGTTTAATGGTGCGGCTCTCATTGTCAGCCACGACCGTAGCCTCATTGAGCAAAGCTGCAATCGTTTCTGGCTAATTAATAATGGAACATTAATTGAGTACCTGAGCGCTGAAGAGGTCTATCAACAGATAGCCGAACATCCTCACACCGCGTTGGCTGTTCAAGCATCAGATAATCAACAGGAATTGAACCCCTTAGATAGAAAGCCAATTGGCGAAGAGCAATTATTGGAGCGTTTGATAGAGCTAGAGACTTTACTTGCAGAAGATCTAGTGCGTAAACCCAAGCATCAAAAGCCCAACCTGCAGCAAGATTGGCGTGAGGAAATAGATAAGATTAGTAGCCAACTTTAACTTAACGAATATGGCACCGTAGGTTACGGTGCCATATTGACTAGCCATACTTCTCAATCTATGTGTGATGAGCAGTTAAATTAAACTCTAATGCAGGTTTGATGAGCTTTGGTGGCGCCAGTTGATGATCTCGTCCTTCCCTTTTCTCTACGAATTGATCACACGAGGTATTCTCGTCAACTAGGATGTTGTCATGCTTTTCTTCGCCTATCGTGGTTCTAAAATGTAGGTTCTCTTCTTGATCAGGGTAATCATGACAAAGGTACACTTCTGTACTGTCATTTAACTCATAAAGCTTACGTATAGACTCAAACATCTTCTCTGCGCTGCCACCAGGAAAGTCTGCTCGCCCCGTACCATTAAAAAATAAAGAATCCCCAACAAACAATGCATCGCCAATCTTAAACGTTAAGTCAGATTGAGTGTGACCTGGCGTAGCAATCACCTCTAAATGCGAGTTGCCAAAATCCATCTCTTCATTTTCCAATAAGAAATGTTCAAAGTGATAAAGCTCACTGAGGCAAAGCTCGTCCTTCCACTGCGCGTAGACCTCTTTAACCCCTTCTGAGACGTAAATAGGTGCTTGGAGTTCTTTGCTCAAATAAAAAGAACCCGACAAATGATCAGCATGAATGTGCGTCTCTAAGATCGCGACAATATGAAGTTGATTATTCTGGATATGAGCCATAATCTCTTGCGCCGACTCATAGCTAATTTCATCACTTTTCACATCATAGTCAGCAACAGGATCAATGATAATCGCTTCTTTTGTTTCATGATCAGCCACGACATAGCTTATGGTTCCAGAATCAGGGTGGAAGAAATGTTGAATATTTTGAGATGCCATTTTGCCTCCTGTACAGGGTCAGATCCGCTGTATAAATCGAGAGGCGGATAGTACTCAGTGTAGACTCATATCAGTCATATTGAGGAACTAAGAAATAAAAAAGGCCCTTCTGCCTTAAAACAGAAGAGCCTAAATATTTGCTTAGTTAGCTTAAGCGTTTTCTAGGTCAGCAACCATTGCCTTAGACAAGGCTTCAGCCACCTTGATACCGTCAATACCTGCAGAAAGGATACCACCTGCATAACCCGCCCCTTCACCCGCTGGGTAAAAGCCTTTTAGGTTGATGCTCTGGAAGTCTTTACCACGCTTGATACAAACCGGAGAAGAAGTACGTGTCTCTACACCAGTCAATAGGCCGTCATCAGACGCAAAGCCTTTGATCTTCTTATCAAACGCTGGAATCGCTTCTCGAATCGCTTCAATGGCAAAATCTGGTAGTGCTTTAGAGATATCCGTTAAGTGGATACCTGGTGTAAATGATGGTTGAACGTCGCCGATCTCACTTGGATCGCGACCTTTAAGGAAATCACCAATCTTCTGTGCAGGCGCATCATAGTTTTCACCGCCTAGTACGTACGCACCAGATTCAAGCTCACGTTGGAAGCGGATACCAGCCAGTGGGTCTCCTGGGTAATCACGCTCTGGGTCGATACCCACCACGATTGCACTGTTTGCATTACGCTCTGAACGAGAGTATTGGCTCATACCATTGGTAACAACACGACCTTCTTCTGACGTAGCCGCTACGACAGTACCACCCGGACACATACAGAAGCTGTACACAGTGCGGCCATTCTTACAGTGGTGAACCAGTTTGTAGTCAGCCGCACCAAGAATTGGATTGCCCGCATTTTTACCAAAACGTGCTTCGTCGATCATCGACTGCTTATGCTCGATTCGGAAACCAACAGAGAAAGGCTTCGCTTCCATGTAAACGCCGCGTTCGTGCAGCATTTCAAAGGTATCGCGCGCACTGTGACCCACTGCTAGAACGACATAACGAGATTTGATCTCGTCACCGTTAGACAGGGTTAGACCTGTGATTTGGTCACCATCCATGTGGATGTCATCGACGCGAGTGCTAAAACGGATTTCACCACCCAGTTCGATGATTTTCGCACGCATTTTCTCGATCATAGTAACCAACTTAAAGGTACCGATATGCGGCTTACTGACATACATGATCTCTTCAGGGGCACCTGCGGCTACAAACTCAGTAGTGACCTTACGACCGTAGAAGTTTGGATCTTTTACCTGGCTGTATAGCTTACCGTCAGAGAACGTACCTGCACCACCTTCACCAAACTGTACGTTTGATTCCGTGTTTAGAGTGCGCTTACGCCAAAAACCGAAGGTATCTTTTGTACGCTCACGAACCTCTTTACCACGCTCAACAACGATAGGTTTAAAACCCGCTTGGGCAAGAATCAGAGCAGCGAACAGACCACATGGGCCAAAGCCGATAACCACAGGACGTTCCGTCACATTCTCAGGCGCTTTCGCAACGAACTTGTACTCCATGTCTGGAGTTTCTTTTACGTGTGGATCGCTAACGAACTGCTCTAGAAGCGCAGCTTCGTTTTCAGCTACCACATCTAGCGTGTAGATAAGTAGGATGTTGGCTTTTTTACGAGCATCATAGCCACGTCTAAATACATTGTAAGAGATAACTTGGTCTTCAGAGATGCCAAGCTTCTTGGTAATGGCAGCAGTCAGCGCCTCTTCCTCATGATCGAGAGGAAGTTTAATTTCATTTAAACGTATCATGTTGATGTCTCGTATAGATAGGTGTCTTAGCCAAAACCGTTTGACGAACGGTCAGCTCACAATGGCGCGCATTTTACGAGAAATTGAATTGTCTGTCATACTAAATCAAACATATTGAATTTTGCCTTGGGATGAGTATTATCCCCTTTCTCCAAATTCATTAGGTCTGTAGACCCTAAACTCAAGAGCATTCATCATGGCGTTTGTCGTAACTGATAACTGTATCCAATGTAAATACACTGACTGTGTCGCTGTATGTCCGGCAGATGCGTTTCATGAAGGCCCAAACTTTATGGTCATCAATCCAATCGAATGTATTGATTGTGGTCTGTGCGTTGATGAATGCGATGCGCACGCGATCTTCCAAGAAGATGAAGTGCCTGGAGATCAAAAGATCTATGTTGAGCTAAATGCTGAGCTTGCTGAACTTTGGCCAGTGCAAACCGAAGTAAAGCCAGCCATGGATGAAGCCGAAAAATGGAATGGCGTACCAGATAAACTAGGCATGTTAGAGAAGTAGCGAGAAAGCGAAGATTTTGAAGGGTTGGCATTTTATGCCAACCCTTTTTATTTACAATGACTTACATTGCCCCCAAAAATGGAGGTGGGGAGTTCCAAATAAGTGCTAATTTAGCAAACCATGAATAGCTTCAGGGATTATAACGCTTAATTGTTGAAGGTTAATGCTAGTAGTGAAATCGTGCATGCATAAGTAACTACTGGTTATACTGATACTGAATCTAGTTGTAACAGCAAGTACCTCTGGCATGCTCGATGGTATCTACTTATTGTGACAGTTGTTGTTCTACAAGCGTGTTCCAGAACCTAATACCATGTTCCAGAATATTGTCATTAAAATCGTAATGTGGATTGTGAAGCGCTGTACCACCGCACTCACCAACGCCATTACCGACTAATACGTAACAACCTTTCACTTCACGCAGCATGAACGAGAAATCTTCACTAATAGTAAAACGTTCGCAGCTACCGTCGACATTCTCTTCCCCTACTACCGCTTGCGCCGCTTTCACCGCATGAGCACACTCTTCTGGAGAATTAATTGTAGATAAGAAACTGTTGTTAAAGTGGTATTGATAATCAACACCTGCAGACATGCATTGACCCGCAACAACACGCTCAATAGCTTTCTCAATCTTATGTAACGCTTGATCGGTGAAACTACGAGTATCACCTGAAATCGTCACTTGGGAAGGAATCACATTCACTGTGCCATTAGTAACAAAGTTAGTGACTGAGATAACGGCTGTCTCGTCAATTGCACTCAAATGACGTGAAACTATGGTTTGCAGCGCAGTAACAACCTGTGCACCAACTACAATAGGATCGGTTCCCATATGTGGCATCGCCGCATGTCCACCAGCAGCTTTAATTACAATCTCAAAGCTACTTTCACTTGCCATCAATGAATGTGGACGAGTGACAAACTTACCCTCAGGAATTCCAGGCAAATTGTGCATCGCGTAAATCGCATCCATATTCCAACGAGTAAACAAACCATCAGCGATCATCGCTTTGGCACCTGTGCCTCGCTCTTCGTCTGGTTGGAAAATGAAATAGACAGTACCATCAAATTTCTTACTCTTTGCTAAAGTTTGTGCCGCACCCAACAACATCGCTGTATGGCCGTCGTGGCCACAAGCATGCATAGCACCTTCATGTTTAGAGGCGTGACAGAAAGTATTCTGTTCATGGATACGTAACGCATCCATATCAGCACGCAAACCAATCGAACGGTCACTTGTTCCATTTTTTAAAATACCCAAAACACCAGTTCCACCAATACCCCGGTGAACTTCAACACCAAACTCTTCGAGTTTATTCGCAACAAATTCCGATGTTTTGAACTCTTCAGTACCAAATTCAGGGTACTGATGTAAATGGCGACGCCATTCTGTAACCGTGGCAATGTTAGTCATGGAAACTCCAATAAATACTTAAAATTAGTTTGTTGAAACTGTTTTTGACGTCGTCTCGCGAGATCTGTTGGAGGTTGCAAACAACATCATAGCAACAATAATCAAGACAACTGCCATCGACCTTAAAGGGGTGATGGGCTCTCCGAAAACCAAAACAGCAATGATAAACGCTGACATAGGAATGAGGTTTAAAACCATACTACTGCCTTCAACACCAACACGTTCTATGCCATAGATATACGCGATATAGCCCAGCCCAGATACCACACCTCCTAGCACCATAATGCATAGAAGTGGCCAAGAAGGCTGAATCACTAGTAGCAAGCCAGGTACATCTAAACCTGAAGCCAATAAATAAATAAAAAAGCCAACAGCAGCGAAACCAAACTGATAGTGCATGGTGCGGGTTGCACCGTACTTTTCTGCTAGATGAGCACGTAGGTGCGTGACCGACGCAAAGCTCAGCACACTCAATAAACAAATAAGATAGCCAATATTCACACCTCTATCTTCAGAAGTTAATGGCGGAGCAAGGACCAATATACTCACTCCAATAAGAGCGATACCACTTGAGGCAATTTGTATACGTGTAAAGCACGCACCATAGAAAATCTGACCTATTACCAGTATTGCAATGGGAACAAGACCTTGAATCACCCCGTTTTCCGATAACGAAATATAATCGAGTGATAGAAATGACAAGAAGCTAAATAGACCTTGGCCAAATACACCGCACACGAATAGCTTAAATAAGTCATTTCGATTCGCCCAATTGAACATCAGTTTCGGTTTCATTTGACATTGGTGCTGGCGCATCGCTCCCAAAACAAGGACTAAAGATAAAACCATGAATGCCATCATGTAACGCAGCCACACTAACAGTCGCGCATCAATAATTTGTAGTGGCAAAGTCGCTAGGGCTGCCTCAGCCCCCCACAGTAAACCAACACTAATAGCAGCCACCCAACCTTTAGTCGTGGATTTCATCACTTAGTTGGCTTCTAGTGTCGCTTTCTTGTCGCAAGGTGAACTCTTGGCTGCTTGTTCTCCTTGCTTCGTTTCAAACTTGGTGAACACGTATAGTGCTACGACAATCAATGAAACAATGATAGTTTTACCCATTGCCATTTGTTCACCAAGTGTTAGAACAGCAACCAAGTAGCCGACGAGTGGCATTAGGTTAAGCGCCATTGTCGCTTTCTCTACACCGATACGTTTAAAGGCATACAGTTGAACAAGATAACTACCTCCAGAAATACCAGTACCTAAAAAAATAAGCAGAGCAATCAGCAGTGGGCTAGAGAAAATAATGTAGATCTGAGACAGATCTAAGCCCATGGTTATCACAACAATGATGCCCATGACAGCAACCGAAATGTATTGGTACAGCATAGAAACAACCGAACCATACTTGTCTGCTAAACTAGCGCGCAGGTGAGCCGTCCATGCTAACGCTAGCATTGAACAAGTTACATATACGTAGCCCAAAAAAGGAGTTCCGCCTTCAATGTTATTTGTTGGTCCTACGCTCATTGCATAAATACAAACTGCAGACGCGATAAAAGCGCCCCACTGGATCTTATTCATGCGAAAGTTCATAAACATCATCCCAAAGAATACTGTTGCGAACGGCTGCATACCTTGGATAACACCGTTTTCAGTCGCACCAATGTGAGAAAGAGATAGGAAATTAAACAACGAGAAAACCCCTTGGCCCACGATGCCACATAGCGCAATGCGACCAATATCTTTGGTGTCGATTTTTAATGAAGAGCCTAAATCTGCGCTCAAACTTTTACTGCGAGATGTAAAAAAGAAAATGATTGAGAGGCCAATCACAGCTGTGACATAGCGGAAAAATACCAATGTCATTGGGTCTACAGCCATGGAAAGAGGCTTAGACACAACCCCTGTTACGCCCCAAATAAAAGCGACAGCAATAGCTGCAACCCAACCAAAAAATGTATTTCTACTTGTTGTGTTCATCTGTTTATCGTCCATAGTTTTTCGATAGTGGCGGTACCGCGCACCGCCAGATTACATACAATTTGTATCGTGTCAGACAGCTAGTTTGCGTCTGTGACAGTTTGCAGTTGAGGCACTTCTTTCTTCGTCTTACCAAACTTCATAAACAGCATCATCGAGCCAATTACTATCGCAATCGCTAATAATCGAATTGGCGTTACTGCCTCTCCCAAAGCAAACACAGCTAACACAAATGAAGACAGAGGCATTAGGTTTAGCGCCATACCAGTTCCGTCTACACCTACACGCTCCATTGCATAGATGTAAATGAGGTAGCTGATACCTGAAATACCTACACCTAAAATCACAATACAAAGAACACGAAGTGGAGAACTAAAGATTCCTAGCGCTGAAGAGAAATCCGCTCCAACAACCATTAGATAAAGACCAAAACCAATTGCGGCAAAAACGAACTGGTGATACATCGTTGCTACTGAACCGTATTTCTCAGCCAGTTTTGCACGGGCGTAAGCCATTGTTGAGAAGCTCGCCGCACTACCAAAGCAGATCAAGTGGCCAATATTAAACCCACTGCCCTCAACAGATGGGTCCATTACCAATACTGCAACACCGACAAACGCACCAACAGCCGCAAAAATTTGTAGTGGTGTAAAACGCTCACCGTGGCGAAAAAAACCTACGCACAAGATAATGATAGGGATAAGCCCTTGGATTACACCGTTTTCTGAAGCGGTAATGTAGTCAAGAGACAGGAACGATAGAAAACTGAAAGCGCCTTGACCAATAATGCCGCAACATGCTGCCCAAAAGATATCGTGTCGATTTGTCCAGTTAAGTTTAAAGTCGACTTTTTTTTGTGGTTTACCCATCGCATTACTGACTTGGATAATCACAAATAAAGTAATAAAAGCGACGGTATAACGAACCCATACCAAGACTTGCGCATCCATTACTTCTAGAATTGGTGTTCCAACGATCCATGGAATACCCCATAACAGGCCAATGAAAATGGCCGCAATCCAACCTTTTACTGTGTTACTCATCTTTAAATTCCTTTCAATGGTTGCTATTTAGCAATTGTCCGTAACCTGGACATTGAGCTTTGTTGCCGACTAAGTGCATGCAGTGCCAGAACATCGCAGAGTTACTGCATACGACTGGAACACCAAATCGGTCTTCTATCTCTTGAATGTGGTCAAGAACACGAAGGTTGGTGCAAGACATAAACACCACATCAGCCCCAGAATCAGGTAGCATTTCGCTTAATGCTTCCATCATCGATTCCTTTGAAACCGTCGTGATATCAGTGTCTTTATCAATACCCAGTGAACCTAAAACAGGGACTTCGAAACCAGCGGAAGTCAGTTGTTGATAAAGAGGGAAGTTCACTTCTGTCGGATAAGGAGAAAAAACAGCAACTTTTTTAGCACCTAAGTGCTTAAACGCAGCTTGAGCTGCTGTCCATGGGTTCGTTGCGGGAATATCGCCGCGGCTTTGTGTAAGAAGCTTGGCTATTTTTTCTTCGCCAATAATGATTGAAGCTGATGTACAACCAAAGGCCATAACATCCATCGCTAAGCCCGACGCTATCAAATCAGATGCTTCACTGATCCCAACTGCAATTTGGTCGAGCGCTTCTGGTGTCATTTCGCTGCTGTAGTAAACACGGGAGCTAAATACACCAGCTTGCGTACCCAGTAGCTTGGCCCAGTCCATCTCTAGAGAGTGATCTGTACTTAGCTGTACTAAACCGATATGAACTCGGCCAATTCTTGGGGCCTGAATGTGCTGCAATGGCATTTCAAATTGACGAAACTGTTCTATTGTCTGCATGAGAAACTCGTATTTTAATAGTTTTTATGTGCCGACTCTGGAGTCCAGAGCCAGCTTTGTAGGGTGTTAAATCTGGAGTTAAATAATGATTAGCTCTGGCTCAGCGCGTTCACTCAGCCATTCAGCGCCGTCTTCAGTAATCACGATATTCTCTTCGTGAACCATAGACTTACCAGGGGCGTAAACCATGCCAGGCTCCAGTGTCATTACCATACCGGGCTTTAGAACCGTATTATCGGTAGCTGTATTCGATGGGCGCTCTGTTAGCTCCATACCTAGACCATGGCCAAGTCGGCCCACATCGTTGCCCAATGCACCGTTTGCTTCTAATACTTTCCACATTGCGTTGTAGATATCTGTAGTGGTTGCACCAGGTTTTGCAGCCTCGAACCCTTTGGTAGTCGCCTCGTATGTCGCACGGTATGCCGCTTTGGTTTGTTCACTTGCATAACCAAACGCCCAGTTGCGGTCAAAATCTGAGAAGTAACCATCACGCACAGCACCGGTATCGATGATCAACACATCTCCCGGCTCGATGATGCGATCAGTTGGGCCCATGATAATGCTGTCATAACCATCAGGTCCCGAGCCCGCAATGATATAAGGACATTCATCCGCACCTTCCAGCAACATATCAATACGGAATTGCTTACATATTTCTCGCTCTGTCATGCCTGTTTTTGCGTACTCAGGAATCTTGCTAAAACCCACGTTAGTAATTCGGCAAATCTCGCGAGTTTTCTCAATTTCAGCTTGCGATTTGATCTGACGAAGTTCATGCATAGCTAAAGACACATCAACAAAGTCTTTCTTAACCATGGTGGTTAATTTGAGGTAGTTGTTCACTGGCATACGTAGGTGAGACTCAATGCCTAACGTCGCCCCCACTCGACCATGGCGACAAGGTAAAGAGTTCAAGGTACTTGCGACTAGGCTGATGCCGTCATCTTCCGGTCTTGGTGACGGCCAAGTGATGATGCTTTCAACCCAAGTGCCCGCCATACCACTCGCTCCAATCTCCGGAATTATCGCAATTGGCTTACCCTCTGCAGGGATAACAACAAACCAAGGTCGAGTTGGGCTGTGCCAAAATTGAGTATGAAAGCCAGTAAAGTAGCGGACGTTTGGTTCTGTTGTAAAAATCATCGCATCTAGCTTCATATCATGCATGACTTTCTGAGCGCGTGATGTTCTGTTTTCAAACTCAGCTTGTTCAAAGCCGCGGTTTAGATAGTTTGTCATTGGGACCTCTTATTATTATTTTTTGGAGTTAGCCGTTATGAACCAACCCTAAAGTTCAATTTTGTTTACGTTACGGCGAGCATATTACTGACATTTCAGTTAAATAATGTGACCCAGATCCTACAGTTAACTATAGTGACCTGTAAGCTCTAAAAACTGCAATGCTTGTTGATTTCGATCAATCACAGGCACTTATGTGTAACTTTTGGGTTGTGCGGTGAACGGATATATAGTTTTATAGTTACATAAAGTTAATTGTAAACTTGAAAGTCGTTGCGTAACCCAAGATAATGACTGGCAATTAAAGTTAACAACAATGGTCTAAAATGAAAGCATCAGCATATAAATCGTTTAACGTAGAATTCACCAACAGTGATAGAGAGCGCCTCGTACTCAACTTTCGCTTAGCGGAAACGATCGCTGACTTTATTGGTCCGCACTGTGAGGTAGTGATTCACTCTTTCGAGAGCTTTGAAAAATCGGTAGTGAAGATAGTGAACGGCCATCACACCGGTCGAAAGGTAGGATCACCGATCACCGATCTGGGGTTGAAGATGCTAAGTGTTTTTGAGAGCACTGGAGAAATCACACCTAAAAGCTATTTCACTACTAGCAAGGATGGCTCACTACTCAAGTCCACTACTTGTGTCTTAGCTGGTGAAGGTGGCAAGCCGATTGGACTATTCTGCATCAATATGAATTTGTCTCATCCGTTTCCTGAGATCATAAAAACTTTAATGCCAGACATTGCTCATGCCCCTGTGGGTGTACATGAGAATTTTGGCGCTTCAACAACAGAAGTGATCGAGCAAGCACTTGAACACGCTATTTTTGAAGTCGACAACGATGAGTCAGTTAACTTGAAAGGTCGAAACAAAGCCATTACCAAGCTATTGCTTGAGAACGGTATTTTCGAATTGAAAGAGGCGACAGCATTCGTATCTGAACGTCTTGGTATAACTCGCCACGCTATTTACAAATACATTCGCGAGTTTAGAGCTTAAAAACCTATATAGAGAAACAAAATGAAAACAAAAATTCATACAGATCTAGCACCAGCAGCAATCGGTCCATATTCTCAAGGCATGGCATTCAAAGATCTTATCTTTACGTCTGGTCAGCTGCCTCTTGATGCAAAAACAATGGCATTTGTTGAAGGCGGTATTAAAGAACAAGCTCGAATGTCACTAGAAAATTTAAAGGCCGTGTTAGAGCAAAGTGGTGGCTCATTAAACACCGTTATTAAGACCACATGCTTTCTCTCTGATATGGAAAACTTCGTTGCATTTAACGAAGTGTACACGGAAATATTTGGTACAGAGAACGCACCGGCACGTTCTTGTGTGGAAGCGGCTCGTCTACCAAAAGACGCGTTAGTTGAAGTCGAAGCGATCGCTTACATCAAGTAATCACGAAACGCTTTAATTTAAGATGTATAGCTAAATCCAATATGGTGAAGCTATTAACGATAAAGTAAGGCCATTGCACATTGCTTAATGGCCTCCAATTCTTCAGCCGGAATCTAAGTGTGCCCTATGTTAAAACTATTAAAAAATTCATTCTATACTGGTCAAGTCAGCCATCTATTCACTGAATCTCATGCGCAACAAGCGCGTGAGTTTCATAGTCAGATCGAAGGTTACCAGCCAACGCCGCTTGTCTCTCTTCCTCACCTAGCTAAACAGTTGGGTGTTAGAGCAATTTTGGTAAAAGACGAATCTAAGCGCTTTGGTTTGAATGCCTTTAAAGTACTAGGTGGGTCTTACGCGCTTGGTCGCCAACTGGCGAAACACCTCGGCATCGACATCTCTGAAATCAACCTTAAAACGGTAGCTTCAAAACTAGAAAAACCACTGGTTTTCACTACGGCAACAGCAGGTAACCATGGTACAGGGGTTGCTTGGGCAGCTCGTGAAATGGGGCAAAAAGCGGTCGTTTACATGCCAAAAGGCTCATCTCAAGCAAGCGTTACCCGAATTCAAGGCTTAGGCGCTGAATGTATCGTGACCGAAGTAAACTACGATGACACTGTACGTTTGGCAAACCAAACAGCTCGAGACAACGGTTGGATGCTAGTTCAAGACACCGCATGGGATGGCTATGAAGAGATTCCAACATGGATCTCCCAGGGTTACATGACAATGGCCGACGAAGCCGTTGAACAAGCTCAAGCACTAGAGTTTGGAGCGCCAACTCATGTGTTTTTGCAAGCAGGAGTGGGGGCAATGGCCGGCGGAATATTAGGCTATCTTGCAGACAAGCTGGGCCCAGATACCTTTGAAACCATCATTGCAGAACCAGCTGCCGCTGATTGCATTTACCATTCTGGTGAGAAAGGCGAAATGGTTAACGTAACGGGCGAGCTGAACTCGATCATGGCAGGCCTTGCGTGTGGAGAGCCGAATCCGGTCACATGGCCAGTACTACGTGATTGCAGCAATCACTTTGTTTCTGTTGAGGACAATGTATCAGCAACTGGTATGCGCGTTTTAGGTAGTCCATTGAAAGGTGACAGCCAAATCATCAGCGGCGAGTCTGGCGCTATCACTCTTGGTTTGTTGTACACGCTATGCCAAGAAGGCGCAGACCAAACAACTAGAGATGAATTAGGTTTGAACCAAGACGCTACCATCATGATTTTTAGCACCGAAGGTGACACCAACCAAGCTCGCTATCGCGATATTGTTTGGAACGGATTCCAGCATTCCCGCTAACATTTAACTAACGAATACTCCACAACTCTAGTCAAAAAGCCACAGTATCCAATGTGGCTTTTTGTTAAAACTGAGTCTTGTCCTAGGGTCGAACCAACGTCCATGCAATTGCAATCCGTTTTTCCCCTTATGGCTTCGCTAACTTTGTAACTGTACCTATCAAGGTATTGGCAAATACCGAGACTTTCTTAGCTCAATTGTTCGATGAGAAAACGGCTAAAAATAGGAACAAGACATCACTCACGCTGCAGATACGAAACATCGAATCAAGATAATCGAGTTGTTTCTTCTGAGTAAGCTCAATAAACAGACGATGGTTGATAATATCGTCAAACCAACACTAGCCTCGTCGATCAAACTCATTATGTATAAGCACAATGCATTGAGACGCAAATAACATTTGAGGCCCAAGGCTGACCTTGCGCGTACCTAAACGCTTTAGGCTATTCCAACTCTTCTTCGGCATCGGTATATGGTCAGTTAATATAAAACACGCGTCACCATCAAACGGCTCGTCATGAATATCAGCCCCTTTTTTATCCAGCAAATAGAGCGTATAGTCTTCTGCTAGGCGCTGAACCAGCTTTTCAAAACTGATGGTTTCGACGCTTAATCCGTCACTCACATTCCGCCTTTCTTCTTTTTTCATACCAACTGAGTGTTCTAGCGCTTTTGCAATTAAAGCGATCAATGCCGATTCATGAAAACCACCAATATTGCGAAGCTGTGAGGATTCAAAGCATAGAGTGCGCGAAAAGTCTGAGGTACTTTCAATGACTAGGTAGACCGTAACATCATCACGATGAGACTGAGCAGTGAAAATTGCATTCATCAATACATGAGCAAGAATTTCGGAATGAGCGTCAGCACCGACTCCAGCAACGAAAGTTTTAGGGTCAGTAGAAGCGGCGCGTGCACGGATTACAAAAGCTTTATTCATAGATAACCATTAGAGCGAAAATTGCCCTCTATATTAACGATGTACAACGCCCTGTCTATCTGCAGTTTTGATTATCTGGCTCGCGTGTTGGGTTTGTTACGAAATACGCTCATAAAGCAACCAACTATTTGAAATAGTATATCGATTAGCTCATGAACTGATACTTATCGGGATTTACTGCTGTTACCCGTGCTGACGACGCAAGTTATCCAAAATAATACCAGTTGCCATCGCCACGTTAAGTGACTCTGCACCACCAAAGGCAGGAATCGTAATCTTGTCGGTCACACATTTAGCCGCTTGCTCGCGAATACCATGCGATTCGCTGCCCATCAGTAAAATACCCTGTGCGGCAAATTGCGTTTTGTGCACGCTTTCACCTTCAAGGAATGCGCCATAAACAGGTAAATTTGATTGCTCTAGGTAGCTTGGAAGATCCAGCAGGCTTACAGTTACACGGCCAAAACTGCCCATTGTGGCACTGATGGTTTTTGGATTGTATGGATCAGCGCAGTCAGTACTTGCGACAATGTGTTTAATGCCGTACCAGTCAGCGACACGGATAATCGTTCCGAGGTTGCCCGGATCAGACACACCATCTAACGCGATCATTAATCCTTGTGCTTTTGGTGTTTCAATACTTGGAATTTCAACCACCGCAATCGCGGCATTGTTGCTGACTAGCGTGCTCGCCTTAGTTAGCTCATCTAATGACGCCTCAATGCACTCAAAGCTACCAAGTTCACGGCGATGCTCAGCAATAAACTCAGCCGTTGCAAAGACTTGCTTTACCGTTAGCGCGCTATTAGCCAACTCAAGTACATTCTTCTCTCCTTGCACCAAAAATAGGCCGTGCGCTTTGCGCTGCTTCTTCTGGCCAAGAGCTCGAAGTAGTTTAAGTTGGTTCTTTGAAATCATAATCTTTCCACAATGAAGGGCTAACCCAAATAAAAGCGCGGCAATTATAGAGTAAAGCGATACAGAGCTAAAGAGGCTAGTCTATATCTCTGTTCCGCTTCATATATAAAACCGCTAACGCTCGCTTCTCCGCACTCACTCAAATCCAATGCGAGACAGATGAAAAGAAAGCTCGTCCCACATATAAATAAACGTTCCCACTAATGGCCGAAAGTGACAGTCACTATGTTAAGCTCTAGCAAATCAACCTCTATAGTAGGAACTCGTGTGGAAACTGTTGAAAAGTACACTCAAGCAATGTTTGAGTTTATTGAAAAGGAAATGGTTCAAGATCCCGCGCACGACATCAATCATGTAACTCGTGTCGTCAAAACAGCGAACAACCTATGTGAGCAAGAAAACGCAAAACTAGAAGTGGTTCTGCCAGCCGCTTATCTGCATGATTGTTTCACCTTCGCTAAGAACCATCCCGAGCGCAGTAAAAGCTCTGTGGTCGCAGCCGACAAAGCAATCGAATTCCTTACCTCCATCCGCTACCCAGCTCAATACTTAGATGCAATCCATCATGCGATTGTTGCGCACAGTTACAGCGCAAATATCACGCCGCAAACGTTGGAAGCGCAAATTGTGCAGGATGCAGACCGCCTTGATGCCTTAGGGGCGGTAGGGATTGCTCGCTGCCTACAAGTAAGTACTAACTTTGGTGCAAGCTTATACAATTCAGACGATCCATTTTGTGAAACTCGAGAGTTTGATGATAAAAACTACACTGTCGATCACTTCTACAACAAGCTGTTTAAACTCGAGCAGATGATGAACACTGACGCCGCTAAAAAAGAGGCAAGAATCAGAACTCAGTACATGCGCGCGTATTTAGCCCAACTCGCGAGTGAAATTTAGCCTTTGTAGAAAACCGCTAGCCAGACCGTTATCTCGTCTTGAGCGGTCTGTTTCACTTTATGTTTGCAGTGTGCGGGGATATTGGCATGATCGCCCTGCTCAAGCTTAACGATACGACCATCTTCAAACTCAATCACACCAAACCCAGACAAAACCATCACCCACTCGCTCTCATCTTGATCATACCAACCAGACTCCGGTGAGCTTTGACCATGAGAGAGGATTCGTTCGATCCGTACATCCTTACCCTTAACGATATCTTCAAATTGCTCTTCATTAAGAGAGTCAGGCAAGTTCGCAAGCAAATTAGTCATCGTCGCTCCTTGTAAAGTTTTATCGTTTCTAATTTAAATCTATTGGCCGTAGAGGTTTTTAATCGTATCTCGCAGCCACTTTATCTTTGGATTGCGATTATTGCGTTTATGCCAAATCATAGTGAATGGGATCTTAAGTTTCTGTTGCTGCTCCTCATCTAATGGAATCGGCATGGCAACCAGATCTGGGTGGAGTTGCTGGCAATATTTCTGACAGTATTTTGGGGCGGTGGTGATCATCTCATGGCCTGCTTTTTCAGCAACAAACAGTGCCTGCTCAAACCCCGACATGGTCAAGTTGACGTTGCGGCTCAACCCTAACTCTATCAATATTTCATCCAGTGCCCAGCTCTCACTTTTCTCCCACGTCACATTAATGTGTGGGTAGCTGAGAAACGTCTCCAAGTTCCACTCCTGCTCAAGCGCGGGGTGATCTTTACGTAGATAAACCAAGGGCAAGTCAGTAAAGAGTACTTCAAAATTGATGTAGTAAGGCAGCAGTTCAAGAGACTCTTTTGAACGAGGGTGGCTCTCTCTACCCGTAAAACCAATATCGACATCACCACGGGCAATAGCCTCTAGAGAGTCATAGTCCCAATTGGTAAATTTTATCTTAGAGTCTGGGTATGTTTGGTGAATTCGCTTGGTCAATTCATCAACCATGATCAAAGATAAGGGAGACTCTACCCCAAGATTAAACCGCACACCTATTGGTGCTTCATCACCACGTCTTGAGACGATTTGGCTGCCAATAAGTAGCCAGTCAGAGAGGCTCTCTTCCATGCTACTCGCGAGTGGCGTGGGTCTTAAACCCTGCGGAGTATTGACGAACAATGGATCATCAAACCAATCACGCAACTTGCCCAATGCCTTGCTTACCGTTGAAGGCGTGACATTGAGCTTCTTTGCCGTTTTGGTCACACTCTGCTCTTGTAGCAACAATTGCAGAGTGAGCAAGAGATTCAGATCAAGGCGTGCAAGTGATTTCTTCATGAAGATCGCTACGTGGTTGATTTGCCCCTAATAATATTAAAGCGATGCCGATAACGCCACCAGCAACCAATGCAATTAGCAACATATTTACCGCAGACACACCAATCCATGCCATAAACCATATATATAAGGCGGAACAACACACTTGCGAAATACCCAGTACCGAACTGGCTAAACCGGCTTTGTTGGAAAAAGGGCTAAGTGCTTGACTCATCGCGACACCAAATCCCATAGAGAACCCCATACTAACCAATCCAAAACCTAGCATGTAAAGCGTCGAGCTATCGCCATTCAAGTGAGCCGCGAGGATGACGATAGCCGACGTCAAAGTAATGATTTGTGAGCCTAGTAACAAGGTTCCTTGCTTAAAGTAAGACAGGGCAATGGGTGCTGAGAATGAAGTTGACATCCCCACCATAGCCAAGAGCGCCATTGCCGTTGAGTATTCACCGCGGCTGAAGTTCAGTGTTTCCATGACAATCATTGGAGACGTATTTACATAGGTAAGAATTGCCGTCACACCAAGCGAGGTAAACAAAACTCTTGAGAGGAAATAACGATCCCATAGCGTCTCGTTAGAACCAGACTCTTCGCTGCTAGGAAAATCATTTGGCTGTTTTGAGAGAGTTTCTTTCAAAACAAATGTCGCAATCAAGCAGACTAAGATGCCCATTGCCGCCATCGCACTAAACAGGACAGGCCAAGGGAATTTCAGCATGATTAAGTGCCCAATTACAGGTGCCAAAACTGGGATCATGCAGGTGATGCCGTTCAACATAGAAAGCACTTTAGCGCGCTTTTGATCGTCTAGTGTGTCGCGCAAAATAGCAAAGGCTACCACATAACAACAGCCCGCCCCAACGCCTTGGAAAAAACGCATCATCAGGAAAGCATCACTGGTTTGAGATGCCCCACCGAGCCAGGAAGAAATAGCAAAAACAATGGCACCAGCAATAGCAACAGGCTTACGTCCGAAATGGTCAGCAAGTCGACCAACAAACAGCATCGTCATTGCCATACCTGACAAGTAGATAGAAAACGCCATATGAAGCTGCGACTGCGTTGCGGCTAGATCGGCGGCTATTTGAGGTAATCCAACAAGATAGAGGTCAATGGCCGTAGGATAAAGAAGCACAAAGGAAAATGCGCATAAAAGGAATCGGGACATAGCTACCTCACTTATATAGTAATCGTTTGCGAGGATAATATTCGATAGTCCACCGTTTGGCGCGTTGCCATTGTGACAACAAGCATTTCCAATTACGACATCGATAAAAACGGCTGTCTTCTCTCTCATCGGGTATTGATTAACCTAAGCCACTGCACTGAAATAAAGAGTTAATTTTCATAAGATAAACAGTTATTTAAACAGCATTAGACAATCAATATGGAAAACTTACTTTCAAAGGAATGGAAGCCTATCGCCAGTGTTGAGTCGCCATGGATATTGGCCAAAATCGGAAACCACTAAGCAGTATCATCGTAGAGCAGATAGTCGCTAGTTATGGCTCAACCAGAGGTTATGGATTTGCTGAGTTTGCTCGCCAATTGATCGTTCAAAAAAAGACGTAGTAGGGAAACCAACTACGTCTTCGATATGAATCTTTTACTCTTCCCCTTGAGAGATAGGCAGTCGCTTATCTTTTAAGTTGGTGTATATGTGGGCTTGATTTCGTTCGATCATGACCATGGCAAGAAGAGGATTTAGCGCACGCACTTCCCCTTTCATATAGTGAACTGGGACGTCCCACGGGTTGTTCTGGTATAAACCATTTTCGTCAAATTGGACAAGAAACTCCATGCTTACCTCCTAACACATCGAGCATCCCTTAAGTTTAGCCCTTAGTCATGATTTTATCATTAAATGAGGCAGGGTTTTACTCCCCCCTCTTTCGTAGTTCAACATTTACCATTTTTAGGCTCATGTTGACCAAGACAAACATTCACCGCACCAATAAGATTCTGCTCTACAAGTCGCTGTAAGGAGCCAGAATATGTATCAGTTTGAAAAACAACGCGTCGCTGTAATAGGTGCAGCTGGTCAAGTTGGTAAGCCATTGACCCAAGGATTATTGTCATTGGGGCACGATGTGGTTTTACTTTGTCGAACTAAGCCATCAGGACTTAATCCTCAGTTGCTAGAGTTTCAAAAGCAAGGTGCTGAACTGATCGTCCTAGAAACACTGAACGATAAATCCACGTTACGCAGGGCGTTGGCAGAGTGTGACACCTTAATCTGTGCCGTCCCTGGATCGAAGTCCATCATCACTCATGACGAACCATTGTGGTTAGAAGCCGCGGTAGAAGCAGGTGTTGACCGCTTTGTTCCCACCGAGTTTGGGGCACATACCCAAGCAATCGAATACGGTGAGGGAGAAATTTTTGATCATAAAAAAGCGCTTCACCAAAAGATATTCGATAGCGGAATTGGTTGGACTTTCTTCTACAACGGGGGAATTTTCGACTACTTTTTGCCGAACCTGCGCTTTTTCGACAGCATTACGACTTTTGGTGATATGAGCTTCCCAATCTACACCCATCATATCAATGATATTGGCTATTGCGCCGCGCTCGCTCTGACAGATAAACGTACACTTAACCACTGCGTTCAAATGGATTTCTCCAGCTTGAGTCAAACAAAGATGCTTCAACTGCTTGAGTCTAATTTCCCGAACCATCCATTTGAATATCATCACTACAGCACAGCGTACATTACTCATGCTAACTTAACTTCAGGTAATGAGGTATCGGCAAAGAAGGGGGCCGAAACTGATAAAGAACGCTGGGGGATCAACAACGTGATTTACGTACTCAACAAACTGGCGGCTTTCAACGAAGGTACACTTCGAACCAGTGATTTGTTTCCTGATTTCGAGCTAAGTTATACCGTCGAGCAAGCGCTTTCAGATCCTCAATTCGTCTTTGAAGACCATGACTAACTGGCTTCCCTTACTGCCGCCTTTGGTGGCAGTTACGCTTGCGATTGCCACTCGACAGGTCTTTCTAGCTATCGCCACAGGATTGTTAACAGCTAGCATCATTCTTCAGCACAATCTATTCTCAGGCGTCACGGCTAGTTTCGATGCTATTGCGATGGTTTTCTCCTCTCGCTATGCGGTGAAAAGCCTGCTGTTTATTGCCATGATAGGCGCACTGAGCAATGTGATGAATCAATCTGGCGGGCTTAACAACTTACTCCAATTCTTAAGTGAGAAACGGGGAATTGTGCGCTCTCCTGCCTCGGCTCAATTATTCACTTTCTTTATGGGATTATTGATGTGTCTTGAAGGAATAGGCTCTATGATGATGGTCGGCATGGTAGGTAAACCGCTTTTCGCCCGTCACGGTCTTTCAAAAACTAGGTTGGCTTACTTTGCCAACAGCACTGGCTCGCCAATAGCTTGGCTGAACCCAGCCAGTGGCGCTGGTGTTATGTTAGCAGGCCTAATAGCAGCCCAGTCGGGAGGCCACTTACAAGCAGTAAAGCCTATTAGCACACTAGTGGCGGCTGTGCCTTATCAATTCTATTCTCTACTTGTATTGCTTTCAGTCCCTGTGCTCGCTTTGACAAAACAAAAGACTCAAGACAATACGCAGCTAAAACACCAAGACAGGCAACCTCAATCACCTGAATCAATCAACCACTGGAAGCTAATTGGTGGTGCACTCCCTATCACGCTGCTGCTTGCTTCTGTCATTGCTATTTGCTGGACAACTGGCAGCGGTAACGTCATGAAAGGTGATGTCAGTGATGCAGTCTACTGGGGCGGCTATATTGCCCTAATTGGCAGCGGGATCTACTACTCACTAATTGGGATAAAGGTGGCACAATACATTGAATGGTGCATTGATGGCATAAAAGGCATGGTTCCGGCACTAGTCATACTGATCCTGGCAATGGCTTTAAGTCAGGTCATTGGCAAACTGGGGACTGGAGCACTCCTATCTAAGCTGCTTTCTGATACTCTGCCATTGTGGCTTATCCCTGCTGCCGTGTTCTCTGTAGGTATATTTATCTCCTTTTCCACGGGTAGCTCGGGAGCTACTGTGAGTATTCTCGCTCCTCTCGCAATCGGCCTTGCTCTTCATTTACATTTACCTGTCGCCATAGTATTGGGTGCCGTTCTTTCTGGCGCAGTGTTCGGTGATCAAAACTCACCTATTTCTGATTCAGTCATTGTCGCTGCAAGCGCCGCGGGATGCGAACCACAGCAGCACTTTATGACTCAATTACCCATAACCTGTTCATTAGCGGGTTTTGCCATGGGAGGCTACCTATTACTAGGAGTGACTCTGTAGTCGCTATTTGAGTCACATTCTGACAACTCTTATACAGATGACGTCTATTAAGATCGTCGTGCTAGCTATACTTAAAGCAGATGGTTAATCTGATGAGGTAGCTGACATGGACTTTACAGAAAAACTTCGGTTGCGCGGCAAAGCGGAAGAAGATCTCTACTTCGCCAAGCTAGATCGACAACTAATTGAAGCGATGCATGAAAAGCAGAAACACGAATATGACCATTTAAGCTCTGAAGAACTCGATACACCGAGAGTAGACAGTATACTGGACAGCAAGTAGCCCTCATACTGAAATACTTATGGAAAATATTGAATATATCAGAGCTTTAATACCCCTGCTAATGCTTGCATTTTTTGCAGTTTTGAAAAGCCATAAGGAGAGCACACGTGAGCGCTTTCCTGATATGAAAGGAGTACAAATTTCCTTTCTGGGCTTGGTCATTTCTTGGTTCACAATACTCATCGCCCTATTTCTATTCACACAACTCGTTATTGACCCACCCGCGTCGTTCTACATGGCTTTGTTTATGTTTGTATTGGTTTTCGCTATGGTCGTGATAGCCCTACAGCAACTTAGTTATCAACTACTGTTCGATGATCAAGGGCTGGTTATTAGTCGCGTTTTAGGAAAAACAAAACAATGTCGCTTTGCGTCAGTTATCGAAGCGAAAGAGAAGTGGTATGCGAGCGAAGGAGGGAGCAACCGAGTTGTGTTTCTCAAACTCGCCACAGGAAAGGTGAGAATACCTATTTCCATGCTAGGCGGTTTACATCATCACGAGTTAGAAAGTCTATTGACAGAACTGCTAGATAACTCAAAAATTGACGCGTAGCAAAATACCTTCGAGATCATGAAAAAAGGGCTCGAAAGCCCTTCAATTCCTATCCAAAGTATCTTGCTCTAAGACAGAGTGTTCCCTTAGATGTCCATACAGTTCGCGTAGTAGGTTACTGTTGATGGCCAATCACTGAATACACCCAGAACACCAACATCTTTCGCCAATACATCCAACACTTTCATCATGTCCCCATCTTGGTTGATTTGCTCAGTCACACTTTGGTAATACCAACCGCCGCCTTGTGCCAGTGGCCCCGAGCGCTCAAGTGTCCATGCAATAATATCTAGATCTGCTTGTTTGGCTAGCTTCGCGTATTCTGATGCAACAATCGCATTCTTATTGTCCAACTGAATAAGCGCGTATAGAGGAGGAGCAATGATCTGTACACCGTCTTTAGATAGCGCTTTCATGTTCTCTAGTGTCGCGGTAAAGCCTTCTAGGTTGTATACGCGATCGTCGAGGTAAACGGCTTGCTGACCAAACTCAGGTTCGTTTTTAATCCAGTATTTCACGTCATCTAGGTTGAATGACTGAACATAAGCGTCTTTTGCTGTAAACCCTGCCGCTTTCAGCTCATCAATTAACTTCTGCGCATAATTCTCTTGGCTGAAGCCTTGGTAAGGCATCTCAACTTTTGCCGACTTTAGCTCTGGTGTCACCTTCACACCATACTTTTTGAACAGTGCTGCACTTTCAGCGTGGGTCATCAAAGTACCGGTTTGTGAGTATAAATCGGTGCGCCAACCAGGCGTCCCATTCATGTACTCTTCAATTGTTGTCGCTTTTGGGTTGGCGCCATCCATTTTGCCTTTCAAAGTTTTGAACTCAGCCAATGTAAAGTCTGAAGTGCGGCACTCTACTTGAGCATCCTCGCCAGTCTCAGGATTCGCTGGTTTAAACGGCACTGAACATTTCCTAGCAAGTTCAGGATGAGCGAGAACGTCGGTTGTGGTGTGGAGATCGCTTTGCGAATGACGACATACCAGTTGTTTATCTTTGGTAAAAGTCACATCACATTCCAGTATCCCAGCTCCCATCGCAATCGCAGCAAGGTACGACTCTTTGGTGTGCTCGGGAAATTGCATGGCTGCACCGCGGTGACCAATCGAAAAATCACTACGATAAAATGGGCCGTCACTGCAGCTTTCTAGCTTGGTTTTAAGTGGGCTCTCTTTCATATCGCTAACGAGATAAAGAGGGCGAGGGCCGACTTGTGCGGGTTCACTGCCTGCCATAACAACTGAACTCACACCTAATAATAAAGTAATACCACTGGTTAATATTTGCTTCATCGGTTTCTCCTTGCAGCAAATTGTTTTATTGATTTTTAATCTACTCTGCCGACAACGGTTTACGTCCGTTTTACAGATTTGTGTCCAATAGACTAAATCAGACCAGTTGCTCTATTGCACTCGCTATACCAAACTTTTTAGCTTTAAAATTCAATAACATAAAAACCATCACACTATTGGCTCTTTGTATTGAGTTATTTATACCTATCACCTTAAAAAGACTGTTTGTCGCAGCAGATGTCACCCATAAAGAAGAGAATTAAGACTCACATCGTTTGGGTATTTTCAGTTAGAATTCAGAGTTTTGATACCTCGAGAGGAAACATAGTACGTGGCAATATTAGAAGTTCTTACTGCACCAAACCCACGCCTTAAGATTCAAGCCGAGAAAGTTCAAGACATTACATCGGTTCAAACTCTTATCGATGATATGCTCGAAACTCTCTACGCTACAGACAATGGTATTGGCTTGGCTGCTACTCAAGTTGGCCGCAAAGAAGCAGTAGTGATCATTGATCTTTCGGATAATAGAGATGACCCGCTAATCTTAGTTAACCCCGAAGTCATCAGTGGTGAAAACAAAGCTCTCGGCCAAGAAGGTTGCCTGTCGGTGCCTGACTACTACGCGGAAGTTGAACGTTTTACTTCTGTGGTTGTTTCTGCACTGGATCGAGAAGGAAATCCGATCACAATTGAAAGTAATGAGTTCCTAGCCATTGTGATGCAACACGAAATAGACCACCTCTCTGGTAATCTATTTATCGACTATCTGTCCCCCTTGAAGCGTCAAATGGCGATGAAGAAAGTCAAGAAATACGTTAAAGCCCAAACCAAAGCATCTTAATGCTATTCGATAAAGCAGTGATGTTAACTCAGCTTAAGTGCATGCTTTATAGCTAACAATACCCAGTAAAACAACTTTTGCTGGGTATTACCGCTTTCGCAAAACTACTGAGATAAAACAGCATCAAAGATTTGTCCGTTGTCATTCCCTTCAATACTTTGTTGATAGAATTTAGCCACTTCACATGCGGGAATTCCTGTGCTGCTGTCAACACCCCACTGCTCCAGTGTCTCTTTAACAACAGCTGGACTGACCGCATTGATACGTTTGCCCCCTTCAAGCTCTAAAGCAGCAACGCCGACAAACGCGTTGATACCAGCCACACCGATAGAAATAGCTGCTGTTCCCACCATTGGGTAGTTAGCAGCCTGACCAGAAGTTAAGGTAATAGAGCCGCCATCCTTCAAATATTCCAGACCTATACGAACTAGGTTAACCTGTCCCATAAGCTTACCCTTTAGGACTTGCGCATAACCTGAGCTTGGCATGTCTGCGATGCTGCCCATTTCACCGTTACCCGCCATTGAAACAATCGCATCAACCTGACCAACTTGCTCAAACAAAGCTCTGATAGAGGCTTGGTCTTCAATGTCGACTGTAACCTCTCCACGGCTATGCCCAACCGCTATCACTTGATGATTCTGACTTAGTTGGTTGACGACTGCTTGTCCAATGACACCATTTGCTCCGATTGCTAATACTTTCATGCTGTTACCTTCTCTTGTTTATATTGTGTTTGCTCTAACCAATCGACCATTTTTTTTGCTAGCTGGACAGATTGATCTTCTTGTAAAAAGTGGGATGCGTTGTTTATCGTGATATGTGGTTGACCTGAAGCTCCAGAGAAATTGTTCTGGAATTTCTCGTCGTAACCTTGTCCGGCAAGGAATGGGTCTTGATCGCTAAATAGCGTCAACACAGGCTTGCGCCACTGCTTAAGTTTTATCCAATCCTTATTCACTTCATCAAGTTCAGCCGCAACGATTTCAGGCATTTTGCGTGGTGCTGCATAGAACTCAGGTGACGGGAACGGTGCATCGTAGGCTCGCATTTCTTCACTACTCAGCTCTTTAGTCGTCAGTATTTGGATGACCTTGCCAATCTCGAGTTGTTCGCTATGTCTAAAGTAGCCAGCCCAATTGCCGTAGTTGATCTTGTTTGCCAATTTATCTAGCGTCGCTTTACCTGCCGCAGCAGCCATTACCTTCAACACTTTTGGCACCATAAACTTTTCTAAGCCGTTCATTTCAGCGAGAGCAGTATTGGCAACCACAAGCCGATCTAACCATTGAGGTTCGTTCGCTAAAGCGCGTAAGCCAATCATCCCACCCCAATCCTGCATGAAT
Source organism: Vibrio sp. VPAP30 (assembly GCF_001188205.1). Lineage (NCBI taxonomy): Bacteria > Pseudomonadati > Pseudomonadota > Gammaproteobacteria > Vibrionales > Vibrionaceae > Vibrio > Vibrio sp. VPAP30. The sequence continues at coordinate 75,809 of NZ_LBLS01000037.1, forward strand.
GCCGCACCATGGCGAACACCAGTTTGACGAATAAAACTTGTCATCCAACGAACATGGTTTGCGTAGGTGTGCACGTCACTTGTCGCTGGCTTATCAGACTTACCAAAGCCTATTAGGTCAGGGGCAATGACGCGATATCCTGCCTTTACTAGCACGGGCACCATATGACGATAGAGATAGCTCCACGAAGGCTGACCATGAAGCAAAAAAATAACTTGTGCGTCCTTCTCTCCCTCGTCAATAAAGTGCATTTTCATTCCCTCAACCTCGACATAGTTAGGGGCAAATGGGTAGTCAGGTAGGTCGACAAATGCGCTATCTGGGGTCGTTAAAATCTGGAAAGTCATAGTCTCACTCCTTAATGTTCAAAATAATTGGCCATCTTCTACCTGTGCAAACAAACCGCTTGGTTGAACCGAGTGTTTGCTGGCGATGGAGTTACTTTAGAAGAGAAACATGAACGAAAAAAGCATAGCTTTTAGACCAAAATGGTCATATTATTAGATCATGATTGCTTTAGAACATTTGCACGTTGTTAACGTGATTCATCAGGAAGGGAGTTTTCGCCAAGCAAGTGAGAAACTCTTCAAGGCACGTTCTGCGGTGTCTTATTCTGTTAAGCAGGTTGAAGAACACTATCAAATAGAGATTTTTGATCGTGACACTTACCGCCCGACTCTTACCCGAGAAGGTAAAGTGCTGCTGCAAAAAATACAGCGGCTATTAGATGCGGCTAATGAGTTCGATTTATTTGCCCGTCAGATGAACAGTGAAACTGAGACTGAACTAAGAATCAGTATCAGCGCTATTTTCCCAACAGACAAAGTTACCGCTCTGCTAAAACAACTAAAGCAATCCTACCCCGATACTGTTATCCACCTAGACGTTGAAACTGCATCTGGCGAGCGGATGTTACTAGATGATAAAGTCGACATTGGCATCTATGCCGCGATGGAGTTGAATCAAGAGATCGTTGAGTATCGCCGTGTTGATACTCTGATACTGCCAGTCTACGTGTCCGATCAGTTCCCGTTATCGAACCAAGCAAGGCTCAACCCAAACCACCTCTATGACTATCCACAAGTGATCGTAAAATCATCATATAAAACCAGCCCTGACTCAGGAATAGTGAAACAGGCTCTACAATGGTATGTATCTGATCATCATACGAAAAAATCACTGATAAAGAGTGGCCTAGGATGGGGAAGACTGACCACTCATGAAGCCGAGCACGAACCAACTTTGACCTTAGTTCCTAGCTTCGAGCCACTCAATGTGCCTATTTATGTCGCGCGCAAGAAGACTACCGCGCTAGGGCCCGTCGGTTTGTTGGTCTGGGAGTACTTTAAAACCATCGACAAGTAGGGTAACTCATCATCTAGAACTACAATTGCTAGCTTCGCCATCTAAACCTTTGAAATTAATTTGCATCAATTTATTGTCTAATTCCAATAGGTCATTCCGTATCTATCGCCTAAATTTAATGAAGTAAACAACAGATTTCCGGCCAAGGAGCTGGCATATGTTTAGATCTTTATTTTCTGGCTTAAATCGACTTTCTTCGATGCAGTGGTCATTGCTGCTAAGCTTACTAATTTTTCCAGTTGCGATTGAGCTATTCATTGAACAATCTTGGTTATGGCTCATATTATTGCTGCTTTATCACTTAGTGGTTGTATCTGTCGTTACTTCTATGACCGGATTGCTGGAGCGGCTTAAACAAATCGCGATCCACCTTTCAGAAGGTGATCTTACGGTAAGAATTGACACCAGTGATACCCTCAATGCTCCATTACTGAATACCTTCAACCGAATTGGAGAGGATATCTCTCGGACCGTACATGCACTTCGTAAGTCGACCGCACGCTTAGTCGAAGTCGCGGAAACTGTACAAGAAGACTCTGGCATTTCGAAAACAGGTGCTATGGGACAAAAGCAAGACGTCGACAACGCCAAAGAGATCATCACCCAGTTGTCAGAAATCACGCAAAATGTTTCTAGCTACTGTGAATCAACCGCGACACTTTCTAATCAAGCTAAAGCTAAAGCAGATCAAGGCACCCGAGATATGATCGCCTTAGAAGAGGCTTTGGAAAACGCTAATCATCATATCGACAATTCTAATGAACACTTTCAGTCACTGATGGAAGAGACTGCACAAATTAGCCAAGTGATGGAGACAATTAGCGGAATAGCCGAACAAACTAACTTGCTTGCACTTAATGCTGCCATCGAGAGTGCTCGCGCCGGAGAACAAGGCCGAGGCTTTGCTGTCGTCGCGGATGAAGTTCGTTCGCTGTCACTAAGAACTCAAGAGGCCACCGAAGAGATTCGTGGAAAAATTACCAACCTTCAAGCCAAGACCGATGACGTTTTGGAAACCATGAAAGAAAATAAATCCAGCATGGAACGGTCTTTGGAGATTGCATCAACAGCCGAGCACACATTTAAAGAACTTAACCAACAAATCGACGAGGTCCGTACTTACGGCCAACATATTGCTCAATCATCCGAGCAGCAGCTCGTGCAAACACAAAGCTTACAAGACAGCTTAGCGCTAATCGCAACTGAATCCGACAATAACGTTCGCGCTACTAAAGAAACCTTAATTGCCAGTATTACGGTACGTAACTTGTCAGGCGAAATCGATTCTCTACTCCATCGCTTCGCTACAGATTCGAAACAGGTCGAAGCCGATGAAGCTAAGCGGGGAAAACTGATGGAATGGAGTAATCAACTCGATATCGGGTTAGACGAAATCAATCGTCAGCACCAAACGCTGCTCCATTTAATTAATGAGCTCTATTACCTGCTTAAACACAATTATGGTCTCTCTTCTATCAAGCGGGTTGTACAGGGCTTGATTGATTACACGGCCAACCACTTTGCCTATGAAGAGATTTTGTTTGAACAGATCGATTATGCTCAAACCAAAGACCATATCGAAAAACACCAACATTTAGTTAAGCAAGTCTTGGAGTTTCAAAGTCGCGTAGAAAGAGGTGAAGAGATAGGAGACGAATTGATGGAGTTTTTGAAGAACTGGCTACGTCAACACATTATGGGAGAAGATAAAGCTTATGTTGAAGCATTTAAAAACAATAACTTAAACTAAAAGCATAGCCAAGTTGCAAGAGTACCCTATGAGTAATTTGTCTTATTGTGACGACAACGAAGGTGGCGATTTCGCTACCTTCTTTCAACTGTATTATGCGTTTTGTAGTGCTTACCTTTTCATCCACACGTACAGTCTTTGTTCATACTGGAGCAAGAATCAAAAAAGGCGCTAACCAACCATAAGCGCCTTCTTTAATTTTAAACCGTCAGAAAAGTCTAGTCGACAGAGCGGCTCAATCTTAAGCTTGCCAGCAAGCCCAAAACGCCTAACGAAAAGTAAACCACCAGATTAACTGTTCCTACATTTGCAAACGCGGCTAGTGGGTTGCTCTCAGCCAGTAAGTCAAATGGCAAGATAGTTACTGCCTGCAAGAAATGACTCACAGCAGAAGTACCTAACAGGTTTGTCGAAAGTAGTTTAATCACGTAAAAACCAATCACCATGACTAACAATGGAGAGTTAACTTTCTGAGAAATTGCCATGGCTAATGTTGCAAGCGGCAGTAATGCCAAGCCCACTAACCACATGCGACCAATAAACTCAAACCAATGCGTAAAGACATATAAGATTGACTCACCAGTGAAGAACAGTGGAAATTTCTCCGACATGACAAGATTAATCACCCACATTAGGAAGTCAGCGGACACAACCAACATCGAGCAAATGATAGGTGTCACCAGCAAACCAAAACCAAGCTTCACTAAATGCGTCGTCATATCAGAGACAGGCATGCTGCGCCAAAACATCACACTACCCTCTTGGCGCTCTTTACGTAATGTCTTCGGGAAATAAAGGCTGGTCAATAGAATCGACAAAAAGCCAGTAAAGCCAAAAGCCAAGCCACTTAACTGCTTACCTAATTCATAACCAGATTCAAAGCCATTCACATCATAAGTTAGCTCGTAAGTGACATTGCTTTGAATGGTCGAATTCATCAAGATCGAAAGTAGAAGTACTACACCACACACTAGCAACACCAAAGGAATACGCGTGATCACTTTATGTTCTAGCCACTCTTTCTCTAGCATATAAAAATAGGGATTCATTACGCTGCCTCCTTCTGTAGAGCCAAGAACAGATCTGCCAGTTTTACATTGTAAATTTTGTCTACGTCGTCGAGCTGTTGCGCTTGTTCACTGCGAATCAGCCAACGCGTACTGCCGAGCGCTCGCTCACTAGAAAGCGGCTTCAGTGCTTCCATTTGTGCGCGTAGTTCATCGGTGGTTTCTACAATCACGTAGTCTTCGGCAATGTTCTCCATCGATGATTGCAGCACAGCTTGACCATGCTTAAGGATCAACACATCGGTTAACAAATGTTCAATCTCAGATACCTCATGGCTAGCAATAATCAGAGCACGATCTCCATCATGAAACCATTCAAGGAGATGTCGATAAAAGGTATCTCTGTAAACAAGATCCAAGCCAAGGGTCGGCTCATCGAGAATCAATACTTTGGTATCGGTCGAAATCACAATCGCAAGGTGTAGCTGTACCTTCATGCCTTTTGAGAGCGATTTGATTTTGCTATTGAGCTTGATGTCGGTTTTCTCGAGTACGGCGCGCGCTTTGTTCACATCGAAACTTGGGTGAACACCGGCGGTATAACGAAGAATTTGTCTTACCGTCATCCAGTCAGGCAGCACGTTAACATCTGAAATATAAGACAGGTGCTCCATCACTTTGGCGCGCTGTGAGATAGGCTCAAAACCCAAAACCTGAATATCACCCTGATAGTCGTGAGCACCGAGCAGGCTTTTAATCAAAGTCGATTTACCGGCACCATTGTGACCAAGCAAACCGAGGACTTGTCCCGCTTTGAGTTCAAAGCTAATGTTCTTAATCGCTTCACCTTGCTCTTTGGCTCGACCTGAGTAGTGCTTGGTTACCTGCCGAGCTTCAATTAATACGCTCATTGTTTGCCCTCAACGTGCAGTGTTAACTGCTCAATAAATTCTTGAAGTGGAATGTCTAGCTGCTGCAGTTTCACCGCGATTGACGGGATCTGCTGCTGAATAAAATCCTGTTTTTGCGACGCTTTTAACTGACTCAGTGCGCCTTGTGCCACGAACATTCCCTGACCGCGTTTTTTTTCTACGAGACCTTCATCCACCAGTAGCTGATAACCTTTCATCACAGTGATGTGGTTGATTTTCAAATCTCCTGCGACGGCTCGAACCGAAGGTAATGCCTCTCCTTCGTTCCAAATGCCTTGCAGGATTTGCTCTGTAATTCGATCCGCTAGTTGACGAAAGATAGGCTGCGTTTCGTTCCAATCTGTCATGAAGCTTGCCTTATCAATTGCGCTTTAGTGTTATACATAGGTATAACACTAAAGCAATTCGCAGTGATTGCAACCATTAATTGAAATCTCGCCTTAGATAACAAATTAATTGATGCAGATTAACAAAGCCTTAATCAGCGCTAGATCACACTTTTTATCCCCGTAAAATACCGCTCCTATTTTATTGAGTAAGAGATAAGTAGTGACACGCGATCAATTTGAGTTATTAGCACCGGGCGGAGATTTAGATTCGATTAAGGCAGCCATTGCCGCTGGGGCGGATGCTATCTATTGTGGTTTAGACCGTTTCAATGCGCGTAACCGAGCCACCAACCTCACCTTAGATAACTTGAATGGCGTATTGCAGCTTGCGCATCAGCACAACTGTAAGATCTTCCTGACTCTTAACGTGTTGATTCTAGAAAGCGAAATTCCAGCCATTGTGCGCTTGCTTAGTCAATTGAACACTACAGCAATTGATGGCGTGATCGTGCAAGACCTTGGTTTGGCCTACATTCTCAAAAACCATTTTCCTGATTTAGATGTACACGCCTCAACTCAGCTCAACACCCACAATGAGGGGCAGATTCTGTTTCTCAATCGCTTGACGGCAAGTCGCGTCAATCTATCGCGCGAGCTGAACATCAGTGAGATTAAGCATTTGGCTCAGTTTGGTCGTGAGCATGATGTGATGATGGAAGTGTTTGTCCACGGCTCTTACTGCATCGGGTTCTCGGGTATTTGCTACATCAGCTCTGCGCGTAATGGCGCGTCAGGCAACCGTGGTCGATGCAGTCAACCTTGTCGTGAAGAGTACCAAACCACCAAAACCGGTAACAACTACCCACTCAATATGAAAGACAACTCGGCCTTTGGCGATTTGGCAGCGCTTGCGGATGCCGGCGTGTATTCGTTGAAAGTGGAAGGCCGCATCAAGAAATCTCACTACGTTTACACCGTGGTCGACAACTGGCGTAAGCAGATTGACCGCTTGTGCGATGGCGTGGAACTGTCGAATGACACCACGGAACTGTACACCGTCTTCAACCGTGATTTCTCCAATGCATTCTTGCAAGGTGACTTCGGTAAAGCGATGTACATCGACAACCCCCGCGACCATGCGGTGAAACACTTTTCGAAAATCTACAAATGTGAATCCGCCGACGATGTAAAAGTAGTGAAGAAAAAGCTCTACGACGACAAAACAGCAATCATCGAGAAAGTCGCTGAAAAGACCCAAGACTTTGACGTCACTACAACACAAGCTTCTGCTAGCAGCCTAAAAGGGGCGATTGATGTACCTACTTTGCCCCTGCTACCTCAGCCAGAAATGCGTCAAGGAGCGCCAAGGTTATCGGTATTGTTCTCATCACCACAAGACGTCGCACTGCTCAAATACACTGACGTAGACGTCTATTTTCAGCTGCCGATGGGACTGGCGGCTGAACTGAACGCAATGATCGAGCTGTTCCAAGCAAATCCGCAGTTAAAACCTTGGTTTCCTGCAATTTTGATTGGTGACGATTACCAAGCTGCACGCACACTGTTAGAGGCAGTAAAGCCAGCGCTCTCGATCACTAACAACTCCGGAGTAGGCATTTTAGCTCAAGAGCTTGGATTGGGTTGGATCGCGGGCCCGCTGATGAACACGGTCAACTCTTACTCATTCAAATGTTTACAACAAGAGTTTGCCGCAAGCGGCGCATTTGTCTCCAACGAGTTGAACATGAAGCAGATGCGCCATATTAAACGTCCGCAAAACATGCGCAGCTTTTACAGCATCTACCACCCAAATACACTGCTGACGAGCCGCCAATGTTTGTTCCAACAGACCGAAGGCTGCCGCAAGATCAAAGTCAATAAAGGTTGTTTGAAGCGTTGTGACAAGCGTACATCTATCATTAATCTCAAAGACAACCCGTACGTAGTGCAAAAACAAAAGGGCAGCCACAACTCAATCTACAGTGAACACAACGTATTGAATCTGCAAGTATTGCAAGATTTACCGCAACTGTTCACTGATGTGTTGATCGATCTGCGTGATATTCAAACCGAAACACAAGTAACAGCCAGTAAACCAGAACTGATTGATGCTTTCTTAGTGCTCCTAGCACAACACAATAACGACAACGTAAGTAACATCAATCGCATGATTCAGCCAACGGCCAATGCCCAGTATTTGAAGGGGTTGTAGATTCAAACTTAGATCGTTTGTGATAACTGTCATTAGATGTCTTGAACCTATAGCAATCTGTGAATTACAATGGCGCACTTTTTTTACGGACTTCAAGGTCGAAAAACATGACAGATACAGCTAAACCAGCTCTACCAGATCGCCTATCAGGTAACCCACGTAGCCCTTTCTTTGTAAAAGAGTGCTTCGATCACCAAATCGGTATTCGTTTTAAAGGTCAAGAGCGCACAGACGTTGAAGAATATTGCGTTAGCGAAGGTTGGGTAAAAATAGCATCACCAAAAGCGAAAGACCGCTTTGGTAACCCAATGCTTATCCAACTAAAAGGCGAAGTTGAAGCGTACTACGTTTAATCGCATAAGACTGTAAACTAAACCACCGCTTCAGGTGGTTTTTTTGTTTTTAATCTGAAGCTTAATAGAACGATTTGTCTCGACCTTGAATAAGTGTCATGCTTCATTGCATATGAAGCCTTCACATCTCACGGACGAAAGATGAACATTTCCCTAAGACCTGCACTCGAATCAGACATAGATTTTTTAGTCGACCTACGCAATGCCACAATGCGTGACTACCTTGAACAAGTCGGCATGCCAATTAGCCTCGACGACTATTTGAATCGCATTCAATACAAGTTCGACTGTGCTCAAATCATTACCTTAGATCAAGTGCCTATTGGTTTGTTTAAAGCTGAATACCAAGCTGATCAAAACCTCTGGTATCTCATCCAAATTCAGATTCACCCGGGTTACCAAAACGCGAGTATTGGCAGCACACTAGTAAAAAACCTGATCGAAAAAGCTCAAGCTAGCCAATCACGAGTTGGTTTAAGTGTGATAAAAACCAATCCTGCTTGTCAGTTATACCAACGTCTTGGATTTAAAAAGATCTCGGAAACGGAATACGAGTACAACTTAGAACTCAAGGCCTAAAAAGTAGCAAGGAGTCGCGCATGGATTTGCCGTTAGTGTCACTAAAACGCGCCAACAAAAGTTTCGTCGATGGCAAAGAAACCCATCGCGTATTGGAAGGGGTCGACTTCACTTTGGTGGCAGGTGCAAGTGTGGCCTTGACGGGGGCAAGTGGGAGCGGCAAAAGTACCCTGCTTAATGTCATTGCTGGCTTTGAGCCGCTTTCCGGTGGTGAATTGTGGTTAGATGGCGATAACACAGCAGCTTGGAAGGACCCGCAATGGAGCCAATTTCGCCATCAAAAGCTTGGCGTTATATTCCAACAATTCAACCTATTAACACCGCTCAACGTAAAACAAAACATCGCCTTTCCTCTGTATCTAAACCAACAACAATGGAACGATTGGTGCGATTATCTCATCGAGACATTGGGCATCAGTCAGCTTCTCGATAGACACGTTTCTGCCCTGTCTGGCGGCCAGCAGCAAAGAGTCGCCATAGCACGCGCTTTGGCTCATAGGCCTAAGCTTCTGCTTGCCGATGAACCTACAGGTAATCTCGACCAAAAAGCGGGATTGGAGGTGATGAAGCTACTGAATGAAATCACCACACAAGGCAACACTGCGGTGCTCTTAGTGACCCACAGCCCAGACTGCGCTGAGTTTATGCAGACTCGTTTGCGGCTAGAAAACGGTCAATTACGCAGTGGTGATTTGCAGCAACCCCTCCCTACTTTGCAAGAGCAAAACAACCGAGGGTAAGACCATGACTCAGGTTAGATTCTCGCGTATCAGACTCACACATATTCGACTCGCATTAAATCTGTTCGCGGCGCATTATCGCCAAGCTCCCCTTCAGGCAGCCGCAATTCTGATTGGTATCGTGCTGGCGGTAACCTTGTTTGTAGCCGTGCAATCAATCAACCTCAATGCTAAGCGCAGCTATGCGGAATCCACCGAGCAACTGAGTGCTCAAGCGCAAAATCTGATTATTCCACCAGCGGGGCAAAACTATTTGCCTGAATCGCTCTACTTCAGCCTCAGACAAAACGGACTCAGTGCAGCCTTACCCGTAATTGAAGGGCGAGTTCGGGACAAGCAAGGTCGCCGCTGGTCAGTACAAGGTAGCGAGTTGATCGCTGCTATCTCGTCACGCTCTCGCTATTCAACCCACAACGGACAATCACCACACAGCGAGCAAAACGTTTCTCTATTCGACAGCGCATTACCACTCGCTGAACTTTTAGCTGGCGAACCCATAGTGATGATGAGCCTGTCGCAACATCAGAACTTAGGCGAAGTAGCAACGCTGACTCTGGATGAAGTCCCGACCCGTGTCGTCGTATTACCCGATGAGTGGCAATTAGGCAGCCGAATGTTGATGGATATTGGCTTTGCCCAGCAGTTGCTCAACAAACAAGGGCAGCTCAGTTACATTGCCGTTTTCGACGTAGGTTTCAATACAGCTAATAACACGCAAGTAAAATGGCTAAACCTCATCGGCGAGCAAGGGCAATGGATCGCCAACAATCAAAATGCTGACCTTGGTTCACTCACTGATAGCTTCCACCTCAACCTTACCGCGATGAGCCTGTTAGCATTTCTGGTTGGTCTGTTTATCGCTTACAACGGCGTGAAGTACAGCTTACTCAAACGCAATCGACTGTTAGTCCAAATCCAACAAGCGGGGGTTGGGCAAAACATGGTGTTCACCGCACTGCTGATTGAACTGACCATTCTGGTTACCCTCGGCGCTTCACTCGGTTTTGTATTGGGCATGCAGCTCAGCCATTGGCTGCACCCAACCATTGCGCTCACGCTTGAACAACTTTACGGAGCAACACTGCTTCCTGGCACTTGGCAGTGGCAATGGTGGGCGCAAGCGCTGCTGCTAACCCTAGCTGCAACACTATTGGCGTGTTGGCAGCACTTTAAACAACGCGTGAACCAGCCGCTCTCTTCTCATGGCGGTTTTTATCAAGCCCCAGAAACGTCTAGCGAAAACCAATTGTTCATGGTTGGCATAATGTTGACTGCTGCGGCGCTCGCTGGATTATGGCTGAGTGAGCATCACCGTTTTACTATGGCTTGGCTCGGCGTACTTGTCGTGTCGATTCCTCTGTATCTACCTAAAACACTCAGCGTATTAGCCAACGAGTGTGAAAGGCGTACCCGTTCAGGCTTGATGCACTACCTGTTCGCTGAGCTGCGCGAGCTAATCTCTCCGCTTTCTCTTGCCATGATGGCAATGCTGCTTGCGGTCACAGCCAATATAGGAATGAACACCTTGGTTGGCAGCTTTGAATCGACGTTAAAACAGTGGCTCGAACAAAGGCTTCATGCTGACATTTACGTTAGTCCTGCACAAGGTGAGATTGCCAATGTAGAAAGCGCATTAGAGCAATTTGTCGGGATTGAGACGGTCTACAAGCAATACTATGTCGATGAGAGTCTACAAGGCTTACCCACTTTGCTCGGCACCAAAGACAAGGATACCTTAGAGCAAACCATGGTGTTCAAGTCTCACCTTGATAACTTCTGGCAACGTTTTTACCAAGGTGAGTTGGTCGCCATCAGTGAGCCGACTGCGGTCAAGCTCGGCTTATCGCTCGATAGCGAACTTGAGCTCGATGCAGTTCCAAACAAAACTCTGCGTGTCGGGGCGATATTCCATGATTACGGTTCACCCAATGGTGAAGTTTTATTGGCCCCAAAGTTGTGGCGTGAAAGTGGTTTTACCAACTTGCCCACCAGCCTTGGCGTCAAAGTCTCTGGCGACCCAGATCTCGTCTATGACCAACTGCGTAAGCAACTAAACCTGCACCCAAGTCAGCTTTATGATCAGGCACAAATAAAATCCATCGCGCTCGATATTTTCTCGCAGACCTTCGCCATTACGCGCGCTCTCAATGGTGTAACCCTGATGGTCGCAGTGATTGGCTTATTTAGTGCTTGTTTTATGTTGCTCGACGCACGCAAAGCCGCCATTGCGAGACTGTACGCGCTTGGCGTCAGTCGCCGCAAACTAATGACCATGGTCATCGGGCAAATCGTCGCTTTGGTCAGCTTTACTTTGGTTATCGCTCTACCACTCGGCGCTATGGTCGGTTATGTACTAACAGACATCGTTACCCTGCGCGCCTTTGGTTGGAGCCTAAGTTACCTGTGGAGTTGGAGTGATGCCCTCAGCATTGTGGCAATCACTATCTTTGTCGCGGTAGTTGCGACCCTGATTCCGCTGTGGCGATTGGTCAGTAAACCTGTCGTGTCTAGTTTGCAAAGCGAGGTGCTGTAATGAATCAATTTGCACGCAATCTCACTTGGCTAATGAGCTGCTCGTTGCTGCTTGGTTGTGAAAAGCCTCAGGAGCAAAATATGGCAATGCTATTAGGCAGTGGAGAGACTCAAAGCGAGAGCAATCCATTCACTCCTGTAGTTAAGGGCGTTGAACTCAACTTCCCTGCCGATCATCAAGCACACCCAAGTTTTCGTCATGAATGGTGGTATTTAACGGCGAATTTAATCGATGAAAGTGGCAATCCACTCGGTGTTCAGTGGACACAGTTTCGCTTTGCTGCCGCGCCAGAAGATGGGAAAAACAAAGCGCAAAAAACCGTATGGCAGAGCCAACAAATTTATATGGCGCATAGCGCAGTAACCACGCCAGACAAGCATTTTGCCGATGAGAAATGGTCACGCGACCAAGCTTCGCTAGCAGGCGTTGATGTGTCGCCATTTCGGGTTTATCTCGACGATTGGCAGTGGCAATCTTCAACCGACGACCTTTTCCCCGCCACACTCAATGCCAGTTCAGAGCAGTTTGGCTTATCTCTGACACTCACTAGCGGTGCACCTTATCAGAAACAGGGCGAGCAAGGTTACAGCACCAAAAGTGCCGATGGTCAGGTGGCTTCGTATTACTATAGCCAACCGTTTATTGAGGTTTCTGGCAAAGTCATTATTGATGGCCACACTCATCAGGTAACGGGTAAAGGTTGGATAGACAGAGAGTGGAGCTCGCAGTTCTTGCTCGACTCACAACAAGGTTGGGACTGGTTTGCCTTAAGACTAAGTGACGAAACCAGCTTGGTAGTGTTCCAGTTGCGAGATTCCAATACCGGAAAAGCCAGTTACTCTAGCGCCAGACTGATGCGACAAGACGGCTCGGGTATTGCCATTTCATCCAATGAGATTCAATTGAACGCAACCAAACAAACTGAAATCCAAGGGCGTAATTATCCAACCGAGTGGCAAGTGGCTATTCCGAGTCAGCAAATCGAGCTTGTGGTTTCAGCGCTCAACCCCAACGCTAACATGCCCCTTTCAGTCCCCTATTGGGAAGGCCCAGTGCGTATCGAGGGGACTCATTCGGGTACGGGGTATATGGAGTTAACGGGTTATTAAGCCGAAAAAATCGCCGCACTTAAGCGGCGACTTTGTACCAATTGCTAGCCTGCAGCGACTTGAGTTTTACTCCGCTCCGCAAGATTGTTTAGCCAATCATCTTTTTGTAGCTGACGGATAAACAGATATGACTTAAAGATCTCTTCGAGCGAAATGCCAATAAAAGCGCCTATGAGTCCTAGATCAAAACCAACCCCCAGTAGAAGACTGGCAGGAGCCCCCATAAAAGCAAAACTTTTCAAAGTGATATTCATCACCGATTTAGTATCACCGCCCGCGCGAAGTATTCCCGGAATAACCGAATTTACCGCAGTAAAAAATAGCGATCCCGCGAGAATCCACAGACACCAATAAGCTTGTTGATAAGTTTCCGCTTGGATCTGATACAAACCCAGCAACGGATGAGCGAGTAAGACCAATAATGTCACCGGTATCGACATCAAAATAACGCCTGCCCAAATAGCTGCTCTCGCTGTGATCTTGGCTTGCTCAAGTTCCCCAGCACCCAATAACTTACCGATATAAATACCCGTCGCCTGCTGCAAGCCTCCTACTGGCAACATGAATAGGCCTTTAAAGGTTCTGACAATCGCATATCCTGCGTACGCTATCGCGCCAATACTGTTCATCAGCACGGTATAAAATACGCGCGCGCCTTGCCAATAAAAACCATCAATACTGTTGGGGTAGCCAAGCTGGATGATCTGTTTTAGCTCTGACCACTGACCCCACTTGAAACCGCCAAGACGACGATAGATCATAACGAAGAGAACCAACGCTTGTCCGAGACTGGCGATTAAAGTGGCAAATGCCGCCCCCAAAAGCCCTAGAGGGGTAAACATGGGCCCCGCACTTCCAGGAAGGTCCAAGCCAAATATCAGTACATAGTTACCAATAAAGTTGACGATGTTAAAGGCCACCGAAACCTTAACCGGGGTTTTGGTATCTCCCGTCGCATTAAATACCGCCGCAATCACCTGTGACAACAGCATAGCGGGAACAGCAAAAGCAACAATGTGTAGATAACCCGATGCAACCTCGGGTACTTGTGACCATTGCTCTACTGGCAAAAACAGATCTGTAGTGAGAAGCGCCACCAACGGTTTAGCTAACACATAGAAAATGCCACCAAGGAGCAAACCACAGCCCCCACCAGCGACAATCATAGTATGGGCTATCTGTTCAACTTTTCGCTCCTGCTGCGCCCCACTAAACTGGGAGATTAAAATACTTCCCCCTGTTGTCAGCGCTGCAAAGAGAAGAAAGCTAAACGAGAGTAGTTGACCGACGTTACCTTGCGCTGAAATAGCTAGCTCACCCAGCTGTCCTATCATCAAGGAGTCAACAAAGCCCATCAATGAAAATAAAACGCCTTGCAGCATGATGGGTAGTGCCAGCCCGACAATAGGGGCAACCAGTGCATATCGACTACGCCACATCACTCAGTACCTTTTCTATCGCCAGCATATTCAGTCGCACATTACGTTCCACTTGAGACAACTCCCATTCGAACCATTTCACATGCTCTAGACACTCTTGCTCGCTATTGGTGAAGTCGAAGAAGTGAAAGATATACAAGGGGACCGCTTGAGCAAAGAGAGGCACTAACGCTAGCTCGCTGTCATTTAAGCTTGATACTTGACGATATTGGCGAATAATTATTTGCCAAACTTGAACCAGAAGATTCAACAAGAGATCTTCAGGAATTACGTGATCCCAAGCTTCCAACTGCTCGATGCTGTAATGACGACGCACCAACTTAAAGCCAAGTATTCGGCTAGTCCAAAAGATGTCTGCCAGACGATAATCTAGGCGGCTAAAGTCAAAATCGATTAGCTTGGTGTACCCCCCGTCTTGGTCATAGAAGAGGTTATAACAGTGTAAGTCGCCATGAATAAAGCACTGCTTGGCTTTGTCTAACTCCGATTGATTAATTTCACTCTCAAGTTGGTTAAGCAGTGATTTCAGCTTTGGCAAATACTCACTCATTTGCTTAAATGATTCACGTCCCTCTACCACACACGCTTCAATTTGTGCCAGTTTATCTCTATGCGTAGCCATACCTAAAAAGGTGGTACGCGAATTAGGATACGGCGGCGTAAATTGCTCCGTTGCGTGGTGAAAGTTCGCCATTGCACGAATGGTTTCTTGATGCGCTTTGTCAGGGATTTCACTTGACCAGTTGTACGTCATATCAGAGCAATATTTGGTCATGACATAGATTTCGCCATCAAAATCCACATACAAGTTGCCCTCTTTATCTGGGACAATTTCTGGTGTCGAACATCCATTACTATTGAGCTGTTCTATCAACGCAACTTCGTTACTAATCAACTCTTTGGTGTTACTTTTAAAGCACTTCTTTAGTACATAACGACCATGTTCCGTCGGCACAATATAGACTTCATTAGCCATACCGAAATAACACAGTGTGAGGTTGTCATTAGGGAAAATTTGGTATTGATCGAATACGAACTGTATTCGTCGCTGCACAGGTTCTGCTGCCATGCGTATTGCTACTCCATAAGTAACCGCTCACGCGGTGAAATTAAAATACAAAGATGAGTAGAGGATGTGGGGAGCGCAAAGACTACCAATACAACACACATACACACAGTGCGCCGAGTCACATATACACAAGTTAAATAGATAAAACAACAGATGATTCACTGAACTTATAAGGCATCGCCATAAGCACAAACAGTGTTAGAGCTATTCAATCTTAGCGGCCAAGTGATAAACTGCTGCGCAAAGTCATCAATAGATTGAAAAGGAAATATGATGAACCCGATTATTGCACTGCTGAAAGAGAACAACATCAGCGACGAACAGATCAACGAAATCTTCCAAACTCTGACGCAAAACCCTCTTGCAGCAATGGCAACAATCAGCCAACTAGGTCTGCCACAAGACAAGCTACAAATGCTGATGGCGCAAGTAATGCAAAACCCTGCGCTAATCAAAGAAGCCGTCGATGAGTTGGGCTTAGATTTCTCAAAAGTTGAAGAAGCAAAAAAGAAGCTTCAAAGCCAAAATCAAGGCAACTAAGACCTAGGGTCTGTTAATATAGAAAAGGCCGCTAACCCGATCATGGGCATAGCGGCCTTTTTGTTTGCTGCTTAAACGCGCAGTTTGATCACTTAACGACTGAAAGAGGCGAATTGCTCTGCGGTCATACCGTAGTAAAGTTTGTCTTCCAAGCCTTGCTCTAGCTTGTAATAGTCTTTCTGACGCCCTTCTTGGCTAAAGCCGCATTTCTCTAACGTTTTGTATGAACCCACATTCGATGAGTAGCAATCTGCACTGACTTTATGCGCCTTAAGCTCGGTAAAGCCAATCTCCGTCATCATTTGGCACGCGCGAGTCGCAATACCTTTGCCCCATGCGCAAGTCGGTAGCTGATAACCTACCTCGTAATTACCCGTTAGGAACATTACCGACGTCACGGCACACATTCCCATGTATTTACCTTGCTGATCACGAATGACAAACGTCGGACTCTCTGGCCAAACGTCATCTTTGATGGCTTGAGCTGTGTTCTCAATGATTGGGCCAAAGAAACCTTCATAAAGGCTATCGTCAGCCGGGGCGAAGAACAGATACTTGTTGACCTTATCGTCATTGAGCATTTCGATAATATCTTGCAGATCAGACGCTTGAATCAGTTGAATATTCAACGACTCATTAAATGGAATGGTTTGGCCTTGTTTTAGTTTTTGATATGACATGTGTTACCTCGTTATCTGGCAACTATCTTAGTGGAGCCAACCAGAAAATAATTGGACTTTTGCGACAACTTGCTTGTCTTGGTCGCCGCAAGTTCCTATTCGAAGTCACCGTAGATATCTATCGTCAGGTCGCGTTTTTGCAAATACTTGTTCGGCGTTTTTCTAAGCTGCTGCTTGAGTGTGCGTATCAAGTGCGACTGATCACTAAAGCCAAATTGCTGCGAAAAACTCACCCAATCGATCGCCTCTTGTTGTTTGTAGAGGGCCAAAATCATCTGCTCAAGACGGGCCATTTGCTGATACTGCTTAACGCTCAGACCAACCACCTGCTTGAAACTGCGCTCTAAGGTTCTTCGAGAACACGCGCACTGCGCGGCAATCTGTTCCATATCTATCGCGAGCTCCGGTGAACTCAATGCTTGCGCGTCCATCACCAAAATTGCCTTCTGCGATACTAAAAACGGCTTGGCTCGACAGGGTTCAATCCTTAAAAAGTCTAAGTGACGTTTTATCGAATCTAACAAGGCTTCTGGTGAGTCTTGTTGCCATAGCGTTTGTTGAAAATCCTCATCAAATAAAGGGCTCAGCCAATCAAACCACTGACACTGGTTAAGCGCATTGACTTGGGCATCATCGTAACAAGCAGATTGGAGAGCATAGAGCCCTTCAGGTCGAAAGGTAATACCGATGCGTTTTATCGGAGCCTCATCCTCTAATAGAAGGAGGTTTTCATTCGCAGTCAGTAAGTGACTGCCTTTACCACGAAGTAAGGTTTCACCGTTGTCATAGCTGTAGGCTTGATGCTTGGGAGTGAACAGCAAATGAGCGCGTGGATTGGGAATAAGGTGAGGTTTTGGATCAATCGCTTCACCATGTTCAACCTCCAAGTACCAGACTTGGTGAATAAGCCACTCGTAACCTGCTAAGTGCTGCTTCCAAGCGATCATGGTTGTCCTTGCTTGCGGAGAAAGAGCAATAAGTGTGACTCAATTCGTCACTGTGCGCTACGCATTTATCAAAACTCCATTTTTAAATCGAGCCTATTTACTGTACGCTTATACAGTCATTTTAAAGCAAGGGTGAGCTCAGTAATGCGCGTTGATTATCAAAAGAGGCTGATTCCAGTGATTCGTTATCTGGAAAAGAACTTCAACCAACCCCTCAATTTGCCAGAAGTCGCAGCCCTAGCGAACCTGTCGCCATATCACTTCCATCGCACCTTCAAAGCCGTGCAGGGAGAAACCCTCGCTGATTTTGTCAGACGTTTGCGGTTGCAGTCGGCAGCCGACGATTTGTTTAAATCAAAACAACCCGTGCTAAACATCGCATTGGAATACGGTTTTGCCTCTTCACAGAGCCTAGCCAAAGCGTTTCAGCAACATTATGGGGTAACGCCAAGTGCTTTTCGTGATTGCGAAAACTACCAGCAATTTTCTGAATTATCGCGAAACAGCAAGATTGGACACACGCTGCGCAAGAATGGAAACGCAGGCAAACCTAGCGATTCATATACTGGCTCTGAACTAACAACGTGGAGCAACAAAATGGAAACGCAAAACTTTACAGCGACAAAACTGGCTTATGTCCGAGTTACAGGCCCTTACGGTGAAGGTTATCAAGAAGCCAGTGGTCGACTCTATCAGTGGGCTGGCATGAAAGGGTTAGCGGAGAATACTTGTATCTTCATCTATCACGACAACCCTGAAGTTACTCCAAGCGACAAATGTCGTACCGATATCTGTTTGATGGTGCCTGAAGATACAGACGTAATAAATGGCATAGAACTGCAAGACTTTCCCGGTGGCGAATACGCGGTGATGCGCCAGAACATCACACAGCACAGCCAATATGCGCTCGCTTGGGATGATTTGATGAGTAAAGTGATCGAAACAGGGCTAGAAAACGATGACAGACCTTGCTTCGAGCTCTACCACAGCTACGACCCACAAACCCAGCATGCTGATGTCAGTTTTTGTACTGCGATTAAGTAACCATAAAGCCTGCGAGTAAGCAGGCTTTTTCTCCCCCGCCACTTATGTATTAACGACATAATTATCATTTATATCAATAGGTTAAATATCCAGTTCGTGATCTTAGTTCGCAAACCACAACCATATGCTGAGTGTTTCATTTAAAGTGAGAACCAATTCACAGACTATCTGAGAGGTAATTTTACACTGCAAAAAATCCGTCGACTTAGATCAACACATAACAACACTAGGATCTCCTAATGAAGAAGAACATCATTGCCCTCGCTCTAGGTAGCGTTATTGCTTTAACTGCTGCGCCATACTCTCTTGCCGCTAACGACTCTACAGTGCAAGCCTCAACAGATTACGCCCAACTCGTCACTAAAAGACAGGTGGTTGATCAGCTTCTGAGCGATGCTGTGACAGCCTTTAAATCCCCAGCTCGAATCTCTCATGCTGGGTTCACTGCGAAAATGCCAAGTAATATGGAGATTGTTACCGATCGCTTACTAGAGGCATACGAACTGGAGCCATACCGTACTGATCTTCTTATCTCAGCGGCTAATGCTCAGATTTATAACAAAAATGTCGATCGTGCGATTGAGCTATTCGAGCAAGCGCTGACGGTGGCACCGGATGATGTGGATCTACATGCCTACCTTGCGGTATGGCAACGCTTCAAAGGCAACCAAGCTGAGTCAAGCAAACACATGGGTGCTTTATCTAAACTCAATGCGGGCAAAGCGGCTGACATTAAGCGAATTTTCTCGACAGTGGATCGCGTACTAGAGACACCACTAAAAGAGAAAGCAGCGCAAGGTAAGTTAGAAGATAAGGGAGCGATTGTTACTCTGGGTTACGCACTAAACCCAGATGGCTCAATGCACCAGATCTTAGTTGAGCGTCTTGAAACCACTTTGGCAATGGCAAAAGCGAACCCAGATGCGCTTATCGTGCTAACGGGTGGTGTACCAAAGAACCACAAGACCGAAGGCAAGTTGATGGCTGACTGGCTGATCGAGAAAGGCGTCAGCAAAGACAGAATCATTGAAGAAAACTACGCCACCAGCACCGTTGGCAACGCGCTATTTAGCAGCTATGCCCTAGCCCGCCACAACATCAAACATGCGACCATCATTAGCTCTGCAAGCCATGTACGTCGTGGGCAAACACTGTTTGAAATTGCAAGTTGGCAAACAGGCCCACAAGGCATTACGTTCGATACAGTCAGCTACCCAGACAAGCCGCTAAAAGAGCTCACCAAAGCGAGTGACAGTGAGCTACTAGGAATCTACCGCGATGCCCTTCGAACTTACGGTATGTGGAGCTACCGCTCATACCCGTTAGAGTCTCGCTAAGACAAAGAACAAGAAGGTCGCATGATGCGACCTTCTTAATTTTTGGATCAGGGTTCGGTGAAAAACGTTAGTTCCTTTTGAGGTGAAGGCCAAAATGACTTTGAGTACTAGAGTTATTTTTAGAAAGACGTGTTACGCCCACCATCTGTAGCACGTCTCTGGACATAAACGTTTTAGAGCTATTACCCTGCCTCGGGTTATTTTGATTAGAAAAAGTATGCCATTATTCCTGCGATAGCAGACAGAACGCCGTAGTTTCAATTTTTCTAACAACTCACCTGTATGATACAATTTGCTAATCAAGCGAGTCCCTATCTTGCTATTGTTCTGATCATGTAATCAAAGCACTATGAGTAACTACATTGGAAGCAGTTAAAAAGCCCGAAGATAAAATTGAACTAGATCCGAATGAATGGATGAATTGGAATGACGATAAATTCAATGAGTGGAGAAGATCTCATGATTTTCCTCGTATAGTTGAGTTTCTTTACGATAGTTTGCCTAGTTTTGGTGATTGGCTTTCCGAGCAAGATGGTTTGTCTAAAGATGACTTACTTTTCCATGGCCCAGCCAGATTTGTCCGATACTACGGTCAACGAATCAACTATGTAGAACGTGATATCAGCATATCTATATTTTCAAACTCCCCTGTACCACCTGCTATTTGTTATGAATTTATACAGTCAGATGAACTGGAAACTCGACTAACAAAAACTAAATGTATCAAAAGAGTCGAGTTTTTAAGTTATATAGATTGGGCGATTTACAAAAAAGTTACAAACATCGAAAGCATAATTTCTTTTTTGACGCCAGGAGGAAGAACCTCCCAAGACAGACATTATCTAAATAGCCACTCGAACATACAGTTTAATATCCCTCTTCACATGCCCAATCGTTCTGTTAACTCGCCATTCTGGGTAAATAATACGGCACCACCGAAGCTTGAGTTACTAAAACTAGGCGGGAAAAATGTAACAATAGATGATTGTTATATAGGAGAGAAAAATCTTGAGTTCACAAATCTCGATAACTTAACTTTACTCTCTCCAATGATCACAAGCTTCCAACAATTTACATATTGTACATTGCACAACTTCAATGTCGTTGGTGGTATACATGCAGCAACATTCCATCAATGTTCGATAGGAATGGCGGTGAAAAATGGAAGCTTGGCCGAGTGTCGATTTGAATACGGGTCATCGAATATCAATCTCGATAACTCCAGCTTATCTAAATGTACTATTAAGGAGAAAAAGCTCTCATTAAATCTAATCGCTTCTGAAATAGTAGGTTGCCATTTGGAGTACGAAGATATAGTTACTAATTCCCAAAGCCATAAACAAGCTTTTCACAAAACCGCAAAGGTTATCTATTCCCGTTTAGGTTATCCAGACTTAGCGGGGGAGCACTTTCTCCTAGAGCAAACAGCAAAGAGAAAGAAACTATGGCAGAGTTTTTTTGATTTTAAATCTAAGCTTTCAGCTAAAACTAAAATGCTATCGCTATTTTCTTCCATTTGGATGTACGCGCAAGAAGTCTACTGGGGATATGGTGAGAAACCCTTCAACATTATCAGGTTTATTCTTTTCCTTATCACCTCGGTATCATTAATCAATTTTGGTTACTGTGAATCTGACACATACCTTGACATCATAAAATCCTTAACTTTTACATTCCAGTCTTTTACAAACATCACCATTGTCGAGATTGAGCAAAATAATAGACTTCTCAACTTAATGAGCGCTTTCTTGTCGTTCTTTGGATTAGTATCTGTAGGTTTATTGGTTGCCTCGTTGTCAGCCAAAACAAAAAACTACAACTAAATGACTCAAGAAGAGGAATGGTTGGGAGCACTTCTTACACTGTGCTCCCCATCAGTTCTATTATGGCAAATATCGATAACGTAAAGTTGAACGAATCTTTGCTCTAACTCATTTTGGGGCAAAAATGTTTCAGCCAGAATTGGCTGAAACAAATATGGGCCTATATAAACAGTACCTCAAAAGATTGCTCTCTTTTAATTGAAGTCAAGGTAGAGGATAGAGAAGTAAGCATTGCCTCATGTACAAAATTGCCCATGCTTATGCGTTTTACACCTAGTTTTTTAAGTTCTGAAAAACTAGGTAATCCCGGAAGGCACATTACATTTATCGGCAGTGAGGTGCTATCGACAACTGATTTGATATCATCTTTTTTATTGATACATGGTAGGAAAATGCCATCAGCGCCCGCCTGTTGGTATCGATTAATTCTCTCGATGCTAGTTACAAGAGGCTCTTCAACATTAAGTAGGAACGCGTCACTTCTGACATTAATAAAAATTTCAAGGCCTGCTTCGCGAATACATTCTCTAACTTTTTCTAAAGTTTTGCTGAACAGAGCGCTGTCACACAAGCACCTTTCACCGTCTACCACGACACTGTCTTCTATGTTGACTCCAACAACACCAATTTTAACTAACTCAATCATATTCTTTGCTATGATTTCGGGTGTCTCTCCGTAGCCGGACTCAAGATCTACGGTCAAAGGCAGTTCTGTTGACTTCACAATTGCTTTTACAATCGACAAAAGGTCTTCGAAACGGATATTTTCTCCATCTTCCTTTCCAAGATTTTTAGCAATAGCTGCGCTAGAAGTACCAATAACAGAAAACCCGACACTTTCGGCGATTTTCGCGCTTGGTACATCCCATACATTACCAATAACTAGTGGTTCTTCCATTTCATGCATATTCTTGAACATACCTTTTACTCCAGTTTGCTTTTATATTAAATACTTTCAACTAGATACTAACAACAGAAGATAAATAAGATGCGCCATTTTCGGAACTGAATAATAGATATTTGCAAGGCCTATATTCATTTGGCTCTCTGCTGCATTAGATCAAATAGGTCAATAGCCAACGTAATGGCATCTGTCCTTCTATCTAAAGACACCTAGCACAAATCTCGCAATTGATAACTGTTTATTCTCTGTACTATTGTACATTCGCAAGGCAAAAAATTTTTAGTTCATGTCGAAAATGGCAAAGCGAAAACGTCCTTGAGTAGGAAACAACAAACCAGAAGGAAATCCAAGATGAAATATATGCTTTTGCTTTATGCCGCACCAGATAAAGAGCCAGTATTTGGCACGCCTGAATTTGACAAGATGATGGCAGATTTTGCCCTTACCTCTGAGACATTCGAAAAAGATGGCGTGCTTGTTGGTGGCGAGGGATTGGAGGGGGTAGAAACGGCAACTTCACTGAGAATCCACTCCGGTAAGGTGGAAACCATGGACGGTCCCTTTGCAGAAACACGCGAAAACTTGGGGGGATACTACATCGTTGACGTGCCCGACTTGGACGCCGCATTGAAATGTGCAGCAATCATTCCCGTGGCTAAGTTCGGCACCATCGAGGTCCGCCCTTTGCTGAATTACAACGAAGCTGATTAACGTATGAATAACGCCTCTTCAAAAGCGATCCCGGTCAGTCGTATTATTCATGATCTCTTGCATCAAGACAGAGGGCTGCTTTTGGCGGGGCTTATTTCGCGCCTTAATGATTTTCAATTAGCCGAGGATGCCCTACAGGAAGCAACAATATCGGCCTTGAAACACTGGACTCGGTCCGGGCCACCTCATAACCCTATGGCTTGGCTAATGAGAGTCGGCTTAAATAAGGGAATTGACCAGATTCGTCGGGTGCAACGAGAGCAACGTAAGACGGTGGATCTAGCTGACCATTTTACCGCAGACTTAGAGTATGACGTTCATGAAACCATTCCGGATGAGCGTTTACGGCTCATCTTTACCTGCTGTCATCCAGCCTTGGAAGAAAAATCGCGTATCGCGTTGACCCTACGTACGGTCTGCAATTTAACGACCAAGGAAATCGCCGCCGCTTTCCTAGATAACGAAAAAGCCATGGGACAACGACTGTATCGCGCGAAAACATCGATTAAAGCCAAAGGCATTCCGTTCTCTACCCCAGAAACAGACAAATGGGGTGACAGATTGGAAACGGTGCTTAAAACCATCTATTTGATATTCACCACTGGCTATGTAACAGAAGACGAGAGCCCACGTTCCCTATGCCAAGAGGGCATCTTTTTGGCCAGACTTCTGATGACACTGCGACCCAATGAACCAGAAGTAGAAGGTATACTGGCATTAATGTTATTTACCGATGCGAGAAGCGCGGCTCGAATCAATGTTAGTGGTGCCATAGTGCCAGTTGAAGAACAAGACAGCACATTATGGCAGCAAATCAATATTGATGAAGCTCAATGCATCCTTTCCAAGGCTATCGAAAAAAGGCGACCTGGCCCTTTTCAGATCAAGGCAGCAATTGCAGACTGTCATATGATGAAACCCAAGCCCGATTGGATTCAGATGTCTTTGCTTTATCAATCACTATGGCGCTTCGAACCTACTCCAGTTGTCACCTTGAACTGGGCAGTAGTGCTTGCAGAAACAGAACGCGCAGAACTTGCGCTCAAGAAGTTGGACGAGTTAAAAGAAGACCTTAAAGATTACCAACCTTGGTACGCGGCACGTGCGCATATTCTCAGCAAATTAGGGCAAAAAACAGAAGCTAGCATTTTTTATAAACTGGCAATTGAGAAGGCGCCAAGTACCGCGACGCGTGTTTTTTTGCAGTTGAGATTACGAGAATTAACACATTGATTTGGTCTTGCTTAACATGGCTTTGGACAGCGATGAGTCAGTTACAACTATAGTCATAAATTAGCAAAAGCTAAATTAATGCTAGTATGGAGAACTCAGATAGGCAAAATGCAAGACCTAGCCCCGATATTCGCATTCAGATATTAAAACTCCCAGGATTAAATCAATAACGCTCTCGGGCAGTAATATATAAACAGAACCTGATTCCCGTTTAGAAAAAAGTCACCCCCGGAAACTCAACAATAGGCATTGCATTAAATTGCATAGAATTATTTGAACACAATCTATTTACTGTTAGTATCTCGATCTCAGCAAATTATGAATTCACTTCAAACTATAAAACACATTTTCGACTATTTTTTGGACTAGGGCATATGAATATAAGAAGGCGAGATTTCCTTAAATCCGGCCTGATAGGCGGTTCAGGCTTACTTGTAAGCACCTCTCTTCCGGCTCTGCCGAAATTCTCACTGACTGAGAAAACAGGTGTAATGACGGTATCTTTCTCTGGTACAGCCTTACCCGTGACGAAGGGGAAGTATCACGTGAAGCAAGTGATAAGAATATATACCTTCCTTCAACAGGCTATATACCTGTCAGAATCATCAATGAGCTGAAAGGTGTTGGAATAACAGTAAGGGGAGCCGGTGAGAATGACTGGGCACACACCAGAGACACCAGTGAGCCGTTAATGGTAAACGGACCGCTCAATGCACCGGATGACCTGCTGTCAGATATTTCTAACTATATAAGCGGAAATCAGTACAGAAAATATAAAGAATCTCTTATGGGCTGGACTATGCCAGCTTTAGCACTACACGGCGCAAACCTAGCGGCCGCAACTAAAGCGAACGTAATTAATTTCGTTGGCCATAGCCGGGGAGCTTGCGAAGCCATCATGGCGGCTTGGTTCTTGTATGCGTATGGTGATGAAAAGACACGTACCACCCCAGTAAATATTTTTGCCATTGATCCTGTTCCAGGGCCTGGTACATGGTGGAGTATCCTCACTCAACTGCCACCGAATGTTGTCAACTACGTGGGCGTTTATTCCTGGGATCAGTCATACAACTTAAATGTACAGGATCATGCTTTCCAGGCACTGGTGCCGCGGCCAAACGGAAGAATGAGAAACGAAAACAATGAAATAGTTATCCATAACCAGTCTTGGTGGGACTGGATCATGAGATACCCCGGCTGGGCAAGTATGGCAAATCAGGCACAGCAAGCCGATCCCCTCGCCCCTGACAGCAACCGCCCTCAGCCGATTGGTTATGAACTCTATGCATGTCGGGGCCGACACAGCACAGTAGCTGGAAATACTACCAGTGACAGTTACTACTCGGCTGACAAAGCAAGTGATTCGGTAGCTCCCGTTCCAGAGCTGGTCTACAAAATGGCCAGAGGCTATTTAACCAAATGGGGGACGAATTTCGACGTCCCTTGCGCAGTTGAGAAAAGTGTTTTAGAGCTAAGAAAAGAAATTCATACCTTCCATCGTGAATTCGACATTATGGGAGGAGGAGAAACTCGAAACAGTAACACTCTTCCCGGAAGACCATATGTCCGCCGAGTCTCTTCTATATGGGGTCGTAACCCGAACGATACCTATTATATGGACGACGTAGTAGGCGATCCTCCGTATAAGTTGGCTTACCCAGTAACCACTGAGAGAAGAAACAAGGGCTGGGTTGACTGGAAGTTTTTATAACTCTTAGACCAACCGTTGACTAAATTAAGTAAAAGTCCACTTACCGATTGCCGAGCTGTTTATAAACAGCAAGTTAGAGTGAAGATGAGTAAAATAGAATCAATCAAAGCAGAACTATCAAAGAAAGAACTTTTCTATCATGACAGTGATGTGAACTATGTAAGACTACTTGATACCCCTAGTATCTGGGGAATGCCATTTGGCCCAGAAATAATGCCTAGAGCAATTGCGCGCCAAGGGGAATTTGAACGGGCTATTGTTGAGATAGTGCAGAAGACACGTTATCGATGCGATATCTCATCGCTCAATAGTCCCGACCCTGACTGGGCAAGAGCAATACTGGGGGCGATAGATACCGCACTTACCAACCCTATGGATCGAAACGAACCTCCACAATTCAGGTTCATATTTGGTCAGACGCCACTTTACCCTATCAATGAGCCTGACAACCTTATTGATTTTAAAGCCGCTTTGATCCGCTTAATCAGAACACGCTCAGAGTACTGGGAGATCATGCCTGAGTTTGTCGTAGGCAGATTCTATCAGCGGGTCTCTGGCTCTTGGATGTCAGCACAGAAGAAATTTCTTCCCGAATCATTAATTTCTGATTCAGATACGAAGATGACCTGGAACCACACCAAGATCATTGCCTGTGATGGTGTTGAATCCCTAGTTGGAGGCCACAACCTAAATATGGACCTGTTCCGAAGCTATCCGCCTGTTCATGACGTATCAGTCGTAGTCCACGGTGCAGCTAGTTTAGGTGCTCAGCTATTCCTTAACGAGTTATGGACGGCAGATACATTTCTGCTAACCAAAGAGTCATTAGATACCGACAACCTAGTCTGGAACAACAGGGATAACGAGCCTAGTTATCCAAATGACCCTTTCGAGCTTAGTTATGTACAGGACTACATACAGGAAAAGCAGAACAATATTCTCGAGACCCATCGAACTGGCATCCAACCCGGCACTGACTCTGAGATCCCTGTTTTACCTCCTTTGCCTGCCGTCGATGAAATCGAAAAGTTTGACTTACGCTCGGTTTCAGATCTCGATGCCAATGTTTTTGAAGAACGTCTTGTATACAACTCTTACGACAAGCTGGAGAACTATAAAAAAACAGACCGGATTCTGACCGTGGGCAAATACTGGACCGGCCCTAACCGGGATACCGATTTTAAGATAGGCTCAGAGATAATGAAAAAGAGCCTTATCCTGAATGCTAAACATACTATCCGTATGTCACAACAGGATATAATTAGTGCCTGGAAAAAGAACTGGAAAGATCATGTTGTATGCCACTGGATTATAGAGGCATTGCTGAAAAACGAGGAGTTGACTGTTCAGATAGTTGTCTCTCCGTTAGACGCCGGAGCAGGTGCAGAAGGTGATCAATACTCTTTTGGCTCCGGGGCCATACGAACATTTGGGTTGATGGAGTATTACATGACCCATGATGCAAAGACTGATCAACTATTTGACGACAGTGATGGCAAACGTAAAAACGCGCTGT
The DNA here is from genome assembly GCF_001188205.1 of Vibrio sp. VPAP30. Lineage (NCBI taxonomy): Bacteria > Pseudomonadati > Pseudomonadota > Gammaproteobacteria > Vibrionales > Vibrionaceae > Vibrio > Vibrio sp. VPAP30. Next base: position 103,672 of record NZ_LBLS01000037.1, read on the forward strand.
CACGTCTTTTCATCGCACCGTTCTTCTTCACAGACAAAGTACCGGCAGACAAACTAACCGAAGGTGAAACATACAAGTGGCCAAACCTTCCTGAAGAAGGAAAAACAGCGACATTGAAAACCCAGCCACTATCAGAGAGACCACCTAGCCAAGGCATCATCGGACACCCATTCTGGACTACTGTCAGTGCCAGCGGGTACTTCTATGGGCCTGTCAACTCTGCCCCCGGTAATCACGCAAAAGTTATGATTGTAGACGACGAAGTCTGTATCGTTGGTTCAGACAACCTTTACCCAGGCAATTTGGCGGAGGTCAATTACCTTATCGAAGGTGAACCAGTTGACGACTTGCTTGAATCTTACTGGAACCCCCTGTGGAAATACTCAAGTCCGCACGCATACTCAGGTTAATTCTTTCGAACAATGAGGGCGCGTTTAACGCCCTCTTGATGGCCCCATCAAAACAATAAAAATAAAATATTTCACCTACTACATCTATTTGTCATCCATGGTTTCGAATACCCCCGGGGCACACTATTCAAATATGTACAGAGTTGTACGGGCAGACACCTTAGTAACTAGAACTGTACTCATGCATAACTGTCGCGATAAATTACACCAAAAATTTCCACTACTTATTATTTTGAGCTTCATGAATGAATCAAGTGATGGCGAATGGGCTTGGTTTCTTCTTGCAACTGCCGAACGAGCCGAGCATTCACACTGCTAAGCTATGTAGCGAGCGCTTTTTTCGATTAAAAAACACCTCATGCAGTGCGCATATCGAAGGCTGATACTCATTGTCATCAACAACAAACTGCACATTCACATTTCTCATCGATGAATGAACGGCGATAGGAGTAATACTTTGCTCCATTAACGCTAACACACCTTTTGCGAGTGCTTGGTTGGTGTCAAATTGAGATCCTATTGCAGAAATGAGGGCAACCATTCGGCCTTTTATGTTTGCGTTAGGGAATCGCTTCTCTGTTTTGTACAGAACTTTGTTCAATGCATCGCTGCTGCCAGTGAGGTAATGTGTCATTGAGTTAGCATTCATCTCTTTACCCACCAATTTCACTCGTGCGTCTGTGATGATTTGCATTAAGTCGTAGCTGACATTGTCTACACAACCAACCATAGTTTGATCGAACAGATGTAAGGCAAAGACTTTCTCTTTACCAGCAATGATTTCAACCTTGTCCACCGTTGGTCGAAAAGCCCCGGAGATCAGTGTCCCTGGGTGCCGCGGTTCAAAGGTGTTTTTGATCTGCAACTCGATACCACTTTCACGTAGGCCTGCTGCTGCATTAGGGTGAATCGCTTCCATACCCAAATTGGCAAGTTGATCTGCTACGTCATAGTTGGTCTTTCCCAATGGCAGAACTTTATCAGAGCCAACAACGCGAGGGTCAGCCGAGCTAAGGTGGTACTCTTTATGAATGATCGCCAAATCAGCATTGGTTAATGAGGCGATACGACTAAATGTCATTTCACTATAGCCGCGATCATAAGTGGACATTAACCCTTCTTTGCAAGACGCGTATCCGGTGACGATAGGTAACTCTTTGCTTATGTCGATATCTGCAAACGCTTTTAGAATGCAATCATCTAAGCTACTAGGAACCTGTGTATCCCAGCCTGACAAGTCAACAAACCTTGAGTTTGTGCCGATATTTTTGAGTTTGAGTGCAGTGTTATACGCACTGTGCGCTTCACCTATAGAGGAAAGAAACTCTCTAACTTGGGGTAGGTAGTGTCGCAGCGAAAACTGACCATATTGGCAAGTTTCCATGATGTTAGAGATACAGACTTTCGCTTCTGAAATCCGAGAGCGAATAAATTTGTCTGCACGAAGGCGGTTCATTGGGTCGGCAAAGATATTGTCGTTTATGAGTAACATTCTTTGTTCTACGTAGTCTAGCGCCTGTTGCCAACTCGCATCTCGCTGAGCGACTAACTGATACACACCCGGCTTACTGGTTTTTTTACATTCAAGCAAAGCATCAGTGATTCCACTGTAAGCGGAAACCACAAATACTCGGTTGTAAGTTTCTTCATTTCCTTTTTTGATCAGTATGTTATCTAGTACAGCATCGAATGCTGTCATCGAAGTACCGCCGATTTTCTCTACGGTATAAGTCATGATACGGCCTTTGGTTGGTAGGGTTCGTGGCGAAAGAAAGGCTAGCCCTATTGACTAGCCAGAAAGGGCAATCAGTCAATAAGCGGGTAAACACCGTTCTCATCATGGGTTTCTTTACCCGTGATTGGTGGATTAAATACACAAGCCATCACCATCTCTTTCCCTTCGTATGCACGGAGATAATGCTCATCATGCTGATCTAGGATGTAGAGCGTCCCCGGCTTGATTGGGTAGGTTGTTCCACCGACAACTTCTATCTCTCCCTCGCCACTCATACAGTAGACGGACTCCAAATGATTTTGGTAATGGATATGCGTTTCTGTATTCTCAAAAATGGTGGTGATATGGAATGAAAAACCCATATTGTCATCTTTGAGTAACATACGAACGCTTTCCCATGTTTCTGAGGCAACTCTGCGCTCGCTATCGCGGCATTCTTCTAAAGTGCGAACAATCATTATTTTCTTCCTATTTACGATGCTTTCTTAAACTGTTGTTGGATCACGACTTCGACGGCATGTTTAAATATGTCCAAGCCTGTTTCTAACTCAGATTCAGTAATCGTAAGTGGTGCGAAAAACTTCAACACTTCGTCATTTGGTCCAGCTGTCTCAATAATTAAGCCATTGTCAAAGCAAGCTTTCGCGATCTCGCCAGCCAGTTGTCCGTTGCTGCACTCAATGCCGATCATCATCCCACGCCCCTTTTGTTTAACGAACATGCCTGGGTGGCGGGCCAAAATAGAGGCAATCACCTCGGAAACCATGGCTGAGCAGTTCGAAATGTGCTGTTCGAATGGTTTGTTGTCAGCCCAATACATTTCGATTGCTTGAGTGGCAGTAACAAAAGCGTGGTTGTTGCCACGAAAGGTACCGTTATGTTCGCCAGGTTTCCAAATATCAAGTTCAGGCTTGAGTAGCACGATTGCCATAGGCAAACCGTATCCACCAATTGATTTAGATAAGGTCACCATATCAGGCTTAATACCTGCAGGTTCAAAGCTAAAGAACGTACCCGTGCGCCCACATCCGGCTTGAATATCATCGACAATCACTAAAATATCATTCTGTTTGCAGATTTTGCTTAGGCGTTGCAACCACGCGTTTGAAGCAACGTTGAGCCCACCTTCGCCCTGTACAGTTTCAACAAGCACAGCCGCAGGTTTATCGACCCCAGCTGAGTTGTCACTTAACATTGTTTCAAATAGTGTCAGCCCATCAATGCCCGCATAGCCCTCAAAAGGTATACGAGTGACATTGTTTAAACTTACCCCTGCTCCTTGTCGATGGTGCTGATTGCCTGTTGCCGCCAAGGCACCGGATGTACAGCCATGAAAGCCATTGGTGAAGGCGACGATAGAGCTGCGCCCCTTAGCTTTTCTGGCTAACTTAAGTGCCGCTTCAACGGCGTTGGTGCCTGTAGGCCCTGTAAACTGAACTTTGTAGTTAAGGCCTCTTGGTTCTAGTACATGACTCTGCAACGCGTTGAGGAATTCAGCCTTAGCACCAGAATGCATGTCGAGTCCATGCGTAATACCATCAGCTTCGATGTAATTGAGCAGTGCTTGTTTAAATATCGGGTTGTTATGACCGTAATTGAGTGACCCCGCCCCAGCAAGAAAATCTAGGTACTTTTCACCGGATTCAGTCTCTAGCCAACACCCTTTTGCTTTCGTAAAAACAACCGGGAAGCTGTTGCAGTAAGAGCGAACTTGCGATTCTTGCTTGTCAAAAATATCCATGATTAGACCGTTTATCTATCCTGTGATGTGAGTGGGATGCGATACAAATACTCCGTATCGTGTTTACCCTTGAAATGTGTCGTTTGATCGAGAAATGTTGAAACGCTACCTTGTTGACCATTTTGCGCATCGAGCTTTTTGAATAGCGCCCAAGACGCCCCGTTTTCACGGGTAATCGTCGTTTCAATCGCATCAATGCCTTGCAGAGAGTCTTTAGTCAAAAGTACTTGAAGCATCTGATATGCAAGGCCTTTACCTCGGTGCTTGGGGGCAACCGCGACCTGCCAAATAAAAAGCGTACTCGGTTCTTCTGGTTTGCGATAACCGGAAATAAAGCCGGAGATCTCTCCTTCGTAGCGGGCTAAGAGGCATGTTTGGCGAAAGTGAGTGGATTGCAAAAAATTGCAGTAAGAGGAGTTGGTATCTAGTGGTGGACACTGGGCAATAAGATTAAAAATGTCATCTCCATCTTCCGCGTTAGGTTCACTAAATGATCCATACTGCGTGGACTCCTCAACGATTTCTGGGTAAGCCACCCAAGGTGCTGATACGATCATAGGAATGTGCATTTACTTTGTACTCTAAACAAATATACCTCTTATTATCACGCAAATAGTGACCTAAAAAGCAAATTAACCCTCAATAAATGCGCATAAATATGACTTAAGTCACAATTATGACCATATTAATCAAAATGTAATTATATTTGAAGACTAATGTTTTGTACTTAAATGTTTTACTATGACAAAACATGGGGGAGATTTGGTAAATCTATTTCATGATCTGGGCAGTGAAATAAAGACACCAACAGACAAAGAAATAAGCACATAATAAACAATGAGTTACAGTGACAGCAGTTAGATTCCCTCAAAGTAAGTGTAATGACACCTAGATATCACAGAGTTCACTCGATTAAAAATCAGACAAATAGTATTTTGAACACTAACAATTGACACTATGAATGAACACTATTAGTAATTGCTCATTTGGTGTTTTAAGCCTTAACACTCTGTTTTATTGGCTATTGTAAGAAAAAGGGGAGCGGGGTCAGCTCTTGCGTTTTACCACACAATAATTTCTGTATATCAAAGCTAGCTGACTCACTGTAACGTTTTTAGAAACGGAACAAACTTTGGGGCATAACTGAGCCATATCAGATAGCTCAGTGTGGACCATTTCATGCAATGACTCTGGCTTAGGGCTAAGCGCTACTACTTTGGTGTTGCAACCATCTTAAAATTGCTTGGTTGGTTTCTTGCGGCTTTTCTTGCTGAATCCAATGGCCGCAATCTAAGTTAACTACGTCTACATTAGGAACAAACACAGTTAGCCTTTCGGACTTAGGGATCACATCTCGGTCACCATAGATCATGAGCGTCGGCACTTGGATGATGGGATTTACGTCTGCTAATAAATGCCAATTACGGTCAAGGTTTCTGTACCAATTTATACTGCTAGTGAAGCCTGTTGATTTAAAAGCGGATTCGAAAACTGCCAGCTCACTGTCGCTCATTAACGGCTCTCCGAGCGGTGTATCGCCCTTGGCGATATTGATCATCGCCATGCCCGGTTCTGGTTCTCTTAGTGGCTCATTTTTCCGATACAGATTACGCAGAAATCGAGACGTGTTCTCATCCAATACCGCGTCTGCAACACCTTGTTGCCGATTAAAATGGACAAAATAGTGGTCACTGCCGAGTACTTGTTCCATGAATTCGATCCAAGGAGTGTCTCCGCGTTCCTGATAAGGCAAGCTTAGGTTTATGACTTTGTTGACACGATTTGGATACAATAAAGCCAGCCCCCAAACCACCATCGCTCCCCAATCATGACCGACAAAAGTGGCGTCTTCGTATCCGTAGTGATCAAGAAGCGCGATCAAATCACCCGACAAGTGCTCTATATCATAGGCTGTGACTTCTGTCGGACAGGACGAATTGCCGTACCCGCGCTGGTTTGGAACAATGACATGGTATCCCGCCTCTACGAGAGCTGGTATCTGATAACGCCAAGAAAAGGCATGCTCCGGCCAGCCATGACAAAGCACAATGGGGTTTCCAGCATTTTGCGAACCCGCTTCGAAGACTTCAAGTTTCACGTCATTGACTGAAACAAAAATGGGTTTGGGAAAATCGGTTGGATTAAACATTACATTTCTCCTTTATCTGGATGGAATCGTCAGACTACGCCTCCTACCTAGGGTGACGCTTTAGTCCATAAGCATTTACGAGTGTGCGTGGCAACCTCGAAACCTTCTTGCTGACGAGGACAGAGAAACTGTATATGGTAATGGTGCCAAATACTGACACCATTGAATGGTAAGCTTTAGAGATGAATATTCGCCTAAGACAAGACTCTATAGTACGTATCCTTCGCCGCAACGGTACTTCAACCGTCGCTGACCTTGCTCAAGAGGTTGGCGCATCTAGGCGGACAATATTGCGTGATATTAGCGCACTTCGTGATGAGGGTGTTGTCATCCATTCTGAACCAGGTCGCGGAGGTGGTTTACAACTTGATTCACGATCAATTCAAACCACCGTGCGCTTGTCAGTTTCTGAAGTTTTTGCGCTTCTCATCAGCGTTGAATCAATGCGCGCGGCCGGAAACCTACCTTTCTCTGGTCTCGCGGACGTAGGTCTTGCGAAGATAGAGAAAGCACTCCCCTCAGACCAAGTACGCGATCTGCGTCGTTTTCTAGGTTGCTTGTATATCGGAAAGCTTGCTCCGCAGGTGGACATATCTGATATGGGAACGATGGATTCCGAACTGCTTCCCGCATTCGAGCAAGCTTTTCTACAACGGCTACACCTGCGTTTTCAATACCGTGACGCTAAACGAACCATAACCCAACGATATGTTGAGCCACAAGCCATGCTGATTTTACCACCGTTATGGTATTTGGTTGCCTGGGATCCGACACGCAAAGACTTTCGTCATTTTCGAATGGATCGGATCAGCACCCCTGAGCTCGTTGAAGGTACAACATTTCTTCGGCGACAAGTGCCGTTCGAAGATCACGTTTCTCCCATTCGTAATCTAGCTCGCTGACTTTTGCCCAGTTGATGTTTAGTTGCTTGCCTAGCCAGCTAAAAGCGCGTGCTAGCAAAAGAAAGTCAACTCAACACCAACGTACCTAGGTAAGTAAGTACGGCTAAGCCTAATCATAGGCTCGGCTGACTGACCATAAACACCACGACAAGTACTAAGCTGGCACCAAAACCTCGATTTATCCAGGCCATTTTTTGCGGAGATTGGATAAAGCGATTGAGCATCGAACCAAAATAGGCCCATAGCAGCATACCAATGACACCGGTAAACACCATCACGCTAATAATTATCACCACTTGAGTAAGGTAATCGCTAGTTGGGGATATGAACTGAGAGAACACGGTTAATGAAGCGACCCAGCTTTTCGGGTTAAGTATCTGAACCAAAATACCGGACATAAAACCAGATTTCTTGATACTTGAGTTTTCGTCCATCTCCATGTTGGCAATGCCCCAAGCCATGTAGAGCAAGTAACCCGCCCCTAGCCATTTCAAGACGTTATAAAGATCGGGATAAAGAGTAAATAAGCTCACCAAGCCAATACTCGCACCGCCCAAAATCGCGACCACACCGACCGCGTTACCGAGAATAAACGGTAGTGTTGCCCCAATGCCATAGCGGCTCGACAGCCCTACTAAAGCAATATTCCCCGCCCCTGGCGTCAATGAAATCGATATTGCAAACAACATAAAAGCTGTCATCAGTTGAGCACTCATTGCTCTCTCCCATAAAGTGATAATTTCAATATGAGATCCAGTCTAACGATTCGCTCAGGAATAAAATTGCTATTTGGGTTAACATTAAAGCAATTTAAGGCAGACTATTTCCATTTAAGATATGAAAAAGAAAGAATCCACCAACTTTGAACTAGATAGTACAGATTTATCCATCTTAGAACATATACAGAAAGATGGCAGAATGAGTAACTCCAAATTAGCAGAGACAGTGAACCTAAGCGAAACGCCTTGCTGGAGACGATGGAAAAAAATGGAAGAAGAGGGCTATATCGAAGGATATGCCGCTCGACTGAATCGTAAGAAACTCGGCTTTCAGGTTTCGGGTTTTACTCTGGTGACCTTAGGCAGCCATGAGGTCGAAAACACCCAACCATTTGAAGATTATGTCGCAGAATCCGATTGGATACTCATGTGTCATTGTATTGCTGGCGGAGCAGATTACATTGTGCAAGTGGTCGCGAAAGATCTTGATGAGTACTTTGAACGAATCAGCTCGATCCGACGCGTCAAAGGGGTCAGCGCCATTCAATCAAATGTGTCGGTAAAAGAGATCAAGAGTACATTCCAACTGCCCTTAGATTAACGGGTTTGATGACGAAACTGCTGAGGAGTTACATCAAAATACGCCTTAAAAGCTTTGATGTATGAGGAGTCATTTTGATACCCAACACGATCGGCGATGGTTTGAATCGAAAGCGTTTCATCCAGCAATGAGAGTGAGTAGATTAGGCGGATCTGCTGACGCCATAACTGAAATGAGGTATTAAACTCCTTGGCAAACAAGCGCGATAATGTCCGCTCTGACGCGCCAACTTTCTCGCCCCACTCTTTGAGTGAGATTGCCGATGCAGGCGTTTCTGTAAGCTGTTCGAAGATAAGCTTTAAGCGCCTATCTTTGGGCAACAGTAGCTGATAAGTCTGTACGTTATCTCGCAATACTTGGTCATGCAGCACCGCTAACAAACGCACTAACTCATCATCCTCTACATGACGCTCACACTGGCGACGAATCTCTTGCAGTAGTTCATTGAGAAATGGCGTAAGGGAAATAGTGCGCACATCAGACTCGTAAGGCGCACCAAACGCTGGATTGAGATAGATACCAATGAAGGTAGTATGACTTAAGGCGATGGATTCATGCTGGACACCCGCAGGGACAAACAAAACCGATGTATGAGGCACAAGGTGCTGGTACTGCTCTGTTTGAGTTTGTAGCAAGCCCTTTAACGGAAAAATAATCTGGTGCCAAGTATGTTGGTGCAGATGGTCAATATAGCCTTTCGGCATATCTATCGTTTTCACTAAAGCGGGTAAATGAGGGTTTGCAGCCATCATCTCATTGGAAGTGGTCACCCCTGAGTTAGACTCTATTTGGCGAGTTGGCATGGTTAACTGTCTTTATATCCCTATTCCGTCACTACTGAGCTAGGCTATCATGCCAAGTAGATTGATTGAAGAGAGTCTGAGAGGAAGCATGAAAAAGCTCGGTGTTGTAAACGCGGTTCTGACAGGAACAACAAAGCCCTTCGCGCATGGCGCACTAAGTGCCATCAACAAACAGGTTCGCACAGAGCGACAACACGCCAATGAAGTTGGCTTTACCAACGATGAACAAGGTGATCCGCGCTTTCATGGTGGCATTCAAAAAGCCCTTCACATTTACCCAAGTGAGCACTACCCACTTTGGCAAAAAGATCTCGGTGATAAAGCCATTTTGCAATCCGTGGGCGCTTTTGGCGAAAATCTAAGTTCATCCGGAGTGACAGAAGCCAGCATCTGTCTTAAAGATAAAATACGTATTGGTTCAACTCTGCTCGAAGTGTCGCAAGGACGCATGCCGTGTTGGAAGCTCAATGTCCAAATCGACCAACATGATATGGCGAAAAGAGTTCAAGATACGCTAAGAACCGGGTGGTACTTCCGTGTCCTAGAGGCTGGTGACATTGGCGCAGGAGACGAAATTATTCTGTGTGAGAGACCTTATCCAGATTGGTCACTAGCGCGTGTCATGGGTGCCGTTTTTGAAGGTTGCTTAGAGCCGACACTTCTACAAGAGATGTCTACCTTACCCTTGGTTGAATCATGGGGAGCTTTGATTCAACGTCGTTTAGACACAGGTATACTCGAAGACTGGCAGCAAAGACTCGTCGGGCCAACCGCAGGCTGAGCCCAGAAACAACCCAATCAGATAACCAGCCACGTTTATCAATTTATTAGGTGCGTGGCTTTTTTGTTTTTTCTATGTTGTTGAATTACTGAAACAAGCCACCTGCGCGTTTTTCTAAAGTTCTATCCTTTGAGCTTACTAACATAATCAACAATAAATAATCGCTACACTCTGCCCCGTTTCGACTCCCTTTATACCCACCTTGGAGAAAATGAGTGGCAACCATGAAAGAGGTCGCGAGCCTAGCTGGCGTTTCGACAGCAACCGTCTCCCGCGTCATCAACCGAACCAGTTATGTCGAACCTGTGACGCAAGAGCGAGTCGAGCGTGCAATCAAACAGCTCAACTACCGAAGAGATGCACGCGCCACTGCACTGGCAAAGCGCAGCAACAACACGTTAGGCTTACTGACAGGAAATTTGGCCGATCCTTTCTTTGCCCTCATCGCTAAAAGCGTTGAAGAAGTTGCACGAGCTAATGGCTGCCAGTTGGTCGTTGTCAGTGGCGGGCACAATGCTCAGCGAGAAAAAGAGGGGCTCGACTTTCTCATCAGCCAAGGTTGTGAAGCTATGGTCGTCCACTCCAAGATGCTCGATGATGCTACGCTAATGCAATACGCAGCTCAGCTTCCGGCAATGGTATTGCTCAACCGCACCATTGCACAAATCTCCAATCGCTCTGTCTGGGTAGACAATCGAGCAGGCGCACGAAAATCAGTCGAATATTTGATTCAGCAAGGTCACCGCAAAATTGCATGTGTCACCAGTGACCTACCGATTGAAGACCGCACCGATCGCCTTGAAGGCTATCGAGATGCGATGAATGCAGCTAACTTAGCCATTCCAACGGGTTGGGTCATCAACCAAAACTTCAGTGAATCTGGTGGTGAAGAAGCGGGGCGTCAGCTTCTTCAATCGTGCCCAGGCGTCACTGCTGTAGTGACATTTAACGATGTGATGGCTGCTGGCTTAATGGCGAGTTTGCATGAGCAAGGACTGTCGGTCCCGGAAGACATTTCCATTGTTGGGTTTGATGATGTGTTGCTAGCGCGATACCTCTACCCACGATTAACCACTATGCATAACCCAATTGATAAAATGTCAACATATGCAGCGAAACTGGCGCTAAATTTAAGTAAAGATGGCTATTCTCCACCGAATCAGCATCAATTCGAAGCGAGCTTAGTTAGCCGTCAAACCGTCAATGCAATACAAAAGATTGGATAAAACTGTGATGAATCTTACATTCGCGCACCTCATGTATGCGCTTACATGAAAACAACACACCGCTCTCATTTTGCCTATTATATGACCGTTACTATCCACTGCGAACAAACCCTACATCGATCCTGAGGATAAATAACATGACAAATTCTAAGCCTCTGCCGTCGTTCGGAATCGCACTCGCCCCTATCGCGGTGATGTTTGCACTTCTGGTTGTCGGATACGGAATACTCGGACTTCGCATTGAAGTTCTATTGCTGATTTCAGCTGCCTTTACTGGCCTTATCGCGTGGAAAATTGGTTACAACTGGGATGACATTATCAATGCCATCGTAGAAAAACTGGCAAAAGCGATGCCTGTCATTCTGATTTTGGTCTCCGTTGGTGGCCTTATTGGTAGCTGGATGGTCAGCGGCACAATCCCTTACATGGTGTACTGGGGACTTAAAGTCATCAGCCCTGAATACATTCTTATTGCCGCTTTCTTTGTCACAAGTGTCGTTTCCGTGTGTACGGGTACGTCTTGGGGCTCTGCGGGGACGGTTGGCGTCGCACTAATGGGCGTTGCAGCAGGGCTAGACGTCTCGCTCGCTGCAGCGGCTGGTGCTGTCGTATCTGGTGCCTATTTTGGTGATAAAATCTCACCACTGTCAGATTCAACTAACTTTGCACCTGTCGTTTCTGGCACTACCTTGTACGAACACATTCAACATATGCTTTACACCACTCTTCCGGGATTTGTAATTGCATCTGTGGTGTTCTTCTTCGCTGGTCAAAGTGCTGATATTTCCAACATTCACGAACCAGAGAAAGTCGTTCAAATCATCTCGGGTTTAGATAATCTCTACAACTTCAACATCCTACTTCTTATTCCACCAGTCATGATCCTGTGGGGCGCGTTGACGAAAAAGCCTGTCCTGCCATTGATGCTTGGCGCTTCAGCTATCGCAATTGTTTTAGGTATGGCTTTCCAAGACTTTAGCCTAAATCAAGGCTTCCAAGCTTACGTCGATGGCTTCAACCTAGCGATGTTTGAGGCCAACGGTCACTGCGTAAATGGCTTGGTTCCTGATATCGCGAAACTGCTTAACCGAGGTGGCCTATTCTCGATGATGAGCACAATTCTATTGGTGTTCTGTGCCTTTGCCTTCGCGGGTATCTTGAGCCTGACAGGTGCACTAAACGTGGTGCTAGGTAAGTTCCTGCATGCAATTCACACTACAGGTCAGCTGATTGCTTCGACTGTAGTGGCAACTATCACCGTGGTTTTCACCACTTCTGATGGCAAACTGGCACTGTTGATTCCGGGTGAATTGTTTCAAAACGCTTACCGCAAGATGGGCTTAGACACCAAGAACTTGTCTCGCACCATCGAAGATGCAGGCACCATCATTGAACCGTTAGTCCCTTGGACTGCCGCTGGTATCTACATGGCAGGTACATTAGGCGTGGCGACATTAGATTACCTACCATGGGCGATTCAATGTTACACCGGTGTGATCTTCGCTCTGATTTACGGCTTCACTGGCTTTGGTATCGCAAAAGCAAAGCCACAGCAAAACGAGCAACAGATTTCTGACGAGCATTCAAATACACCAGCAGTAGAAACAAAATAAGGTAAATCATTGATGAACGCTTTCGACCAAATTCTGAACCGCAAGGAAAGTGGCTCTGTTAAATGGGACTTTATGCAGCAAAAGCTGGGATTAACAGGAACGGATTTGCTCCCAATGTGGGTATCTGACTATGATTTTAAGGCGCCACAAGTGGTGTTGGACGCACTACACCAACGTGTTGAGCATGGGATCTTTGGTTACGCGGAACGCGATAACGCGTATTACCAAGCGACAATCGATTGGTACCAGAACCAACATGATACTCATATTCAACGCGAGTGGATTACCACAGTGCATGGTGTACTTCCTGGGCTTGCGATGGCACTGCAAATGCTCACCGAAAAAGGTGACAGTATTGTGGTGCAGAATCCGGGCTATGGTTCTTTCCGTAAGACCATCGAACTCAACGATCGTGTTGTCGTTGAGAACCCATTGACGGAAACTAAAAGCGAATATCAACTCGACTTTGACCATCTTGAAACCTGTTTCTCCAATGGAGCAAAAGCGATGATCTTTTGTAACCCACACAATCCAACAGGGCGAGTTTGGTCAGAAAGTGAAATCACAAAGGTAGCCGAGCTGTGTGAGCAGTACCAAGTGTGGCTGCTAAGTGATGAAATATGGGGCGATTTAGTGGTTGGCGATGCGCAGTATTACTCTGCTTTGCGCTTGCCACAAGCGCTCACTAAACGCCTGATTGTGGCAACCGCTGCAAGTAAGACATTTGGTTTGTCTTCACTGCGTATCTCTAATTTTATGATTCCAGATGAGTCACTTCGAACTCAGTTTATTCGTAGGCTAGACGCACATGGCATGGACGTTTTCAACAGTCTCTCTATGAGTGCCGCGACTATTGCTTATCAAGAATGTTCTGGTTGGTTAACCGAGCTAAAAGACTATCTTCGCGCAAACATTGCTAAGCTTGAGCAGTTTTTGCAGGCGGAACTGCCTGTGGTGAAATTTACTACGCCGCAAGCCGGGTATTTGGCTTGGCTAGATTGCCGCGCCCTCAACCTGACAGACACCGAGTTGGAGCAAAAGTTTGTCGCGGCGGGGCTTGTCCCAAGTATGGGGATTGCCTTTGGCAAAGAAGGTTCCGGTTTTGTCAGACTTAACCTCGGCTGCCCAGTTAGTACATTAGAACAAGCAATGCAACGCTTGAAGCAAGCACTGAGTTAACTCCAAATAAAAGAGGTCGCAGTTCGCGACCTCTCTTGCATCCAAGAATCGTACTATCGACTTGCTAGCTCTTCAAAGATTGCTTCAGCATCAACGATACCACCAGAGATAGACAAAGTACTGAATGGGACTAAGTCTTCCGGAGACGATGGCTTCTTCACCAACAACTCTGGATAAGTACGTGATTTACTCATTAGCAGTTCTTTCAACTCTTTCGCTGATAGCTCTGGGTAATGAGACCACACTAACGCAGCAACACCAGAAACCACTGGCGCAGCCATACTTGTGCCACTGTATGCTGCATAGTTGTTGTCAGGTGTTGACGACAATACTCGATAACCAGGAGCGAAAACATCTACCGTTTCCTGACCAAAGTTACTAAAGCTGGCGACCATAGAGTCATCTGCATATTTTGCCGATGCACCGACATCCATCCAAGTCGAAATTGGACGAGACCATTTATGCTTAGCGAAACGGTTAGGGAAGCTAGGCTTAATATCGTTATCCGTTTTGCTGTTACCGGCAGAGTGAACAATTAGTACACCTTTACGCGCTGCATAGCGGAATGCGTGGTCAACAATATGCTTACGTGGTGAATAGCTCTTACCAAAGCTCATATTGATGATTTTTGCCCCGTTATCAACCGCATAGCGGACTGCATTCGCGATATCTTTATCACGCTCATCCCCATTTGGTACCATACGTACAGCCATGATCTGCGCGTGATCGGCAATACCATCAATACCCAAGCCATTGCGGCGTTCTGCTGCAATGATACCCGCGACGTGAGTACCATGTGCACCAACTGGTCCCTTGACATCGTTATTGCCGTAGCCTTTCTCCCAAGGGTTGGTGATATCATCCATAACGATATCTCTGCGGGTATCGAAGTCTAGGTTGTAGTGATAATCCAAAGACTCCTTATAACGGCTTGTACGTGACTCTAGATATTCAAATGAATACCAAGAATCAAACACACCAAGTAACCCTTGAGCCGCTGCAACTACATCAGCATTCGAGTGAGAAAGCAGAACTTGCAGTCCATCAACGGTAAAGTCTTTATGCTCTACTAGAGCAAGAATCTGAGCCTTGAATTGGTTCGCTTCTTCTGTAGCGGCTGTTACTTGTTCTAGAGCAGAAGTGTAATATTCAACATTCTCTAAATAATCCGCTTCAACACCTTGATAGTATTTACGTTTCTTCGGTGGAATCCAATGATGGTTTTCTTTTAGCTCTAGATACTTTTTGTACTCACGGGTCACTTCTAACGTATCTTGATCAACGTTAATGCCTAGTGAATTACCTAGGTAGTTCCAGCCATGTACATCATCAATGTAGCCGTTACCGTCGTCATCGATACCGTTGTCAGGGATCTCATCTTCATTGGTCCAAAGTTTGTTTTTTAGATCTTCGTGGTCAATGTCTACACCCGAATCTAAAACCGCAACAATGATAGGCTGTGGCTTAAGTGGCGGCCTCAAAAAGTCATACACAATATCTGCACCCACACCTTGGAAGTTCGAGTAGTTTGCAGACATATTGAACCAATCACCTCGTTGATCAGATGGTTCACTCAACATACGCATTGAGAAAAATGCTGGTTGAGCTGGCTTGGGCGAATAGTCTTCTACAATGTTGCCTTTGACGTCTGTGATGAAAGGAGAGTTAGCTGGAGTTGGATCAGCACTGACGTTGGCTGAAACCGACGCTGAAGCCAAAATAGCCACAGCAAGAGCGGAAAGTTTATATCCGTTATTCATTATGTTACATCCTATATTATTTTTATGCTTAAAAAGCGCGCAAAAGATAAAATGCAATACTACGAATATCATTCATGAAATTGATTAATTGAGTTTAAGATCTCATTGTGAGTGTTATTTTTCCTCCAAAGTTTGAGCCACATTCTATTGATACTTTTAATACAAACTAATAACAAAAATCTTAATTATCATACATTTAGTATGACAACCCATAAATTAGCATAACGAAACGTTGCGGGTTTCTTCATTACGAATACAGACCAATGTCATTCATCCTTAAATAGAGCCGTTGACACCAATTTATGACTGCTTATCTCAATCCAACAACTATTCGAAATCGACATAGTATTGTTTCTCGACGATTCAAACAGGAGAAAAGTAATGAACGGACAATTGGTACGATTAGTTTTAAGATGGACACATATCTTATGCGCTCTTTTAGTTGGGGCAGCCCTATACTCCCCCTTAAAAGCCAATGAAAGTTTTATGTGGGTCATTCTGTTCGCTCTTTTACCTTTGGTCGCATTAACGGGGGTATTGATGTGGAAACAAGGTAAAGTCATGCAAATGCTCAAACGAGTAAGTTAATCAGATAGCAACTGATCGCAAACCGTGCTTTATTGCTCTCGCGGCTGAAAACTCAGATTAGAGACTTTATAGTCTTTAACGGTATAGGAACGTTTCACGTAACGGCTTAACTGCGCGTTTGAACCCCACAGCCCTTGATAATAAGCTGAGTGATGAATTGAGCAGCTTGGTGGTAATCGTCGCTATCGAGTTGCTCCTTGTTCATCACATTACAAATTTGCCAACCAAAATCGGCATACGTTTGGGTGGCGGCCCAGATGGTAAACATCAAGTGATGAGCTGGAACGTCATCCATAAGCCCCTGCTGTGACCAGGTTGAGAATTTATCGATGATCATTTGTGACTGCTTAAACAGCTCTTGAGCGATGTCTTCTGGTAAGGCCTTCGCCCCAGACATCACTTCATTAGCAAATACCTTTGACGCATGAGGATGGTCACGTGAAATTCGCAGTTTTGCCTCGATATATTCAGTTAAAGCTTGAACTGGATCGCTAAGCTCTTCAATCGGTTTAGATGCCTCTAACAGCGGTTGGGTAACGGTCTTTAATACCGCGTAATAGAGCTTATCTTTGGAGCTAAAGTAGTAAAATACATTCGCTTTAGGAATATCAGCCGATTTGGCAATATCTACCATTTTTGTCGCGGCGTAACCATGAGTCGCAAACTGTTCACTTGCAACTTCAATGATGAGTTGCTGATTTTTCTGCCTAATACGACTCATTCGATATCCCTATACTTCTCAAGCGATTCCAGTGTAAACAATATGTTAGTGAAGGCAAGGTTTGAAACTGTACTGCATAGTCTGTGTCACAGTCATGGGTAATACGCCCTAGCGACCAGGCCACACTGCATCTTAAACAATTAAAATGGCGACCTACTTGTCGCCACTTGGTGCAGTCCTCTCAACTTACAATGTAAACTAACGCCAAACACCCCACTCGCCAGTGGTTCCAGGCTCTTCACCTTTGGTCCACCATTGTGCTGTCCACTCTTTACCGTCATGGGTTACCACATCGCCGCTATTGTAGACTTTTTCTTGGTCCCACAAGTTAGTAGGTTCAACTGGGGGAGGAGTATCGGCTTTGATTAACGAAAGCGCATAGCTGAAGGTATTGTTCGGTGCCAGTACCTGATTGGCATATATGTTATTGGCATCAAACATATAGTGGTTCATCTCTTGGTGCCAAATCCCCACATACCAGTCACCTGTTTGCTGAGAGTTAAACTGATCAGCAATTTCAGCCGCCCAAGTCGTGGTATTGTTGGCACTAATAGCTAAAGACACATCAGCAATTTCTGCACCAGTGGCATCAAAAGTACGAAAACGGATCGTATCTCCAGATTCTACCGGACCAAACCCTTGTGGCACAAAGTAGCCTAAGGCCGTCAGATTGTTATTCGGATCCGTTGGGTCAGTAGGATCGGTTGGAGGATTGGTTCCACTGCCTCGCAAGGTGATATCACTACAGTTGTAGAAACCCTCGCCAGCGACATCAATTCGTTGCCAGCGAGTATAAAGAATTGCGTCTCCAGAGCGATCAGCGGGGAACGTCACTTTCATCCGATAACGCTTCTGATCATCCACTGCAACATCACCTGCGGTATCAATTAGCTCAAGGTCATCCCACGTTAAAGGTAACGTAGAGTCGTAACTTGGCCTGGTTAAGTAAAACTCCCAATAAGAAGGGTTATGTGGAGCTTGGCCGTAGAAAACAAAATCAATCTGGTTGTTTGCGTCTAAAGCAACATCCGTACGCTGCCAATGGGGCGACGTGACGTTGAGCCCTTTCTTGGCAGAATCTCCCGCCGAGCACAGTTCTCCATCAGGCACTATGGCTTTAACATGGGCCATATCTCGATAGTTTGCTACATTCGCTGCGACCTCACTTCGCTGTACAAATGGGTATGCACCAGATTGGTCGTAAGCTGCCTGACACGCCTGATTAGGGATTTCATCGGTCCAAAATCCACCATCTTGATAACAAGTGTTCTGACGAGCGCTTGGAAATTCCGCCCAGCCATGAGCACTGACATTCAATGAACAGAGTGCAGCAAGAGCACTCATATTCATTAGGGTTAGATTTGCTTTCATTTTTTGATCCTTTTTAATTGCCAACTGACTGTGCAAACAAAGAACAATCACTGTGTTTGCATCACAAAGCTAGCAGGATGAATGCATTCTATCGGTTTGATTGGGAAGATGAATTGTTAGAGTTTTGCCTGCTTTCCAAGATTTTTGTCGATTGGCTCAAGTGTTGAATCACTCTTTCGAGTCACTTCAAACTCTTAATAAAATGCGGCTCTTCTTCAAAACTGAAGCTCTCACATGTCTTTTTACTCTCTAATCTTAATAACTGTATTATTCTTAAAGATAAAGATGGGCGGGTATTCTATAAAGCTTACTGGGGACTGTCGTACATGCAAAACATCGTCAAAATCATCACTTTTATCGGTCTCACTTTTTTACTCAGTTGCTCCGAGCCTGTTACACCGATCAAAATCGGCGTTGTTCTGCCTTTAAGCGGAACGTATAGCGTGTATGGAGAACAAGCACTAAAAGGGGCTCAATTGGCGGTTGAACAAATCAATACCCAAGGAGGGGTAAAGCGTCGCCATATAGAACTTATCGTCCGCGACAATAATACTGATCCCGCTAAAACCGTCTCTTACAGCCGTGAGCTTATTCAGCAACACAATGTTCATGCTTTGATGGGGCCTGTAAGCAGCTCCTCTCGATATGCGATGAGTGATATCGCCAGTAAGTACAAAATCCCTATGCTATACGGCATTGACTATGAAGGGGGGCACTACGATGATTATCTCGTTTGTTACAGCACCATTCCGGAACACTACGTTGATCCAGTCATTCCCTATTTCATCGCTACGAATAAAACTAAGTTTTACATCTTTGGTTACGACTATATCTGGCCACACCGTATGTCACAGCGTGTCAAAAAGTCGGTCAACGACAATAAAGGCCAAATCACTGGAGTGGAGTTCACTGCCTTTGGCGTTCGTAATTTTCGGCCTGTTTTAGAACGCCTAGAGGCTTCAGGAAGCGATATGTTGATGTTGATTCTTCCAGGTACAGATGGATTCGAATTTATTAAACAATTTCGTCGTTTTCCATTTAGTAAGCCAATAGATATCGTTGCTTTTGCGGCTGATGAAACTTATCTCATGGAGTTAGATGCGGAGCATCTAGAAGGGATCTACACTCCTCTTCATTTCTTTAGTCAACTGTCGTCAGATTTCACCAAAGCATTCATCAAACAATTTAAACAATTTCATGGCAAAGCATCCTTGGTCACCTACTCGTCTAAGGCTCATTATGACCTCATCTATTTGCTTAAAGAAGCCATAGAAAAGTCTGACATCGCAACTCATCAACAGGTAATGGAGAACTTACACGGTTTTTCTCGATATGCTGGTGCAGAAAAAATCACTCTTAGAGATGACAATCATTTTGATTTGCCAATGTATCTAGGCCAGTTTCAGCAAGGGCGACTTGAGGTCATCAAACATTTTGGAGTTATCACTCCCCCAGATCAAAGACTAGGGGCCCAATGAGCAGACTAAGCTACAAGATTTTTCTGTTATTTGTCCCTTTGATCACCTGCATCTTTTTGTTTGGTCATGGCTATTATGTCGCCCGGAAAAACCTCATGTTGGAGCATATTAACCAGACAAGTCGTCTAGCCACGGCTCAAGTCGCTGCAGATATAGGCTATTTTGCAGAAAGACGTTTAGGTGAGTTTGACGAGATCAGTGATTTGTTACAGCAATGCCACCAACTAGAGTTGACAACATCGCCACGTTCCATTGCCAATGCTCTCAGTTATTCAATGGGGTTTTCCGCTGTTATTGTTTCAGATACCAATGGCCATGTTACGCAGTTTACACTCTCCTCGAATCCAAGTAATCGCTATGTCCTCAGAAAGAAACTTAGCGGAGACACATTACTCGATAACCACACCTTGTCTCTGTTAAGCAAATCATTGGCCCAATGGCAAACTAACGGCCCTATCCGCGAACGGCAAATGAAACGATTGGTTAAACAACTCTCAGAGCTAAATAGCCGTGGAGAAGAGAACTCATATACCAGTAGGAACCTCACCCAAGAGCTAATCAAACTTCGAAGGGTTAAACACTTACCAACCACTGTCGTGACACTTATCGATGCACCGGTTATCAGTAAACTCGGACTAATCTATGACTCATCGACATATTTTTTTTCTCGCCCCCTTGTCGACTGTAAGCAAGAATTGGCAGGCTATTATACCGTAGTGGTCGATAGAACCATTTTAGAAGACCACCTATTCACGGTAAAACAAAGCTTCCTTGAACAAGGGTTGCACGCTGTAGATCTTGCTCTGGTGCGGAACAAAGATGCGCACATCATTACTGGCTATCGTTATCTTAATCAAGACTTGCTCAAACGCCACAAGTTAAACTCCAGCGCACTTCCCATTATGCGTGATGATCTAGGTGGTATGCTGACAAATCAAGCAGTGCTAATCAATCCGACATTAGCCTCTTCCCTGTTGTTAGATAAAGATGTTCGCGATAACGCAAACGTGACAGGTGTCAGCGTCGTTCTTTTCGTAGATCAAGATGAAATAAATAGGGTAACCCAAACTATTAGGCAAGAGGTCACTCTCTACATTGTTACTGCTATTTCACTTTTCTTGATTCTATTTTGGTTTGTCTCCCGTTATGTTGCTATGCCAATTATCGGACTACGTAAGCAAGTACGTTTGTTAGCAAGTGGAGGATATCCAAAATTAGAGCGAACTCAACGAAAGGACGAAATTGGAGAATTACTCAATGCATTTGAAAAAATGACTCAAACTATTCGCCACAAAGAGCAGCAATTAACCAAGCTAGCTCAATATGATCCTCTTACTGGTATTTACAATCGTAGGGCGCTTATAGAGGCAGTGGAGGATATAGAGATACTCCCCCACCATACCACTGTCATTTTAATGCTGGACTTGGACCACTTTAAGCGTGTCAACGATAAATATGGTCATGCTGTGGGTGACACGGTTCTGCGCTACGTGGCCTCTTTGATTAAGCAGGAAATTCGTAAAAGCGACATTTTTGGCCGAATGGGTGGAGAAGAGTTTATCGTGATTCTTCCTGAAGCTCAGCTCGATAAAGGATTACAAATCGCCGAAAGAGTTCGTAAGACGATAGAAATATTCTTAAAAGATTCGCTACCGGATGCACCTTCAAGCCCTCTAACTGTCAGCATAGGTGTCAGTGCGTGGCAAGGCGGCAGCTTTTCAAAGGCCCTTGCCAAAGCAGATAGGTGTTTGTATCGCGCTAAAGAGCAAGGGCGTAACCGTGTGGTTTATGAAGACAGATGAGAATCTAAGTAAGCTTGTGCGTGTTCTTTACCCATGTATTTGCCTAACGTTCGCACGGGTACCGTCGTTAGGTCTACAACGATCAAACCGTCTAGTGCAAAGTTGAATGCTGGGTCTACATTAAAGCACACCAGTTTGCCGTTCATCCCTAAGTACTGCCTTAACAACACAGGCAACCCCATACCTTGCTCTAGACGACTCAACACCTTAGACAACAGTGGTAACTTAGACAATGAACTGAGCATATCCGGACGCCAGAATTCCTGGCCACTTTTTTCTAGCGGAGTTGTCGGTGCCACCAGCTTAGCTTTTTCATCATCGTAATAGTGGACTGACATTACCGATGCGATCAACTGCCTAGCAACTGGGCTGTAGTCATTGCTAATACTCACCGGTCCAAACAAATGAGTGTACCTCGGATTACGCTGGACAAAGCCTGCAATGCCTTTCCATAAAAGTAGTAAGGAGTGCATATTGCGCTGATACTGCTTGGCCACCACAGATCGCCCGAGTTCAATAGACAGACCTAAGCTCTCGACAAAAGCTTCGTCGTATTTGAACAAGCTCGTTGAATACAGCGAACTAATGCCCCCCTTAGCCATTAACTCATCAACTAAACCCAAGCGATAAGCGCCAACTAAGTCACGACTGGCTCGATTCCAGACAAAAAGCTGATGATAGTGCAGATCAAACTGGTCAATATCGCAACTTCGACCACTCCCTTCGCCGACTTCCCTAAAGCTCTCTTCACGTACACGACCTATCTCACGCATCATGCTCGGCATTTTGGGCGTAGGTGCACAGTAGACTTCGAAGTCACCTTGCTCCAACAGTTTGTACTGCTCGAGTCTCGACAGCTCATCTTCTAATGCCTCCACAGATACTGGAGCAATGATAGGCTCAGCATTCTCATCTTGCAGGGTTGGCGCTTGGTCATTATCCATACTTCCCATCAGATAAGTGTTTAAGCGAAAGTACTGAGTAATATCCTCTTCGTTATCAAAATCTTTAATTTCACTGTAAGGGATGGGATTTCCCACAGAAACAGAGATGGTTTCTCCAGACTTATTGAGTAACTCGCGCCCTAGCAATGCCGTTCTAAGCAGTGGATGAATTCTTCCAGCCTGATAAAACAGTTTACTGTTCATTCCATTGATAAATAGAGGTACAGTGGTCGCCTGAGCATGTTTAACAAACTTGGCTACCGATTTACTCCAAGCTTTATCTGTAATCTTGTTCTCATTCGCTTGCCACGAAGACACCTCTCCAGCAGGAAAAAGAATCAGCACTCCCCCTTGCTTTAGATGATGGTTTGCCTCTTTAATGGCTCGTCGATTGGTTTGTTTAGCTTTCTCACCACCAAATACATCAACACCTATGAATAGCTCATCAAGTTCAGGGATACGTTTTAGCAACTCGTTGGCGAGCACTTTGACATCTTTACGCACTTTAGAAATCAATGAAGCGAGAATAATCCCTTCGATACCACCAAATGGGTGATTAGCAACAATCAAAACCGAGCCTTCAGTTGGGATATTGTCAAGGCTGCCATGATTAACCTGATACTGAGTTCCGATTCGAGCCAACGCCTCATGCATAAACTCAAAACTGTCTTCAGGTAAAGCATCTTGCTTGTAAAGCGAATCAAGCGTAGAAAGGCCCGTCGCCCACTCTACAACAGACTCGCCAATACCAAATGGCGTTTTACGTGGTAATCGAAAAGGACTATCAATCATACTAAGCTCCTTTTACTAAAAGGCTGTTAGTGAACGTACCTTTGGTTTTAACGTCGCGAATAAATAGGAATACCCCGCAACTCCAAACGATACATGCCATACCAAATAGTAAGCCTCCATCATTGCCAACCACTTCACCCATCGAGTTAAACTCTGGCATTACGATACCTAGCGGTGTAAACAAGTGGAAGAAAATCGCGCCCGTCATAATGCCAGCACTCATCGCAGCACCCACACCATGTAAGCGAGTAAACAGCATGATTGAGGCTATTAACTCAGCAAAACCAATCAAGTAACCACCATAGACTCCGAACCACTCTATACCCGACCACTCACCCAAGGTGCCGAAAATATGATCGGTTTCGTATGAGCCAGAAAACTTAAAAAACAGTGATTGAACAAACACAAAAGCGATAAATGCAGATGGAATATGCTTTAGCGGAGAAAACTTCATGGAATAGATCCTTATTATTATTGAATGAGTGTTGGCCAGTTTTTATCAGCAGCGGAAATATGACCGGCGCGGTCGTCATCCCACCAGCTTTTAACATCTGCGTCATAGTTCAGGTAAAGCTTGCCATCGACGATTGCCCACTGCTTTGGATCTGCTGAAGCAAAATCATTCTTGGCAGAAACCGCCCATGCACAGTAACCACCATATTGCGGCGCATAGGCTTCTGGATCTGCTTTAAATTTGTCGAGGTTTTGTTGTGAAGAGAAGTACCAGTCGGCACCTTTGTATTCAGTTTGCCATTTGCTGTCCCCCTTCACTGGCTTACCCTCGGAAAAATAGGCAACCGTGTCATAACCACTGACAGCTTTATTGCTGAAGATTCCGGTATAAATTTCGTCGGCGGCAAAGGAAGGAACGCTAACCAACATGATCAGCAGGGCAAATAACTTTTTCATTTAAAAACTCCTTGTTCAGCAATGTCGTTTTTCATGCAACTTAAACGAGTAAGAAAATCAACATTGCGATGATTGTCGATAGATTGGTATTTCATTTCTTGTCTAGTAGAAGACACGACAACCGAGGTAAAACTTACAGTGCGCGCATCATTTCTTGCCATTAATGGTGAAAGGTGCGGATAACTAGCGTCATAGGTTTGATGAAACAGTCGCCCGACTTCATGATCAGGCAAGGTGGTAACCAGTTCATTAAACAGCTTTAGGCGATACTGGCATGCTTCGTCAAAATGCATAGCAGCAGAAACGATTGGGGCAAACGCATGAGTTCGGCTAAGTTGTTCCCCATCCCAAGTCCAAAGTACGGTTTCGTTGGCGGTACGTCTGGTGTCAAAAGAGACGACAGTAAAAGGGGCAAACGAGCTTAAATCCATCTCCAGTAGACGACTATCTGCAGTCTGACTCGAACAACTGCTTGCGAGGCGTTTTATGATAACACCTCGGCTAGTTAACTCTCCATTTGGCGTCATGCCTTGATAAAAGTTGAGCAGGCAGACCGTGACACCATGTTCATTGGTTGAAATCCAGCTTCCACCACCAACAGGATCTATCGGCATCAGACAATGAACACCGTCAATCAAAACACTTTGAGGCTCAAGTGCAGGTAAGCGAGAGCGTTGCTCATCTCGATTGAAGTAAACTTCATAGTGATTATTGCCATGATAAACCCAAGATAAAGTGCACATTCCTATTGAGCCCTCTGGTAAGTTGCCGTTGTTGGTGCGACACCAAAGTGGCTGTCAGAGTCGATACCACGCAAAGATGCAACGACTTTAGCCATCGCAAAATGATGGGTAGCATGCAGTGCAGCGAATGTTAGCTCACGAACGAATGTTGAAGAGACTTCCTCAACATGGGTTTGCGACAATAAGACTTCCGTTTCAACACTGACGGATTGGTGAAGCTCATTGGATGGCAATTCAAACAACCACTCGACCAACTCTCTGATTTCCTGTTTGGCGACGTCTAAACTTCTTTCTACCGCATGTCCGCGACGACGAACGTTGTAGTCGATTTTGAGCGAATCAAGTTTGATGGCGTGAAATAAGTCGAGCCAGTGACGAAAGTGCTCACCTATCGAGCTACTCACATGCGGTTGAGCAATAAAGACATAATCTTCCTGACTGAGTGTTTCTAAAAACTCATAACCTTGATTGAGTGTTTCAATACATCCCACCACAGCTTGGGAAGGGCGCGTCTGAGCGTTTGTAGCTAAGCGTGTCATTACGTTTTTCATGGTTTCTTCCTAAGCGCGGCGGTTAGTCAGTCATCGGATAAAGCTGAGTTAAGAGTTTCTCTTCCCGCCAAGCCTGCAGCAATGCACCAAGTGTCGGGGTTTTGTGGCCTTGTTTTTTATGCTTAGAGCCAATCTGGTAAAGCAAGCGATATTGTTTTAAAAGCGTAGTAAAGATATCGCTTAGCGGAGTATCGCTGTCCCAAATATGTGCGGCTTCGCTGCTCGCCCCATTGATTTCCAAGATATCGAAACACTCACCATTCATTAGGGTTTGGATATCTTGGAACTTAATATCGAGACGACCATAGTGGAAACCTTCAAAATCGCCGAGAATCTGATCTAACTTTTCTTCCAGAGCTTGTGTGATGAAATGGTTACCATCGCGGAAAATAGCACCGCGAGAATGGCTACCTGCAAACGCCAACTGAAACTCGTCCTTATCAGCGACAACCAAATCGAGATGCTCACTATGGCGAGGAAGATAAAGATGCTGAAGCTTGCCTGCCCTTGGACACTTTTCGATTAGGTCTTTCAGGGTAGAATAACCATCCCCAATCACTCTTGGGGAATACTTCAAAGTTATTGAGATTATTTTTCCCCGTGATTCTCCGGGCTGTCTGACATAGAACACCCCCGCTTCTGCACTGTATTGCGACTTCTCTTGCAGCAAGAAACGACCTGATACTGGAAACGTTTCAATATAATTTTGTAACTGTTGATCAGAATGAATAAGTTTCACTCCAACCCCCCGGCAACCCAAATCAGGTTTCGCCACTAACGGGTATGTCAGATCGGCTTTCTCAAGCTGGGTCTTAGCCTCACTGAGTAAGCTTTGAGTGTGTTGTTCGGTTTTAGTCAAAGTAATAAATGGCAAAATCCATTCTTTGGTTTGTTTGCCGGCAGAAGTGAAAATATCGTGCTTTGACTCTCCGACCATGCCACTCAATTTTATAGCTGGATTGGCGATCAATGGTAGTGCCCAATCACGATGGACGACACTTAACGCCGCACTTTGCAGAACAACAGGTGTGTAGAAAAACCAAGCAGGCAAGAATTCAAACGGAGAAATTACTCGTTTCGGTTCTTGGAGTACAGGCATACCCGCATTGACCATTCCCTGTGGAATCATTTCAACGTTAGCGAGCTGTGTCATACGCATCCCTTAAAAGTGTTTTAGTAATCAGTTTGTTTAGAAGCAACATCAGGCACAAACCCAGTGGAATAAGTAGCCAGCTCACTTGGCTATCTTGAAGCCATTGCGCGTTGCCAAGTTGGAAGAAGGAACCAAAAACCAGCGCTGTCCACAGGCCCGTCGCCGTCAAGACGGCAACAAAGAATTTGATTTTTGGCACATCTAGAAAGCCACTCAATGTAAAACCTATCGTTCGAAGGCCGGGAATAAAGCGAACAATGAACAAGGTCATAAACGCTTGTTGATGAAGCTTACGCTGCATACTCCTTGCTCGCTGATAACGGAACAAACGATAACGAAGAAAACGTACTTTTTGCGCAGCCTTGCCCATCAAATAAAGGCCAAGATCACCAGTGCTGATACCAACGAATATCGCCATCAAGGCAACAGAGGTTGGCATCAATTGCTCGACAGCTAACGTTGCAGCGGTCACTATCGCAAGGTCTTCTAATAAATAAGAAAGTAAAACAATGCCAAAAAACAACATCGAAAGGGGTACATTGTCTTGCAACAGCCAAGCTTCTATTGTCGCCGCTAACTCTGTCATAATTTGCCCCAAACTACCTTTATCTAAAAAACAACACGCAAATGGCGCGTTAACTGAGTGTTACATTCTGCAGCAACGACTGGGTTAGTAAGTTTATGATTAACACCCATTTCATACGCCACATTGATAAAGATAGGATAGTCCGCAGAAAAATTTCACTGTGAGACGATTTTTACTGTTATGAGAGGGTGGGTATATCAAAATTGGCCCACAAAATGTTAAAAACAAGAAACAAACAGGAAAAGGCATCACAGCATGAAATCACTCTCTTTGCCTCAAGCGCAAAAACTCGCATTATTGGCACAAGGGCTACCAATAGGCACATCAAAAGGCAGTGCTTACAGCAAAACTCTCAATGCTTTCGAGCAGCTAGGATATGTGCAGATAGATACGATTTCCGTTGTGCAAAGAGCCCATCACCATACACTTTGGAGTCGTAACCCAAGCTATCAACCGAAGCACCTTGATCAGCTTGTCGCCGACCGTAAAGTATTTGAGTATTGGTCCCATGCCGCCGCTTATCTACCCATGAGCAACTTTCGCTACAGTTTACCGCGAAAGGCAGCTATCAAGTCCGGTCAGCAAAAACACTGGTACTGCAATGATCGTAAATTGATGAACGACGTTTTTAAGCGTATCGAGTCCGAAGGCCCACTGATGGCAAAAGACTTTGAATCGAAGCCGCATAAAACGGATGGGTGGCATACTAAACCGACTAAGCAGGCGCTGGAAAACCTCTATATGCAGGGCGATCTGATGATTGCTCAGCGAAGAGGTTTCCATAAAGTCTACGACTTAACTTCACGCGTGTTACCCAGCAGCGTCGATACTTCCATGCCAACACCTCCGGAACATGCACGATTTCTTGTCATGAGCTACCTTAAAGCTCATAGCTTTGGCACCCTCGCAGAGATGACCTATCAGCTTAAAGACGTCAAACAGCATGTGAAACAAGCGATACATGATTTAATTGAGAGTGGAGAAATTGAGCAGATAAAGATAGGTGGGGGCGAGTATGTGGTGGAAAGCGAGGCACTTCGCCTGCTCGACAAACGCATCAATCGTAAACGGGCCAAGATACTTTCTCCGTTTGATAATCTGCTTATTCAAAGAAAGCGCGCCAATGCCGTCTTCAATTTTGACTATCTGATTGAATGCTACGTTCCACAGGCTAAAAGGCAATTTGGTTACTTCTGTTTACCCATTCTTTGGGATGGGAAGTTAGTCGCACGCGCAGACTGCAAGGTTGATAAGAATAAGTCTGTGCTAAACGTACTTCACCTATTCACCGAGCCTTCAATAAAGGATA
The DNA here is from genome assembly GCF_001188205.1 of Vibrio sp. VPAP30. Classification (NCBI taxonomy): domain Bacteria; kingdom Pseudomonadati; phylum Pseudomonadota; class Gammaproteobacteria; order Vibrionales; family Vibrionaceae; genus Vibrio; species Vibrio sp. VPAP30. Next base: position 132,238 of record NZ_LBLS01000037.1, read on the forward strand.
AAGCAGCATTTTTAACAGCGTTAGAAGAAGAGCTTCAAGCATTTGCCAAGTTCAACCAATGTGAACACTTTACGATTTTGAAGCTCTCCGAAAACGCTAATTAGTCAAGATAACTTTACCCACTTCCAACTCAAATCTATACTAGCTCGCCTCTCTCTACATACCGATGCGCGAAAGATTGAGTTCTCACTCGCCCACTCATTAGGATTATCTATGTCATCTGCCAATTCAGTTATTGTCCTCGATTTTGAGACCACAGGCTTATCTCCAAATATGGGCGATCGCGCCATTGAAATAGGCGCAGTAAAACTCGTTAACGGCGAAGTGGTGGATACCTTTCAGCAACTGATGAACCCAGGCTTTCGAGTCAGTTCCTTTATCGAAGGTTATACGGGTATTACCAACAAGATGTTGGCAGATGCGCCAAGCTGTGAAGTTGTGATGGCAGAATTCTGCGACTTTATCTCTGACAACAACCTCGTCGCGCACAATGCTTCGTTCGATAAACGTTTTTTGGACGGAGAACTAGAGCGTATTGATCTTTCCTATCAAGGTCATTTTGCTTGTTCACTATTGGTTTCTCGTAGACTGAATCAGGAAGCACCAAGCCATAAACTGGGTGACTTAGTGCGTTTCAAAAATATTGACAATGATGGCGTGCTTCACCGCGCTTTAGCCGACTCGCAAATGACAGCAAAATTGTGGCTAATGATGATTGATGAAATGGAACAACAAGGTATTCACCAACCTTCCTTTGAGCTGATGCAGAAAATAAGTAAGACCAGCAAACATGCGGTGGGTAAGCTCCTCGAGCAGCATCGATAAACTCAATGCCACTAATGAGTCGCTAGGGAGCAAGCAGCTCCCCAATATAAAAACACAGATCCATTTGGCTAATTGTATACTCGAGCAAGGGTTCCCATACCTTGGTAATGATACATTATGGAGTCATGGGGGATAAAAGCAGACTCACCTGGTTCTAATCTTATCTGTGTGTCGTCGGTAGAAAGTGTCATTTCCCCTTCTACACAAAATACGATCTCGGCGCTGCGAACGTACTGACAGCTTGGCGTTTGTTCTGAATACAGGATATCAAAACAAAAATCATCCACTGCGATAGGATAGGTAATCTTACCTTGCTTCTTAACAGGAGTTAACTTGACCTCTTCAGGCTTGATCGATTCAAATTTGGTGTTGTCGATCAGCTCAGCGATATCAATGTGTTTTTGAGTTAGCCCTGCGCGTAAAACATTGTCTGAGTTTGCCATTACCTCAAGCCCTGTACCTTCCACGTAAGCATGAGGAGTCTCCGCGTCAAGAAACATAGCCTCACCAGGTTCTAGCTCGACCGTATTGAGCATTAGCGGAGCAAATAAACCAATATCTCCGTCATAGTAAGTTCTGAAATCCGCGCAGTATGATAACGCCTCTCGGCACATAGCGGTTCTAGTAGGGCGCTCAATCGCACGGTACAATTCGCTGAGCGCTTTCGCTTTACGTTTATCACTCACCGACATCACCGAGGTAAAAAACGCCCTCAAACCTTGGCTCGTCTGATTACTTTCCAGTAGTGAAACTTCATCATTAAAGGTAGCTATCGCGGCTTGCTGAAACAATTCTACTATATGTTCAATCGGACGAAAGCCATTGATTGCTTTATAGAAAGTGAGTGCGTACACAAGCTCTGGTTTATGGTTGGGATCTTTATAGTTTCGATTTACTGCGCCTAGCGCAATACCTTGGGCATTTTCTCGAGCAAAGCCTATTTCAGATTTACGCTTATTAGGATGCACCTGAATAGAGAGCGGGGTTTCTGCCGCAAGCACTTTAAATAGATATGGAAGCTCTCCAAATCGAACCGAAGTATAATTGCCAAGAGCGTCCTTTCGATTTTTCTCAATGAAATCAGACAAAAGGTGGCCTGACTCGGCAATTTTCGAACAGCCTCCCGGGTGCGCCCCCATCCAAACCTCGGCCTGCGGATCATCGTTGGGGTTTTCCATACGAAATAACTCTCGAAGCGACTTTTTACTGCCCCAAGCATAGTTCTGTATGACGTTTTCCAGTTTATACAAAGGCATTACAGACCTCACTCAATATCATCCCGTTACACCACTTAAGACAGAATCAGTAGTGTTTCAAACTTAAACATGTTGTCGAAGCGACAAAACTCGACAGCTCCATGTCGAAGACGCCCAAACGCTTGCTTAAAGCGCTCTTCAATACGCTCCGAAGTCTGCTGCAACTCCTGTTTCTCACCCTCGTCAAGTTCCAGAATTCGATAACTCAATGTGATATGAAAATGATAAGAATCGAACTCTGGCATGTTAATGCCTGTCGATGTTCTCAATCTCTCTCTGCAATTAACTAGTGCTAGTCGCGACGATTCTGTCGCTGGCTTCAATCGAATTGAAGTACCACCAGTTGGGCAGTTGTATACATAGTCAAACTCCATTTCGAAACCTGAATGCGCACCAATCTGGCTAACTTCAGTGGCAAATAGATCGGTCGCATGAGCCAGAGGTGTATCCAACGGCAGTTTAGTAGTCCATTTTTCTGGCGACCTCACTTGATCACAAATCCCTTCAAATACCGTCATGTGCATTGAAGATATCGGCAAGAATGAAAATTTAGCCCCACACTGCATTTGCTTAAGTTCGTTTTGGGCCCATTCAAGCAAAATGATGAGTTCAGAAGATTGGTCGACATGGCAAATAAAGGTATTACCCGGAAATTGCCTTACCGTGCCATCTTGGTTGAATTTTATTCCTACTGCTGGTGCATAGTTCATTATTAGCTCTCCACATAATTTTCGATATATACTACCCTTAATAAATTAATTTAGTTAAGTTAATTTATTAAAATGTGAAATTGTGAGCTTTACAGGGAACTGGTTCCCTTTATTGGTGACAAACCATTACCCGGAAAAGCCCACCAACCTGTCAAACAGACCGTAAAGCTAATCAATAACGCAACAATACATAAGGGTAATGAATGAAAAAGCTAACATGCTTTAAGGCTTATGATATTCGAGGAAAACTCGAGCATGAGCTCAACTACGACGTGGTTTATCGTATCGGCCGGGCATTTGGTCAATATCTGAATGCAAAGAAAGTCGTGATCGGCGGTGACGCCCGAGCCACCTCCGAACCACTTAAACTGGCACTGGCCGATGGCTTGATTGATGCAGGTACTGATGTCATCGACCTTGGCATGACAGGCACCGAAGAAATATATTACGCTGCACAAGTTATGGATGTTAACGGCGGCATTGAAATCACCGCCAGTCATAATCCTATAGATTACAACGGGTTAAAGCTAGTTCGAGAGAATGCCAAACCCATCAGTGGCGACACAGGTCTGAAAGACATTCAGGCTTTGGCAGAAAAGGCTGAGTTTATTGAGCCCCCACAAAAAGGTCGCTATCAACAATCCACTCACCTAAATGAGTACACAGAACACCTGCTCAGCTATATCGATGCCGATAATATCACCCCCCTGAAACTGGTCGTGAACTCCGGCAATGGGGCAGCAGGGCACGTGGTCGATGCCTTGGAACAGCGCTTTAACCAACTGCAGGTTCCTATTGAGTTCATTAAGGTTTTCCACGAGCCGGACAGCAACTTCCCCAATGGAATTCCTAACCCTCTGCTCCCTGAAAACCGCCACGCCACCTCATCCGCAGTACTTGAGCACCAGGCTGATATGGGTATTGCTTGGGATGGTGACTTTGACCGCTGCTTCTTGTTCGATGAAAACGGGCAGTTTATAGAAGGCTATTACATCGTCGGCTTATTGGCTGATGCATACCTAGCCAAGCATCCTGGTGCAAAGGTGATTCACGACCCACGCCTTACCTGGAATAGTATTGATATTATCGACCAAGCTGGTGGTGAGGCTATCATGTCCAAGACAGGGCACGCCTTTATTAAAGAAAGAATGCGCAGTGAAGATGCGGTCTATGGTGGAGAGATGAGTGCTCATCACTACTTTCGCGACTTTGGTTACTGCGATAGCGGTATGATTCCTTGGTTGTTGGTCAGCGAGTTATTGTGTTTGAAAGGCCAAACACTGTCGAACTTGGTGGCTAAACGTATTGCAGCTTTCCCTTCCTCCGGTGAAATTAACTGCAAGTTAGTCGCTCCAGAATCGACTCTTCAGCGCATTAAATCTATCTTTGAGGCGGATGCATTAACGGTTGATCACACCGATGGTGTTAGTATGGAATTTGCCAACTGGCGGTTCAATTTAAGAGCTTCTAATACCGAGCCTGTAGTACGCTTAAATGTCGAAACAAGGGCATGCACTCAATTATTGAAGGACAAAACCGAGCAGCTTTTAGCACTTCTGAGCTCGAACTAATTCCTTTCCCAGAGCTGCCGATTTGGCAGCTCTATCTTATTTGTTACTTAAATTAACGACCTTAATAAAACCCCATCATTTCTATAAACAAGATCACACTTTGATTATCTTTTATCAATAAAACCTCTAACAAAGCTCAAGCCGTGAACACTTTCACAAAAACATTAAATTAACCAAGTTAATATAATTGTCATATTAGTGCCCTACTCTACGCTTTGATAAAAGACAAACTTCGACAATAAAAGGCAATCGAATGTCACGACTAGAACTTAAAAATATCTGTAAAAACTTTGGCGACTTTGTTGCTTCAAAAGACATCAGTTTTGTTGCAGAAGAAGGGGAAATGGTCACCCTTCTGGGTCCATCCGGTTGTGGCAAAACAACGCTGCTGAAGATGATCGGTGGTTTCCATACGCCAGATTCTGGTGAAATCGTGATTGGTGATGAAGTGGTCAACACTGTTTCACCCGAAAAGCGCAACACCTCGATGTGTTTCCAGTCTTATGCTCTTTTCCCTCACTTGAGTGTTGATCACAATATCGCTTTTGGTCTGCAACAGAAAAAAGTGAGCAAACAGGATCAAATAACGCGTGTAGAAGAAGCCGTCACTCAGGTTGATCTAGATGAGCACGCACATAAGATGCCCAACGAGCTATCTGGTGGTCAGCAGCAACGTGTCGCACTCGCCCGTGCCATGGTCACTCGCCCTGCGGTGATCTTATTCGATGAGCCTCTGTCTAACCTAGACGCCAAACTGCGTGAATCAGTACGTTTTGAGATCCGTGAACTGCAAAAGCGCTTTAACCTTACCGCCATCTACGTCACTCATGATCAAGCCGAAGCATTAGCCATGTCCGATAAGATTGTCGTGTTGAACAAAGGTCGTATCGAACAGATTGGCACGCCAGAAGACATCTACTACCGCCCAGCTAACCGCTTTGTCGCAGATTTCATTGGTGCGGCCAACATTATGCCTGCACAGGTCAAATTGCTGGGGCAGGATAATACCTATCAAATCAAGACTGAACTTGGTGATTTTATTGTCGAATCGGATGAGCACCCAAAAAGCGAATACATCTATGTTAGCTGGCGTCCAGAAGATGCCGAAATCGCCACCAGCAAATGTGAAAACAGTTTTGCTGCTAACGTGCAGAAAATGGCGTTCATGGGGAATGTCACTGATTTGGTTTTGCAGCCTGTCGAAGGTTCAACCATGGAAGTGCGTGTTCAGCTACCGAAGAAACCTGTATTTGACAACCAGTCACTAAACTTTTCAATCCCAAGAACAGGTATCCGCTTCTTAGAAGAGGTCACAGCATGAACAACAATCTCACCAGCTGGAAAGTTTGGCTGATGCTGCTTCCCGGTGTCGGCACTATCATGCTTTTGATGGGGTCAACCTTCTATATGGTGATCTCTCAAAGCTTGGGATTTCACAATATGATGGGAGAAAGTGGCTTTTCACTCACTTTCTGGCAAGAAGCGCTCAGCGATGCAAAACTACATAAATCTCTGATTTATTCGATTAAAGTCTCAGTGATCGGTGCACTTGGCGCCGTTGCAATGGCCTATCCGTTAGTACTTTGGCTGCGTAGACCGTTTCCAGGGTCAACGACTATTACTGGTGTTCTTAGAGCACCAATGTTTATCCCTGGTCTGGTTGCAGCGTTTCTCTTAGTTAACGTGATTTCTTACCACGGTATCGTAAACCAAATTCTGCTGGGACTAGGGATCACTGATAAACCAATCCGAATGCAAAACGACGACTTTGGCTGGGGCGTGATCATGCTGCAAATTTGGAAACAGCTACCATTTGCCATGATCTTACTGGCAGGTGCGGTGAACTCTATCCGAAATGATGTGTTGGATGCAGCTTCAGACCTCGGTGCATCTGCGTGGAACAGATTTAAAGGCATCATCTTTCCCATTTCGATTCCATCACTTCAGGTTTCGTTGATCCTAATCTTCATTGGTGCCTTAGGAGACTACTCATTTTACTCTATCGCCGGGCCGAAAAACACTTACTCATTGTCAATGCTCATGCACATTACCTCTACAGAGTTTATGGAATGGAACAAAGGTGCAGTTATTGCCGTGATCATTATGATTACAGCAGTTGTTGTCGCCCTAGCTATCTCTCTGTTAACCGCGCCACTCGCTTATAAGAAAGGGAGATTGAAATAATGACTTCTTTGGTATCTAAAGCTCTACCAAGTGGGAACACGCCAAAAGTGAAAACCAAAAATGGCAAGCTGATCAACAAAATCGCTATCGGTCTGTTTATCGCAGTGAACTTCTTTTGGCTTGGCGTGCCCTTCATTATGGCTTTGCTGTGGTCTTTGGTTGACCCAGAACATCCATGGAGCTATCCAGATGTATTGCCTCAAGTATTGTCATTTGGCCGCTGGACAGACATGTGGGAAAACTCGGGGCTGGTCGAAGCACTACAAAACAGCTATACCATTGCACCTGCTGTGGCGATTCTGACCGTCCTATTGGCCTTACCCACTGCCTACGCTTTTGGCCGCATTGATTTCAGAGGCAAACGAATTGCCGAGGTAATCACTCTGCTACCTCTTGTGATGCCGGGTATGATCATTGGTGTGTTCTTCAGTTCAATGTTGATTGCTCTAGATTTCTCCAACGCATACATAGGTATCGTCGTTGGTCATACTGTCCTAGCGCTGCCCTATGCTATTCGTATTTTGTCAGCGAGCTTTAAGGGCGTGCCTCAAGACTTAATCGACGCGAGCCGAGATTTGGGTGGGAATTCATGGGCTACGTTTAAAAACGCCTACCTGCCGATGCTAAAGCCTGGATTATTGGCATCACTGATCTTCTGCCTAGTGATCAGTATTGAAGAGTTCAACATTGCATTTGTGCTTGGTTCACCAGATTACGTCACTGTACCAACCATTCTCTACTCTTATCTGGGCTACTCATTTATTCGTCCGAATGCCGCGGTGGTTTCCCTGATACTGGTGATTCCAAACGTCATTCTAATGCTGATTATTGAACGTCTGCTTAAAGGTAACTACCTAGCAGAGTCAACAGGCAAGGCCTAGATCATAACGAGCTGTACCCCTACAAACAGAAAAATATAAAGAGACACAACAATGAAAAAACTCCTTCTTACTGCTGCCATAGCAACAACTGCCAGCCTATCGACTAACGCCTTTGCTTATGACCTAAACACCATGACTTGGGAGCAAATCGTCGAGCAAGCAAAAAAAGAAAAAATGGTCAACGCCTACATTTGGTACCTTCAGCCAGAATTCCGTAAGTTTTTCCGTTCATTCGAAAAAGAGTATGGCATCAAGGTGCGTGTGCCAGAGGGAAATGAAGCAGGTAATCGCAACAAACTACTCGCTGAAGCTCGTAAAGATCAAGGCACCATTGACGTTATGGCACTAGATACTGTCAAACTGCCAATGATGATTCAAAGCAATGTTGTCTATGGCCCGCTTACTGATATCATTCCTGGAAGTGACAAGTTGCGCACCAACTTAGTCGGAGTCGATACCCAAGGGTATGCTTACGCGTTTTGGGGTAACCAAACCGGTTTTGCTTATGACCCAATGCGTGTTGATAAGAAAGCGCTACCGCAATCTTTTGATCAGTTAACTCAATGGATTGAAAAACATCCCGAGCAGTTTGGAGTCAACGACCCGAACAAAGGTGGTGCTGGTAATGCGTTCATTCAGCGCGCTATCTACCACGTGTCAGGCAATAGCGATGCTTACTTCCAAAGCACCATGGACAAAACAGCGATGACGCAATGGTCTAAGACGTGGCATTGGTTTGAAGAGCAAAAAGACAACATTATCATCACCGCCTCTAACGCTGACAGCCTGACCCGCATCAACGATGGTGAAATTGCCATGGCTCCTGCATGGGAAGATCATTTAGCAGGTTTACAAAAAGACGGAGCGATCACGCAACGAATTAAATTCTACATTCCAGAGTTTGGCATGCCAGGTGGCGGTAATATTATCATGATTCCAAAGAACGCTAAAAACAAAGCCGCCGCCGCTGTCTTCATTCATTGGATTACCTCAGCGCAGGCTCAGACAGGACTAAACACTGTCTTCGGTGCAGCCCCTCAACACCCAGATGCAGATGACTCCAACGCACTGGTCGATAGCACGCAACGTTCATACAGCTCTGAGTTCTTTACATCAGAGTACGCAACTGAAGCGAAAAAAGCGTTTGTAGAGAATGTATTAATGTAATAATTCAGGCTCGATTTCGATCGAGCCTATTTGATTAGCCACTTGAATCTTAATGCACAGGTGATTAATCAAATAGTAGTGTCCATTGGCAGTATAACCAACAAAATACGTAGAGTTTGTTTGGTTAACCAGCGGATGAATAATAAGAAATTAGACCCAAACGGTTAAGGATTGAATGTGATTGATTTTGGCTCCGGTACACAGCGTCAAATACTATCGATAATTCATCGCAATGCACCAACAACACGTGCCGCTATCGCAGAAAAAAGTGGCCTGACACCAGCAGCGATAACAAAAATCACTAAGAAGATGCTGGATGACGAGTTGATTAAAGTCACTGGTAAGCAGAAAGGCTCACGTGGTCAGCCGGGGATAGAGTTAGGGATAAACCCCAACGCCGCATACAGCCTAGGTATCAATATTGAACTTGAGAAGATCAGTATCGAGCTAGTCGACTTCACTGGTGAAAGCGTCTTCTCACGTGCTATTCGCGGTATTTTTTCTGACCCTGAATCCGCCATTGAGGAGCTGTCTGACTTGCTCAAAGTCACTTCGAAAGCATTCGAGGAAGAGTTTGCCAAGCTGATCGGAATCGGAATGACCACCAGCTGTAACTTTGTTCAAGGCAGCAATAACATCACAATGCCGCCACATTTAAAAAAATGGGAAGAGATCGATATTCCAAAACGTATTGGTGATCAATTTAATTGCCCATGCTGGATAGACAACGATGGTAACGCAGCAGCGCTTGGCGAATCTGTACGCTCAAAACGTGCTCGTCATGCCAACTTTTTCTATCTCTACCTAGGTTATGGTATTGGAGGTGGTCACTTCTTTAATGGCCAAACCTATCGTGGTGCAGGCGGGAACGCCGGTCGTATCGGTAAATTGTTTCCCGATCGCAATAATCGTCCATCTTTGTCTTGTTTATATGACTATCTGGGTATGTCAGATCCAAGCCCACACCGTGAAGAAATCCTATCAACCTTGCTAGCCAAGAACCCAGAAAAAGTCACCGAGTGGAAGAAAAACGCTCAACAACAGTTGGTTTCTGCACTGCAAGCCATTCGCGCCATCTGTGACCCGGAAGAGATCATTGTCGGTGGACTCCTTCCCTCTCAATTAGTGAAAGATCTACATAGTGCAAGCATCAATTCGCTACAGCACTACCTCGAAGATGAAGAAGTTATGCCCAACATCACACCAGCGACACTCTCTGGCGACAAAATGGCCGCAACAGGTGCCGCCATGATACCTCTATACCAGCTGGCCTATTCTACATCATAAACTCATATGGGTGCGCCTAACCGCACCCTTCTAAAAACCTGTTCCCAATCGTGTAAATCGCCCATGAAAAATCAGACACATAGCCCAAAAACTAAGCAAAATTCGTCAAAATGCGACCAAAAGCTAGCAAAACAGCATTGGGTTCCACAAACCATCGCTGCCGGAGCTTACTTTAATTCAGCCCCAATAACTGGGTTCAAAATGGCCCAAGGACCACTTGGCAATCCACTTCACCCTAATACTGAAACGACTTTTGAAACAGATTTAAAAGCTAGATTTAGCGCGACCAAAAAATCGCATCCAGAAATTGAATTAAAACGCATCCATTTTGAAATGCCACATTTCGAGCCAGACTCACTTCCAAGCGTAGATGATTATACCCCTATTGAGTTACCTAAACCGCTAGCAAGTACGTCTGTAACTCTAGCGTGGGCAAAACAGAAGAACCTGAAAAAGACTCGTGTAGGCTATCATTTTACTGGTAACCAACTGGCTAACTTAAGAGATAGACTCGATGCAGGTCCTTCATTTCGTGGTTTAGTCGGCAATCTAGGTTACTTCATGACCCGAGACCTTAACATTGGTACTCATAGATGGTCACACCAGAATCGCTATTCTAATCCTGACTATCAGCTGCCAGAAATACTTTCCTATTTGGGTTTTTACTGCTTTACCGACGCACAAGGCAATATTGAAACGGCAGGATTTGACAGTGCACATAGTGCTGCAATTGGCATTAAACATAGCGGTGAAGTCAAGGTTCTACCTAATATTCGCAACTACGCTTACGACATTACCATCGCGGGCCACACTATCAAAGCAGAGAACATTAACCCACCGATGGACCAGGTTGAACAACTTGACGTAGCCCTGTTTAATCCAAACTACCCATATGAATATCAGGGCTCGCTGGAGACCTTTGCCCCTATGCTGACCGTTAAAGATCGCGTCAATGTTTTCATTAGCAATCAGGGGGAGGGGCAAAAGCCGTATGAGCAAGTAGTTAAGGTTTGGTATGGCGAATGTCCGTTGCCTTCTTTTGGTGCCGTGTTGTCACTTAAAACTGAACAGTTTAACCAACTCTACCCCAACGGATTGCCAGCTAGAACCCCTGTTTCAGTGATTCCTTACTCACGCTCTTGTGATTTCTCAGAATATGCCCAGATTCTAGGTGGGTTGGTGCCCTCGGTCATTGATGGACAAAGTATTGTTCCAACCGGAGCTCAGTTTAGTGCCCAGCAAGCAGAAAAAGCCCTAGATGAAGTCGCAAAAACTGACGCGGCTCTGTCACGCACGGGAAAAGAAACCAATAACTTTGACGCTATCATCCGTGAACCTGGCGGTTTGTTCATTGAAACTGACAACCATGTGGGTTATCTGCTGTTTGATGGGCGGCACGAAATGAGCGTCGGAGTAAACATTGTTGATGTCGCAAACCTTGTGAGTCGCTTAGCGCAATCAGACATCAATTTCTTCGACGGCGAGATAATACGAAATGCCATCTCAATCGATGGTGGTTCAGCAATGAAAGCATACGCGGTCGAGGTTCAAAGCGGCGATGTTTCAATGGATATTTTAAATCGCGTTGCCGCAGGAAGCCGAAATGCTCCTGGGAACGATGAACAAGGCTTAAACCTTTACTCTACAGTTGTTATGGAACTATAAGTTATGAGAATTTTGTTAACTCACTACCGTGTCGGCGAAACGGACGGCGTTTCACTTGAGATGGATAAATGGAAATGGGCGCTCGAGCAACAAGGGCATCAAGTCTTTTACATGGCAGGCAGTTCTGGCAGTGTTAAAGCAGAATGCATCAACGCTCTGCGCTATGAAGACGAACTCAATGCCAAGATTACTCAAGATGCGTTCATTGCACCTCAGTATTTCGAAACCGAACAGTCTCTGCTTGAAGCCATTCACTCTCAAGCTAAAGAGATCGCATCTCAAGCCACGGCAATCATAGAAAAACTCAATATCGATGTGATTGTACCCAACAATATCTTCGCTGTTGGGCACAGCTTACCCGCCGCGATTGGTCTAGAAACAGCTATCGAGAACACTGGGGTTAAAGTGGTCAATCACCACCACGATTTTCACTGGGAACGTGAGAAATTTAGTCAGCCTTGCTACCCAAGCATTCAGCAGATACTCGACAAGCACTTCCCCCCTCAACGCCCACAAGACAAACACTGCGTTATCAACAAGTTAGCTAAGGAATCATTAAAAAATGCGACAGGCTATGAATCGACTGTTGTACCGAATGTGTTCGACTTTGACCATTCAGATTGGAAGATCGATGAATATAATCAAGACCTTAGAAGTGAGTTTGGCATTCGAGAACAAGACATTGTCATCTTACAAGCCACGCGAATTGTGGCACGTAAAGGCATAGAGCTCGCCATTGACCTCATTGCCGCACTAAACAAAAAGCTACCTGACTGGGCCGGTAGGACTCTCTATAGTGGGCAGAAAATTCAGCCAGATAGCCAAATCATCCTTGTGCTTGCAGGTATGAATGAAGAAGATGAATACTACGACAAACTCAAAGCGAAAGCACACCAGATGAATGTGACTTTGCTTGATATTAACCATCGCATCGAGCACTCGCGTGGTAACAAAAGCGGCATCAAAACCTACTCATTGTGGGACGCTTATGTCCACGCTGATATTGTAACCTATCCAAGCTGGCTTGAAGGTTGGGGGAACCAGTTCCTTGAGGGCTTGATCGCCAACGTTCCGCAGGTCGTTTATCGCTACCCAGTATATAAGACAGATATTGAACACTTTGGCTTCCACATCATAGATCTAGGAGAAGAACTAAGTTGGGATGCGAATAATTTGGCTCAAGTGTCTCCAGAACGTATCGACAGTGCCGCAGAGAAAACGGAATCTTACTTATTTGATGATGCACTTCGTCAGCAACATATGCAAGAAAACTACACCATCGGCCAGACTTCCCTTTCCTACAAAGCACTTGGCGATATACTCAGCACAGTATTCTGATCGCAAAGTCAATATTGGCTCACAAGTGGTAAAAGCTAATACGTATTAATCAGTACCTAAGTTCATTGTCAGGCGTGAGCCTACTGCTAAAACAAATACACCCGCAGTTATCTCGCGGGTGTATGTTTAATAGGGAACACTGAAGCTAATTAAACATCTTGCCCGACATCTTCTTCTTCAAGCATTGAGGTAAACTTAATTTCAAACTGATTGAAATTGAATGTGCTTGGGCCATGAACACGTTTGGTGGTGACTTTCTCTTCACCAAACTGGACAGTAACATGGGTAAAGACTTTGTTTTTCACCTCAATAATAGATTCTTCCAAAGCAGCCTCAAGTTCCTGTTCATGGGTATCTCGCACGTGTTTTACTTTTTCTAGATGAGCATTGGCATTACTCTTGTCCGCTTCGAGCTTCTCTTCCTGTTCTGGAGTGCGCTCTGATTTAGGAATTTTCTTTAACTCCAACTCCTTACGCACCATATCCATGGTTGCTTCTTGAGCTTGAGTGTATTGCTCTTTCAACTTCGCTTGCTTGTCTTTGAACATTTGGAAGCGAGCAAACGCATGCACATGCGTGGCGGTATCCCCCTCGACCCCAAGATTTACACAAGTCACTTTGTCGCCAACTTTTGCGCTACCACCGCTAAGTGTTCCTTGCCTTTCATTGGCGTCACATACCACTAAATTGTGTCCGCATCGTATTTCATTGTTCATACAGTGTACGGCTAGGTGAATATCAGTGGCTGCTTGCAATTCGCTAAACTGCGCGTAATTCGCCGTAATTGAACCACCAGATTTCACTACGCAGCTCTTTTTCTCATCTTCGGAAACATTGTGACCTATGATTCCTTTCGCAACCTCTATGTCGCCTTGAGCCTGTATATCTGCAGATTCAATAAAGCCGCCAACCGTCAATGAGCCTGTAGTCCGTACGACCATATCGGACTCGATATTGCCAAATACCACTACATTGCCTTTAAACTTTACGTGCCCAGTAGAAACACCAATTGTCGGTAGACATAGAGCATCTTCTACATCAACACTCTTCTCTTTTAATACAGGCATTCCAGAGACTTCTGCAACCAGAAGGTTTGGGTTAGCGGGCGACACTTGGGTTCCTTTCCCGGCTTTTAGCACAGAGTCATTACCGGGTTTAGGGGGAATTATTTTTCCCTGCACGGTCATTCCAGGTTTGCCTTTTGTAGCAGGGACTCGCTTCATTAGGTGGTCATTGGCCGAAACAGTGATGGTTTCCCCAAGATTCAGCATATCGACTTTGCCGTCGTCACCTGACGCCTTTGGAGCAAGCACTTGTTTGGTTGGGTCTTGAACAAGAGGAATGAATTTAGCATCGACGCCTTGGACAGGATTCTTCCCCTTAGCAACTGGCTGCGTAAAGGTCTCACCAGCCTTCAACTGGTGGCTCATTACCAGCACCTTTTTCAGTGCTAGTTTGTTGATCCCTTTAGTAACATGGGCCTGCGCAAGTGCCTGAACAATCTGAGGGCCTCTGAGTGGTTTGCCTTTATAAGCACCGACCACAACCATACTCGCCAACATATCATGCTCGGACAACACCACTTCAACCGTTGCATCTTGTACTTCAGCAATTGCTATTCCGACGTAAGCTTCACTTTTCATATCCTTTGCAAGATTGATAAATCGCGCGACTTCCTCTTCAAGCAGTTTATACTCCGCTGCATCAATTGCTGTTAGAGCTTCATTTAACCCTCTAGTATCAAAGTTATTATCCACCGTGATATCTGGTGATAACTTTGCGACTACCTGTTCCTTGTCTTCAGAAAAAGCGACAAACTTGTTCCACATGCCATTCTGCCCTATAAACTTCCTATCTTGAGTGTATAGAAGTTATTCCCACAACTGTATCAAGTGTGTAACAATTTAGGGCGTACGTCACTAGAAGGCGTTTTTACACTGTAAATAACGTTAGCTAGAACTCGGAAAGTGATGAGCAGCTCCTAAAGAGTACACAGCTTTGACACGGCAACCTTGCTTTGAATACTCCAACAAGTCACATAATTCGGAAGCAAGAATAATGCCTCTGCCATGAGTCAGGTTCTTGTCTGACAGGTTATAAGTCCTCTCATAATCGAATCCTACTCCGTTGTGTTCAAGTTCAAAACTTATCGTCTGGTTGACAGGTTCATAGTCAACCTTGAGCTCGACCCAAGCAGTGTCATCGAGCTGTTTAATTTTTTCTTCTCTCATCTGATAAAACAGGAAGAAACCATCTGATTGCTCTTTGATTGATGAATCTAGCTTTAGCAAGCCATGTTCAATTGCATTAGCGAATAACTCTGAGAGGACCGAACAAACGAGATCTAAATGCGCACCACTTATGAGAATGCCTGCTAAGAACTTACGTACCTCTGTCATAACGGTCACTTCCCGAAGAATACTACCGTCTAAGCGTAAAGTTGAACTTGATGGCACCTTACTCAATGGAATAATGTCACGAGGTGCTTGTTGAGAATTACCATTCAGAATTGGAAACTTCATGGTAAGTATCGACAAATCATCGCCGACAGATTTGTTAGCAAATTGACGGACAGATTCATACAGAACGGGAATTAAGCTCTGATCGCCAGAAAGTGACGCTTCTAGCCGCTTCTGACCAAACTGCTCTCCACTCTCGTTAGTCGCCTCAATAACACCATCGGTATAACACACAATCTGCTGGTCAGGCTCAAGCTTAAAATGGACAATGTTGGATTCAAATTCGTGTGTATTGAGCACCCCAAGTGGCATATGAGTCGAGGTTAGCCTTCTAACAATAGCTCCGTCGTCGTCAATCAAATAACCATCAGGTAGCCCACCTCCCCACCAAGACACTTCAAACCCATTCGCACGCACTTCAAAAATGCTGGCGGCCAACATCATACCCATTGGCAGGAAACGAACTAACACATCGTTAATTTCACGAGCGATCTCTCCTAAAGAGAGTCCTTTTGCCGCCATTGAAAAAAAGGCCCGAGTCGCAGGAATTGCTGAAATAGCCGCTGGTAAACCATGACCAGTCGCATCGGCAATCATCACGTAAACGCCACCATGAGGCCGATTTGCGACTACGATCAGATCGCCATTGAAAACAGTCGAAGGTGTCGATAAATAGTTAATGCCGTAGATGTTTTTAACTTGAGAACTCATCTCATGCATTAGGTTGGAAAATATAGACTCGGCAATAGCGTAGTCATAACGAACTTGCTCGCGGAACTGGCTAAGTTCATCACGTTGCTCTTTAACCTCATTATGCATTCTAACAATACGGCAATGTGCCTGAACTTTGGCAATTAAAACACTTCTTTCTACAGGTTTAAGAATGAAGTCATCGCCAACCGTTAAACAGCGCTCAAAAGAAACATCATCATCAAGCACCGTTAGGAAAATGATAGGAATATGAACATCAGAAAACGCTTGTTTTATCTCTTCCGCTGTAGTGAAGCCATCCTTGATCGGCATCATGACGTCGAGCAGTATCACGTCAGGCAAGCTGTCCATCTTTTTCATAGCTTCGACCACCCCTTCACCGTTTTCAAAAGTCGTTACGGTGTCTGACAGATGGTTGAGCATGAATCGACACAATTCTCGATTGGTCGCGTGATCATCGACAATCATTACATGCATATAAACCTCCGAGTATTTTACTCAATGGCAAATTTTTTATCGAATCGAGATATGGTCAATATCTTCCTCACTTGAGGTAAAGTGTTGGTAATTCGAATCATACCGTCTTCTTGCCCCAAGTAATTGTGCATATTGAGTAACATACCAAGACCCGCACTATCGATGTAATCAACTTTTCTAAGATCTATAGTGAAGCGAAACTCTTGGCGGTCGTTATAGCACCGACGAAACTCTTGAACCAAATTGAAACCAAAGGCTCCCTCAATCAAGATAGTGATGTGTTTAGTTGCCGAATCAATCACAGTTTCTACTGACATACTCTTCCCCTTTCACCTTATGTTGTAAACGAAAGTTTAATTGTTAGAAAAGCTCTACTTCCCCTTCTTGGATGTTTTCTTGCGATGCAGCCGGAGCGCCTCTGCTTTCTATTTCTAACTGTAGTGCAATTACCCCATCGGTAAAGTCTTGTTGATCAATATCTTGGCGAGCCCACTGCTCGCACAAGCTAGTAAACTGTTGCAAAAACGCCACCGACTGTTTGGCATAATCACCTTGTTGAACAATGATATCGGCAAACTGTAAAGCTCGAATGCCGTTGTCAACTTGCGCATGAAGCAAATCGCCGCTTGAGCGGATCTTGTGAACCTCTTGTTCGACAGTTCGGTTAACCTCCTGAACACCGCGTAGCATGTCATCAACCTTTTCTTTAGATTCAATCGCTTCAGTCATGTCGATTGAAGCCATCTCACCTACTGTCTTATTCGCTTCTTTAACCGTTTTCTGAGCGATGTTAATTTCTGCCTCAATTTCATCATTAAGCTCTTTAGCTTTGAGAGAAAGATTACGCACCTCTTGGGCAACGACAGCAAAGCCACGCCCAGCCTCTCCAGCTCGAGCCGCTTCAATCGCTGCATTTAAAGCAAGAAGATTGGTTTGTTCAGACAGTCCTCTAACTTGCGCCAACAATTTAAATACCGAGTCTAACTTGTCGGACATATCATGAATGCTATGCACAGCCGAAATACTTTTTTCTGAGACAACAACCAACGTATCGACGAAGTGACGAATTATTGCCTCCGTTTTTGGTAGCACCTGGCTGATATCGCTGTCCTTATCTTGATTACCGAGTAAGTTATCTACCAGCTCAGTGGTGATTTGATTTTGACTTTCAGCGAGTTTTTGTAACTCGAAATAGCTTTCATTAAGCGTTTCAACAGATTCGTCAACCACGCTACGCTGATGGTCAAGCGGCTCAATAAGCTGGTGCGCTATCCTACTTAGCATAGGAGAGACTTCTCGAGGTGGTTGGATCTTCGACTTCGCGGCTTTCTCAGTGGTACTTTTTAATGCAACATTTTCGGCTGCACGCTTTGGCAACACAAACCAAGGAATCGCTGCTGCTAACACGGTCAAAGCAACATGAGCAATTGAAGTCGACATACTCATTGCGATGGACAAAAGCACAATTTGTGAGCCAATTGCGATGAAGTATCGGACTTTTAAACTATGGGTTATGGCTTTCATCAGACTTCCTTGAAGTTGTATACCGTCTGACTAAGCGTCAGTCGACAAGTATTGACATATCTGCTTGGGGACCTGAGCTAGATCAAGCACTGATAACGCCGCGTTCATCTCGATAGCAACGCGAGGCATCCCCCAAACAACCGAAGAGGCTTGATCTTGGGCAATGGTTTTCCCACCAGCTTGCTTGATCCGCAACATGCCTTGAGCACCATCCTTTCCCATGCCCGTTAAAATAACGCCAATCGCATTCTTACCCACCGTTTCCGCCACTGCATCAAACATGACATCGACAGAAGGTTTATGAAGATTGACGGCTGGCCTATCATCTTGCTGGCAATACAGATGGTTACCGCGGCGAACAACCACAAGATGTTTATCTCCTGGTGCCACGTAAGCGCAACCATTAACCAAAGGGGCACGATTTACACTAAGTTCTTTTACATCGATTTTGCTACTGTCGTTTAATCTTGCGGCAAATGACGCAGAGAACATAGCGCTGATATGCTGGGTGATAATAATCGGTGGTAGCCCTGCGGGCAGTGCACTAAGCACCTGTTTAACGGCTTCTGTTCCCCCAGTTGAGGCACCTATTGCTATGACCTCTACTTTATGATGACCCTTTGATGGTGAGATAACATGTTCAACTTCCAGCTGTACTGGTGATTTGTTGGCTACGTTCGCTCCCGCCGCCATCTTGATTTTGTCATTAACCAGTTGCTTGTAGTTGACCATCTCTGCGGTGCTTTCCACGGCAGGCTTAGGAAAATAGTCAACCGCACCTAGCTCTAGAGCAGTGAGCGTCGCTTCGGCACCATGCTGAGTTAAAGTAGAGATCATCACAACAGGCATCGGACGCAATCGCATTATGTTTTTCAAAAACTTAACGCCATTCATTTTCGGCATCTCAATATCGAGCGTAATCACATCAGGGTTATGCTGCTTGATGAGTTCTCTCGCCTGAAAAGGATCTTCCGCCATCGCCACTACTTTCAGATCGGGATCAGAGTTGATCAACTGTGACAGCAGCGCTCTAAAAACGGGGGAGTCGTCAACAATGAGTACTTTTATTTTTTTCATTAGAACAGCTCCACATCATCGTCATGTGGACGATGACTTTCTTTATCCAATTGACTGGCATATTTTTCTTCTTGATGCTGGAGGTTGTGAACTTCGGTAAATGGAATGCGTTTAAGCCAGGCTTTACCACTAATCGGATCAAATAACACTTTTCGCGGTTCTAACCCTCCGAGATCTTGAGCAATAACATCAAGCCCTTCTTGTTCGACATAATTAAGAATAAAGGCAATGTTCTTGCCTCCAACCATACTGTTGAGTCCTAACATCTGCGCACCACCAAACAGCTTTACTTGCAGAGCGGCGCGTCGGGCACCTCTCTCAATTAAAGCGTTGATCAACATCTCCATCGCATAACTGCCATAGCGAGAGGCTGTTGACACCACCTCTTCTGGTTTCCATGTTTTTAGCTGTGACTTGTTATCAAATGGCAGCAAGAAATGATTCATCCCACCAACTTGCGCTTCGAGATCCCATATACAAGCAGCAATACATGATCCCAAGCCTGTCGCGATGATTTCATCCTTTTTTTGGCTACAGTACACACCACCAGGTAGCACCTTCACGATATGCTTCCCTTTGGACGGATGATAAAAGCGATTAAAGTGACTGTTTTCGTACTTAGGTGTATCGGTTCTTGCCCAGTTCATGGTGCGTGCCTATTTCTTAACGTAAATGGTGTGCCCTAGATGATGAAAGATATCTAAGTCTGCTGGTACACCCTCTGAATGACCGATAAAAAGTACCCCATTAGGTTTCAATTGGTGGTGAAAACGTTTGAGCAACTTTTCTTGAGTTTGCCTATCAAAATAAATCATCACATTACGACATGAGATGAGGTCGAACTTGTGTTCAAAATCCCACTTATCTAATAAGTTCAGGCGTCGAAAGTGAATAAGTTTTTGTAAACCTGCTTTACATTTAATTTTGCCTTGATACTGACCGGAACCTCTGACAAAACAGGGCTTAAGGTATTGCTTAGGAATACTCGCTATAGCCTCATCGCTATACAAGCCACTCTGCGCATGGGTTAATACTTTCGTATCTAAATCTGTAGCTGTGATCCTGACATCTTCAAAATAGCTAAGGGCATTCGCCCAATGCAAAGATGAAATCAGGCTGTAAGGTTCTTCGCCCGTAGAACATCCAGCAGACCATAGTTTGAGGTTTTTTATCCCTCGCTCTCGCCACTCTTTAATCAAGACCTTCTCTATAAATTCAAAGTGATGGAATTCACGAAAGAACTGAGTTTTATTGGTGGTCAAGCTGTTGATAAACGTCATTTGCTCGGCCGGATCTTGTTCAATGATCGGACGATACTCACTAAAACGCTTCAAACCGAGCCGTCTAAGTTGTCGACTGACTCTGCCATATACCATGGTTCGCTTTCTATCTGAGAAGAATATGCCAACGTTCTTATGCATAAACCACTGAATAAACTTGAAATCTTTGTCAGTAAGTTCAAATTCATCTGCCGCTGGCATTGCTCTCTCAGTTTGAACTAGAACTCTTCCCATTCGTCTCCATCCTCTTCAAGCTTAAAGCTAGAATTGGCGACCTTAGGTGTTCGAATATCTCGAATGTTGGTCTCTCGGCTTGCCCTCTCAGACGGCTTTGATTCAAATGTCGTCACATTGCTGTCCGTCGCAAAGAAGTTCATCAGATGCAGTAACTCTTTACCTTCATCTTTCAGTGATTGACTCGCTGCGGAGGTTTCTTCAACCAGTGAGGCATTTTGCTGGGTCATCTCATCCATGGTGCTAATTGCGCGATTAATTTCATCAATACCTGTTGACTGCTCAAGGCTAGAAGAAGCAATTTGCGCGATAAGCTCTGTCACCTTTTGTACCGCTGCTACTATTTCGTTGAGTGTTTCGCCAGATTCGTCGACTAAACGAGAGCCTTCATCCACTTTCTCGACACTATCGTTGATCAATCCTTTGATTTCTTTCGCTGCTGCGGCACTGCGCTGCGCCAAATTGCGCACCTCACCTGCGACCACAGCAAAACCTCTACCTTGCTCACCTGCGCGAGCGGCCTCTACTGCGGCGTTCAGAGCTAGTAGGTTGGTTTGGAAGGCGATCTCATCAATGACACCGATAATGTCAGCAATTTTTTTACTCGCAGTATTAATTTCAGACATCGCAGATACCGCTTGTCCAACGACCTCTCCCCCTTTACTGGCTTTTTTCGCGGCATCATCAGAGAGTTCATTCGCACCTTTGGCGTTGTCAGCATTTTGGCGTACCGTTGCCGTCATTTGTTCCATACTCGCCGCGGTCTCTTCTAGATTAGACGCCTGCGCTTCAACACGTTGGCTCAAGTCATTATTACCTTCAGCAATCTCAGTCGAAGCTGTTGCCACGCGGGCAGAAGATTGGGTGATCTTGTCGACCATATTCCGAATATTGAGAATTGAAGTATTGACCGCATTAGACAGCCGAGCAAACTCTCCGGTGTTATCTTCAGACATGTTGGTATTGAGATTACCATCTGCCACCTGACTCATAACATCAATGCACTGACCAATTGGTGCAACCATAGTATCGAGTAAACTATTGATTCCATCTCCAAGTTCCTTCATAAAGCCGTTGTAAACACTGGTGTCAATACGTTCGTTTAAATCACCAGCAATGGCTTTTTGAATCAAGGACTCTACTTGTCGCTGCCCATCTTGTTGCTCGGTTATATCAATCCATTGTAAGGCAGGCCCAATATAATTCCCCTCGCCGTCGCGCATGGCGATACAGGTGAGGTTAAACTCCAGACCGCCAACCGCGATATTGGATGAAAATGGCAAGCGATCAGGATTACTAATAATGCTACGCTGGTGCCCTGGATTCTTGTGGAAGATATCAATGTTTTTTCCAACTAGGTTACTCGCATCGAATCCTGTCAGCACCTTTCTAAGGTCGCTTTCTCTGCTGCTGAGTAGTGTTTGTAAAGCAGGATTTAGATAGGTGATAATGCCATCTTTGTTGGCCATCATTAGATTTGTTGTCATACCGGAAACGGCGGAAGCAAGTCGTCCAATTTCTTCTTCTTTTGCACGCTCCTCTGTAACGTCCCGCCATTCAAGCGTGTTACCAATGTAGTTACCTTGAGCGTCGTTGATCGCGGCGACATTAAGCTCGATCTTGATGTCGGCAATGGCAATGTCTGTGCTGTATGGCAGGTTACTTGGATCTGCCAGTAATTGTCTTTGATGAGCAGGGTTGCGATGGAACTCGTCGATGCAACGCCCCAATAACCACTCTTCACTTGCTGTAAACCCAGACCACACGGATCGCATGGTCGCTTCATGCTTTTTAAATAAGCTGATGGTTTCTTGGTTGGCGTAGGTAATAGTTAGATCTCTATCAATCATCACCATAGCGGTTTGAGCTTGATTAACAGCTGCTTGCAAGCGCGATATTTCATTGTTTTGTTTGACTCTTGCTGTGACGTCAGACCATTCCAGTGTATTACCCACATAATTACCTTGAGCATCAATGATGGCCCCAACATTAAGCTCAATTAGGACATCTTTGACCGTAATTGTCGTGGTGTAAGGCAAGTTTGAAGGGTTGGAAAGCATTTGACGCTGATGGCTAGGGTTAGAATGGAATAAGTCGATACAATAGCCAAGAAGGAACTCTTCCGTGGCATGGAAGTTAGGCCAAATAGACTGGAATAAGGCCTCATGAGTTTTGAGAAGATCTACTGACTTCCGGTTTAGGTACGTTATCTTAAAATCGCGATCGATCATCATTAACGCGGTTTGAGCAGCATTCAATGCTGAAAACAACTGCTCTGTGGTTACACCTTGTTCTTGTTCAGGTTCAAAATCTTCTGTTAGCGTATCCTGCGTTGGTGCTTCAAACTGAGCAGCAGGTACTGTTTTCCTATTCCAAAATGCCATGAGTTATCCCTCACTGGTTGCTTCTTCTGACGTATTTCACCAATATAAATAGACACGACTTGACTTACATTGGTATTAGGCCCAACTCTCTTCCTCTTGGTTGGGTACCGGAAGCTCAGCAACATCAAAAAGAGCTTCCATGTGAATAAGTATTAAGTGACCGTTATTAACAGATGCGATACCACGCACGTAGCTATGATCAACACTTGTCGAGACATGGGGCGACGGTTTGATTTCCTCTTCGGTCAGCGGGTAGACCTCTGAAACTCCATCAACAATGATGCCAAGCGGGTGTTTATGTGAGTCGTTAAGAACAATCACGACTGTCGTAGAACTGATTTCGGCTGGCGACAAGTCAAAACGCATACGGAGATCGACAATAGGTACGTATTCCCCTCGAATCTCTAGTACACCTTTCATATAGTTAGGAGAATTAGGGACTTGCCTTACAGCGCTCCACCCTCGAACCTCGCGGACATCTAAAATAGGCACTCCGTACTCTTCTCCCTCAAGAACGAAGCTAAGAAACTCTTCGGTCATAATCATCTATCAGCCCTCAGAATTCGGTCGATATTGAGCAGTTCTTCAGTATCAAGTAGCGACATCACATGATCTCCGACATTAATCAAGCCTTGGAGGTATGGTGTAACAAGAGACTCTCCCACCGCAGGGTAAAGCTCATTACTTCCCTGGCTAACCACATCACTGACCGCATCGACAACCAGACCCATCAAACGCTCTTGCTCATCGTCACTGTATCGCAGCACAATAACCACGGTAGTAGGACGATAGTCATTAGTGCCAATTGAAAAACGCAGTCTTAAATCAATGACGGGCACAATCATACCCCGCAAGTTAATCACACCACGCACAAACTTCGGTGCTCTAGGTATAGGCGTTGGTCTCTCCCAGACACGGATCTCTTCGACATCTTTAATTTCTACACCATACAGCTCATGGTCGAGTTTGAAGCTCAGAAAATCAGCGCTCTCGCTCACTTCGCCACTGACATTTTCCAGCATCGCCGCAGTCTGAGCCTCAATATTCTGCTTAGCCGCTCCCGAGATATCATTGACATTGGTGATGTCACTCGTCACTGTATCCATGTTTGCTCCTTAGGCCGCCACGCCTTTGTGAGTCGTTTCAGACGTTCGTTTTAAGAAGTTCGTAATAAGTCCCTGAATATCTAAAATGAGCGAAACAGAACCGTCACCTAATATCGTTGCTCCAGAAATCCCAGCGACTTTACTGTAATTGGACTCAAGGCTCTTGATGACAACTTGCTGCTGATCAAGCAACTCATTTAGCAACAAACCCACTCGATTACCGGCCCCTTCAACGAAACAAAGGATGCCATTATCCAGCCCATCGCTACTTCCCATTTCTAGTTCATCTTGAAGGCGAAGTATTGGTATGTTCTCTTCCCGTAGGCGGTAGAGTTCAATGCCTCCAGACGCGAGCTTTATACAGTTCGGATCAATTTGGATAGACTCCACAATGGTTAGCAGCGGGATGACATAAACCTCCCTTCCGACTCGCACCAATTGGCCGTCCAGAATGGCTAGGGTTAAAGGCAAACTGATAGTAAAGCTGCTTCCCCTACCCAGCTCAGATTCCACTTCGATATGACCACCAAGCTCCTCAATATTTCTTCTCACCACATCCATACCTACCCCTCGACCAGAGATGTCTGAGACTTCTTCTGCGGTAGAGAAACCGGGGGCAAAAATAAGGTTCATGATTTGCTTGTCAGAATACTCTTCTCGACGAGAGTCCTGTGCAAGCACTCCTTTTTCTAGAGCTTTGTTCCATAGCTTGTCACAATTTAATCCTGCGCCATCATCGTTTATTTCAATGACTATTGAGCCACCTTGGTGATAAGCATTAAGCTCTATTGTCCCAACTTCACTCTTACCAGCTGCAAGGCGTTGTTCAGGTTGCTCTATGCCATGATCGATGCCATTTCTGACTAAGTGAACGAGAGGGTCAACAATGCGCTCCAACACTGTTTTATCCAGCTCTGTTTGTTCACCTTTGATTTGTAGATCAACTTGCTTTTCCAAGCGCCCAGATAAGTCACGGACTAAACGAGGGAATCGACTAAAGGCGAAACTCATCGGCAACATACGAATATTGAGTACGTTTTCTTGTAGATCTTTGCTGTTTTGCAGTAGCTGATCTAGACCCGTTTTGAGCTTTTCCAACTTCTCGATGGTGAAATCATTACCAATTTCAGTCAGCATGGACTGTGTAATGACCAACTCGCCGACGAGGTTAATCAAACTATCAACTTTGTCTATGTCGACTCGAATGGAACTGACGCTGGTATCTGATTTGGCAACCTTAGTCGCCTTGGGCTCTTGCTCTTTCGTCTCTTCAGTAGAAGTTGGAGGTGGCGAGCTGTTCTCAAGAGCCTGTATCTCTGCTTGCGTTGAAGTAGGCTCGGAGCTTTCGTTTTCTTGAGAAGCCGAGAGATCTGCTTGTGCCCTTTCTATCTTCAGGTCACATTCATCTTCAACCCACTCAAACACCTCTCGAATTAACGCTTCTTCGACACTGCCATCAAGGGTTGTTGTCCATGCTAAAAAACACAGTTCAGCTTCGATATCATCTATATCAGGCAGCTTGGTCGTATCTGCAACAATCTGACAAGATTCATCCAAATCCTTAAGTTCACGTAAGATGCGTAGTGGGTCGTTGCCACTAAAAAACATTTCAGGATACGGAGAAAACTGGATACACCACGCTTGATCTACAGATGTTTGATTGGATGGCGAGTTTGATTCAGATTCAATAGAGACATATTCACTGTTTGGTTCATCACCTAATAATGCACTGAGCTTGTCTCCGACCTCTTGCTTTAGCGGTTCATTTACTTCACTACCCTGCTCATGTCCTTCAAGCATGCTGTGTATGCAATCGCCACTTTTGAGCAATAAATCGATGGTTTCTGCCGTTAAAACACGTTCATTGTTACGCACTAGATCTAGGTAAGCTTCAACGTTATGAGTGAATTCGCTGATATCGATCAAATTGAAGGTGCCGGCTCCCCCCTTAATTGAGTGAGCGGCACGAAATATTGTATTGATCGATTCATCTTCTACATGTGATGGATCTAAGTTAAGCAGTACATCTTCTAGCACCTCAAGATTTTCACGACACTCTTCGTAAAACATCTTGCGCAGCTGTTCCATGTCTAAAGCCATATTGTAGCCTCACCAAATGACGTTTCTGTGAGAATTTGTGCTCGTTTAAATTACGCGTTTTAGTGTTTTTAATAGCGTATCTGGATTAAACGGCTTCACTAACCATCCGGTCGCACCGACCGACTTTCCTTGCTGCTTTTTATCTGTACTGGTTTCAGTGGTTAACATCAGAATCGGGATAAATTTGTATTGCGGTTTTTCACGCAATGCTTTGACAAGCTCAAAGCCCCCCATATTTGGCATATTGACATCCGATATCACTACATCAAATTTCGAGGAGCTGACTTTGCTCAACGCATCACGTCCATCATTGGCCGTTTCTACGTCATAGCCAGCATCGCGCAAAGTATGACTGACCATCTGACGTATCGAAACGGAGTCATCCACAGCTAGAATTTTAGTCATATTACCCTTCTCCAACTTCTGTGTTTATATCAAACTGTCCATCCAGACCAAGCGTAATAATGCCTTCGACCAGTGACGGCGTCGGTCGCACTAATTGAATCGTTATCTGATTGGATCTGGCAGAATGGAATAATGAGGCAAGCGCCTGAATACCAGCTGCATCGACGCGACCAACGTGGGACGCATCAATTTTGAGCTGTTCGTGTTGTGCAAGCCATGATTTGTACTGGGATGCAGAGTCGAGAACCGTTGAAATATCCAACGACTCAGGTAATAAACACTCCATGTTTTCAACCTTTACTAATATTATTATTCCTAGCCGATATTAAGCATGTTGCTTAACAATGAGTGTAGGAAGGAATCATTAATTCGCAAGTTGCTGATATACAGAATATGGATGAGTTACTGAGAATAAAATTGGTGTAAAGTTTAATTGTCTTTAGATATGAAAGGATTACATTACGTTTCATATCAGAAAAAAAATGGGATACTTCTGCGAGTTTCAATAATTGCTTCGAAATCAATTCCGTATGTTCAAGCAAGGGATTTGGACTTTACACTGTAAATTGTTCCTAAACTTTCAAGTTTTGAGCGTTTTTACAGTGTAAATTTGTTGCTAGGAAGTCGAACTCAATAACATAGCACGCGTTTGATCTCTAAAAGCCTGCTCTACTTGTTTTCGTCCAGTGTAACCAAAAGAATTACTGCACTCATCCCAACTCCACCGTTGCACGACTTTTCTTATAAACAAATCTGTTGCGCTGTGAAGTAGAGCAGGCGAACTCTTCCACCAAAGATCTAGGAATGGAGCAACGCTATCGAAACTCGCACCTCCTTGGCTGTAGCTCAAAATGAGCGGCTGAACACCAGACTCGGTAACGGAAGCATTACTATTTAGGATTAAACTACGGACAAGTTCAATCTCAAGTTCGCTAAATGTTTCTCCCAGTGCATACTGAGTAACAAGAGAATAACTTCGTTCAATCGATGTCTTCCATTCTACGTCACCATAGATCATGACCAGTGAGTGTGTGCCACTCGCTTGCTCCCGTAGAGTCCCCAATTTAACTGGAGTAAATCCACAATGACGCCAAAAATGAACCAGTTCGCTTGTTGCGCCAAAGCTGGTGGAGTAAAAATCATAATCAGAGCGCTCGATCAGTTGCTGGACCATTTCACTGCCAATGTGCTTTCTCTGTAACGTTGGGTGAACCGCAATTCGCATAATTCTTAAACTGGCCTGCTTAGCTGCCTGTTCAATTCCAAGTTGATTGGCAATTAACGCGGGAACCAAATTCCCTTTAGGGCGTCGCCGACCAAGCTGAATCTGTTCGACTAAGTCACTCTCTAACTTTCCTTCAGCAACGGTTAACATACAAGCAAGACACACACCCTGTTCCAAAATGGCGTGTAACTGAATGGCGTCGTCACTAAGTAATAACATTAAATCATTTGGTGATGTCTGGTAATGAGCATTCACAAGTAGAGCAAAGCAAGAGCGCAAAATCTCAGGTTCAGCGACCAGTCTGTCCTTCTCAAGCTGAATCAGTTGGCCTATTAACTGGCCAGCTTTCCAATCAGGCAATTCAGCATCTAGCAAAAATGATTCAAACAGCCATTGCTCGAGTGGGTCCCCCTCATTCCAACGAATAGGTTGATCAAGGTGAAAAAAACGAGTCCCTGGGCGGTGCATTGTTAACCAAGATCGAAATTTAACGGTAAAACCTCGTCCACATCCTTCATAGCCATGAATAGTCGTTGAGAAGACGGCACGATGATGAACCTCAACCATTTCTTGCAGCATAGGAATAGGAATCGCCGAAGCTTCATCCACAAACAGACAATCGCTCTGACGTTGGCTACGAAGCAATTCATCCGGTGCCACAAACTCAAGTATCGATTGTTTATACTGCAAGCGCCCTTTCTCTGCATGAGCTTGTGGCAACAAACGCTGAGCATGTTCAAAAACAGGCTGAACCGTCGTCAGACTCGGAGCAGTCACTATGATATGGATGGTACGTTGCTGCAAAATGTGCGCAGCAGCAATACCAAGTGCACTGCTCTTCCCCCTGCCGCGATCTGCAGTCATCACAAGAGGTCGCTTTCTGTGGCCTTCGACAACTTTTAGAATTTTCTCTACTGCTTGGTTTTGCTGCTCAAAGCGCAGTCTCGATCGTGTTTCTCCTACGTCGGGTATCAACAGTGGATGATCTTCTTCAATTACGATGAGTTGTTGCAATGCCGCATTCAACCATACTTGGTCAAGTGTTGGCTGAGTCTGATTCTCAGGCAAAATAACAACCAAGCCTCCCCCTCGGACACAGCCAGTTGCCGCGGTAAAACTATTGGCATCGAAGCCATCACGAAAGTCGCAACACAATAGCTTGCATTCTTGACCAAGTAACTGCTGACCTTTTTTAAAGCCAACACTTTTTGCTATTTTTGGGTCGCTCACACCACCTAGCAAGAAGATATCCTCACTTGGCACCAAACTATAAACCGCTTGCAGGCTTTGCTGTTGCCAGCGTTCACTGCCTTTTAAGACAACGCCATAACGATGATTAGACTTAGCAGAAGCTTCTAGCAGTTGAGAAAAGTGGTCTGTGATTGCGGTCATGAGTTAAGGAAAATTCTAAAGGTTGCAATTAGCCACCATTATGGCACAAAAAAAGCCGCAAATAGCGGCTTAATACGATTATGGTATCTGTTAGTTTAGCTTTTTCTCAACTAGGTCTAACAGCTCTTGCATAAGAACATCATCTACTTTTTTCAGGTTTAACGTTAGGCTATTCCCTTTACGGGTATAGCTCGCTCGCCCTTTAACTAACTCGGTTTTCGCCGGAGCAGACTTTTTACTTGGTGATAACTCTTCGATCCAAGTTTCAATCGCCTCTGTCACTTCTTTAGTAATTCGAGCTACACCTTGAGACTGAGTTCGTTGCCACACAAAGCCTTTATCTGAGGTGCACTTATCAAGAAGCTTCCCCTGTTTTTCAGACTCTAAGCCATTAAATTGCTTGTGCAGTTTAACGATAGTTGGGCGACCAAGTTCAGCCACATTTGGATACGCTTGTAGCAGCTCAAGGGGTAAGTCTGCGGCTTTCAGCGCTCCACTCACGAGAGCTTCACTGCACTGGAACATTTTAGCTAGTGCTTTTTGGTCTTCAGCGTCACCGCTTTCCAACTTGGCTAGCATCTCTCTGCCCTTCTCGTACAAAGATAAAGGTTTGTGAGCATTAGCCACATCAGATAAGAACTTAGCGTGTTCAGTGCTTATATTCTCACCGACATAAATCAAGAACTCTTTGTCGGCAAGAGTACATGACATACGGCGGCGGCTACCATCGAGAACCTCGATTTTGCCATCTTCGCGTTTACGCCCGACCGCAGGATACTGTTGACCACGTTCTTTTAGCGTGATTAAGACATCGGATAATGCATGTTCGTTTAAAAAAGATTGCTCGCGGGCGTTTTCTGCAAACACAACGGTTTCTTCTGCAATCTGTTGTGCTGGAATACGCACGAGTTCAAATTGAACTTTCTCTTCACCGGCGACAGCAAGTTCGATAACCTGAGCCTGCTCTTTCGCTGCTTGCTGAGCCTCTTGCGGTGTAGTGACATGGCGCTTATTCGCCTTGCCAAACAATCTTGCGTTTAAATCTGAAGTTTTGATTGCCATTTTTTACTTACCCCTGATTTAATGATGACCAATGACTATGTAGAACGCGTTCAAGCTCTAACGCGCTTTTTTGTACTGCATCTTGCGCAGTAGCAAGGGTTTTCTTACCCCCTTCAAAATCACCCGTCGTTAAGTCAAACACGGTACTGTAAGTATCTGCACAAGTTTCAAATGCACGGCTACGTGGAATCGTTGCCATGGTTACTTGATCGCCGAGCAAGTAATTCATTTCTGTTAGTACCGCGACTTGCTTCTTGTTGTCGTCTTCAAACATTGTCGGCATCAGCCTTACAAATTCTAGGCCTTGCCAATCTTCTGGGAACATCTCGTACACAGTAGGAAGATGCTGGAAGAAGTTAACCGTCGATGCCCAGTCTAAACGTTTTGCCGCGCATGGAATAAGCAGTGCATTTGATGCATACATGGCGTTCCACACTAAAGGGTCAACGTGAGGGCCAGTATCAATCATGATTACATCAAAATCATCAGCAATCTTATCGATCAGCTTTTCTTTTAGTAGCTTAACGATATCAAGTGATTGATTCTGAGAAAGATGCTGCCACGCTTCTGCGTTAAACATTGCATCTTCAGGGAAAGCAGATACTGTTTTTAGATTCGGATATTGAGTAGGTAGCAGCACATTTCTGTGTAAGAACTCGTTATCTACATCAACTCCCTCTGGGACATTATCAAGCATAACATCGACCGCAGAGTAGATATTGTCGTGGTCATTTAAGCTAATCTGAGGATTTAAAAACAGACGCAAAGAGCCCTGTGGATCCAAATCTATAAGGCAAATTCGGTAACGTTTATCTAGATTCAATGCTAAGCAAGCAGCAAGGTGAACCGCAGTCATCGATTTGCCAGTACCACCCTTTTGGTTCTGCACATTGATGATCCAAGGTTTGTTTTCACTGTTATTCTTACGTTCATGGAAGTTTGGAATACCAGCAGCATCCATCAACATATGCGCTTCTTGCAATGAAATTGAATAATGGTTGGCATTATTCTTAGTAAATTGATGGCCAGACTCTTCAAGCTTATTGATTGCATCGTCTAGTTTACGTCGGGTTAAACCAGAACGAGTTTCCATCAATGCCTTCGACATTGGTGGAAAATGTTCGTCGCTGCGTTCTTCCAATACAATTTCGATACGATCAGCCTGAACCTGAGCAGTTTTTTCCGCTAGCTGAATGAGACTATCAATCGTATGTTCTCGTTTCATTTGCCAAATTCCGTTATTAATGACCTGAAGTCCATTGTACAGCATTACCCACAACAGACAATAAAAAGGTGAACGTTCAATTATAGATTTAAATCACATTAAATAGAATTTCGACATAAATTTTAATGCCATTGAGCAATAATGGGTCAGTCCCCAGTTATATAAATGTATAAACTACGCCTCAACAAGACGACAGATTAAAAGTATTACAGTGTCACCTATTTACATTGTAAACATAACAGATAATTATTTTTACAAAAAATTTCATCGGAACGATTAAGAATCAACCCCAATTTACGGAGCATGCATTTTTGACTTAGGTTCAGTAAACAGAAACAAGTATTCGAGCAAAAATATATAAACGAGTATGCGAACGCCTATTGAGGTATACAAAGGTATAGGAACAATGATCAAGGAAGCCTTGGTGATCATGCTTTCAGGGATTTGCGACCAATTAGGAACGATGATCAAGGATAATCGAAGCAGAAAATGTACTCACTAGTGATCCCATTGGAATGATCAAATTACGGAACAATGATCAAGTGTAATAGAAGCTCGGAAGCATGAAAAAATAGCGTCAACTTACGGAGAAATACAGATGAAGTAAGAGTTAGGACTCAATTAAGCCCAGCACTAGCGGATTGTTGAATGACAAGTGAAACAATAACAAATACAGCGCAGATTTCTTGATCATGCTTTCAGAAAACTATTTATCAGTAGATGAATGAGACTTAGCGATGTAGATTGTTGTTCAACTAACGATATCGTATAAATAGCGTTCAATCAGGCTCACAATCTCGCTCACCTTGATCATCGTTTCGTAAAAGTAAGCGGGAGAAAAAGAGGATTTCCCCATTGGAACTAAATAGTTATTCTTCTGGCTGTGGATAAAGTGTGTAGGGATGATGATCATGCTTTCATAATCATATTGATCATTGATTCGAACCAATGATGATCATCGTTCTAATAATATTTGATCATGCTTTCAAACACTTACTGATCATGCTTTCGGACAATCCATGATCATGCTTTCTAAGTCATTTTTTAAAACACATTTAATTACAATAAGTTACGGGCAAGTTAGTGCTCAGATCAATAGATCATATAATCAATTAAGATCAGATTAATCAAAAAGATCAGTTATTTAAAAGCAATAATTTTTTCTTTATTTATGATCTTTTTTTCTTTATTCTTTCGGAACTATAGCGATATTACGGCTAGTGTGACACGGATCTAATAATGAGCTCAGACGAAAAACTACTGATAAAAGCGCCAAGAAGCCACAAAGATGGACACTTATTTGAAGTATCTGAAGTTGCTGTTAATTGGATAGAACAGTACCAACACTTCAAAGGCGTTACGAAAAGTATCGTCGAACTTCTTAATCTCATCTCCTTAAGAGGTTTTAGCAGCAAAGATGGATTAGTTTCTACAACTGAACTGATTGATGCCACTGATGGTCAAGTAACCCGCGCAGCTATCCAGCAAAGGTTACGCGCAGCCGTCAATATTGGGTTATTTCAACAGGTTCCTGTTCGATTTGAAGAAGGTCTGGCTGGGAAAACCATGCTGCACCGTTTCGTGAACCCCAATCAGCTAATCTCCGTTTTAGGTGCAACGAGTCTGGTTACAGAGTCCGTCAAACAAACCGAGAAACAGAAACGCTCAAAAGCTCTGGCGCAAACTCAAGTTAATAAACGATTATTAAACGAGCATGGGCTTAATACACCACCAGCGATGAAAGATGAAGCTGATCAGTTTGTTGTTTCACCAACCAACTGGGCAGGTATTATAGATCAAGCACTTGCGCCACCACGCACTCGTAAAAGTTATCAGAAAAGCATGGTTTCGATCTCTGGAACTCGCGCTGTGATCGAGACACGATCGTCAAAAAATATTATGACGGTGGACGATCTGATGACCTTGTTTGCGTTGTTCACTCTGACGGTTCAGTACCATGAGCACCACCAGCATCAGTACCAGCTTGATGGGACTCATGTACCAAATAAAACGCCATTGTACATTACCGATATTCTTTCTCTGCGTGGTAAAAAGGATAGTGGGCCAGCACGAGACTCTATTCGCGATAGTATTGACCGGATCGAGTTTACGGATTTTCAGTTACATGAGCTAACAGGTCGTTGGTTAAGTGAAAATATGCCAGAAGGCTTCAAGAGCGATCGTTTTAGATTTTTGGCCCGTACCATCACTGCATCGGAAGAAGCGCCTACAGAGGGCGCTGACGGCGAAATACGCATTAAACCGAACCTATACATCCTTGTTTGGGAACCATCGTTTTATGATGAGCTACTGACACGCGACTATTTCTTCTTGTTTCCACCGGAAATTTTAAAACAACATACCTTGGTATTTCAGTTGTACAGTTACTTTCGTACCCGTATGTCGCGCCGTCACGCGGATACCATGCTATTGAGTGAGCTGAACCAAAAGTTGGCGCGAAATATCGAATGGCGTCGTTTTTCGATGGATCTGATCCGTGAGCTGAAAAAGCTCTCAGAAGAGAAGGGCACAGAAGATCTATTCTTGGTTAATCTTTGGGGTTATCACTTAACGATCTCTACCATGATCGAGAATGGCAAAGTGAAAGACTATCAGTTTGATATTAAGTGTGATGCGGAAGAAGTGCTGCGTTACTCGCGAGCACGTACCACCAATGCGGGCAAGCGTAATATGGCACCGACGCTTCCGAACCCGCTTCGTAATGAAATGGTGTCGAAGCAGCAACTCGAAGAGATGTCACAAATTATTGATGGTGAGTTTGAACCCATCCAGCGCAAAGAGCGCGCGCCACGTGGCAAACTTGGACGCCGAGTTAAACAGCGCAAGCACCTAGTAGAGATCAATGCCGATGAGATCACCATTACTCTATCTAAATATACCTCTTCAGAGGCTCTAGAACGCTCTATATCGGCTTTAGCTGCTATGACAGGGCATTCCCATAGCTCAATCCAAGAAGAGTGTCTGGAGTTGATTGACAAGCTAGATTACTTACGTGTCGGTGACCAAGCTATTCCCTATGAGACGTTGAGTAAGATGGTTGAACTTTATAATAGCCAAAGTGAGAATAAGCATTTGTCTATCGAACGCTTGATTGCAGGCCTAGCTGTGCGTCGTAAGGTGTGTAAACAAGTTTTTGAAGGGCATCTAGATGAAAGTGTTTTCAGAGCCCTCGACGAGGTGGCTGTGTAACACAAGACAAGATTCAATCTACTAAAGCCAGCATCTTAATCGCTGGCTTTTTTGCGTTTACTAACTTTGATATACAACTCGTAACATTTTTCGCACCATAAAACAAAGCTACTACATTCCCCTGACAATGAACTGACATAGGCCGGGTGGCGGTTGGATAATATCTATCCCGAATAGACAACCTTTTGTCCTTTCTGATGAATGAGGGATAGGATTATCCCTGATAGATTGGCTCATATTGTTACATTCATTCTGAATATTTTGCGAGTTCTCCGAGCTCGCTTTTTTTTTGCCTAAAATT
The DNA here is from genome assembly GCF_001188205.1 of Vibrio sp. VPAP30. Taxonomy (NCBI): domain Bacteria; kingdom Pseudomonadati; phylum Pseudomonadota; class Gammaproteobacteria; order Vibrionales; family Vibrionaceae; genus Vibrio; species Vibrio sp. VPAP30. Next base: position 167,294 of record NZ_LBLS01000037.1, read on the forward strand.
CAGTGAACTACATACTCATTCCGCAACGATGATCAAGGTAGTTACCCTTGATCATCGTTCCGTCTTTATTTCCAGCAATCCTTTTGTCGCTTCTTAAAAGAAAAAAGGCGCAATTATCAAGACCATTCCTTTCATGTTTTATTGTGAAAATCGATAGTACGCTCCGCTAATTATTTTTTGGTGGAGATGTTTCGTAAATGAATAGAAAAGTAGCAGTACTAACGATTGCGACAGCGCTAGCTGGATGTGGGGGCGGCGATGGAGGAAGTACTCCACCAGTAACCAGTAATAGCCTAGTGAACTTATCAACGCTATCAAATGTGTCGGCTCAACTGCAGACGGTACAATGTAATCAGCTGCAATTGGTTGGCAAGAACTATGTTCAGCCAAATACCGTTGATAGTTGCTGGCTTCTAGAGGTGCCGGAAGACTATACGCAACCTGAAGGTAAAAAAATTAAAGTTGCAGTTGCCAAAACCCTTTCTCAGGGCCCAAAGAAAGGTGCATTTTTGTACCTCAATGGTGGGCCGGGCGGCATGTCCATTGATAGGGCTCAATATAGTAATAATGGTTTTTCCGTTCTATCGGCCAACCATGACATTTACTTTGTCGATCAACGCGGTACCGGGTATTCCACTCCCTCTTTGAGTTGCGAATTTGAAGATTCTGGTACCGCTCAACAGATTAAAGATTGCAAGGACAAACATGTCAACGATGGCGTGAATTTGAACCAATATACAAATGTAAACAATGCGTTAGACTTACTATTGCTAGAGAAGAAGCTCTCTGAAGTTAAAGAAATAGAGGGTGGGTGGAAGCTTTATGGTGTGTCATACGGAACACGTCTAGCCATGACAATGGCGCGTGAAGAGCAAAAGCAGATTAATGCAGGGTATCAGACATCCAATGCAATTCAAATGATGGTATTAGACGGTGTTTTTCCTATCGAAATGAATGGTATTAAGGATATGCCCTGGTCAAACTATGCAGCGCTAGACAGGATTCTAGAAGTGTGCTCACGTAGCACTGGGTACTGCGATGAAGCGAAATTTAAATCGGACCTAAATACAAAATTTGCTCAGATTGATGAGAAATACCATGATTTTTTTGTTAGTTACTTGACCACGACAAGTATGCTTCGCGATGACAGTAAACCGGCAGATGGTGCATTCAACCCAGTTGAATTAATGAAATTAACCAAAGCACAAATAGAATCTGGGTTAGACGTATTGATTGCTCATAAGGCCAAGGCTTATGACCCCACCAATCCAAGCCAATTTGCTGCCATGGGGTTGGCAAATATTTGTTCTGAAGAACCTGTTAAACAGAAGTACTATTCAAGCCATCATGAGAGTCGAGCAAAGTGGGGGGCGGATGTACAAAAAGCAATAGATAATAGTACTCATTATGGGTTGACACTTGAAGCATGCCAAGCCATGAATGTTGAGCCTGTATCTAGTAGCTCTTACGTTTCTATGGAGAAGGTGGATTATCCCGTACTCATTCTCAATGGTGCGAATGACGGTATTACACCACCTGCACTGGCTGATATTTCTGCTAAGAAATTCTCGAACATGCTTAGTTTGACCTACGATCAAGGTTCTCATGGAATTTTGACTGATGCCCAAGATGGGGTACCTTGCCTGAAAAATTTGATTCTTAGTTCGATCAATGAGCCTGAGAATATGCGTAGCTTAGATAGGACATGCCTAAATACTTCTGACTTTAAGTATGTGGCGGATATTGATATCTAACTTATAAGGCCCAAGCCGTGCCCTCATATTTTAGACCGATATGAGGGCGCATTTGGGTGGCTGGCAGATGTTAATGAGGAGCAATCGAAGTTCCTTGATCATTGTTCCGAGATTCATTCCAAGCATGGGCTGCCATAAACTGAACATGGGCATCGATCAACTGATGAGATTCTTCCTGCCAGCTGCAATGACTTTGTTGATTGCAGAACTCCAAGCTTAATACTGTCAGGTGCTGCATGCGCTTCATACACCAATCTTTTAGTTCTAGCTCACTGGCCGGATTCGAAACCACATTTTGCAGTTTGCTATAGGCCAGCTGTAGAAACTGGTACGCTTTATCAGGCGCGTCGTAACGAGCATGATTAAAGATACGCAGGCAACCATCTAACCAACAGGCAATCGCTTTACTCTGTTGATCAGAAATTAACGGCCCCCAAATTTGCTCTGGAGGCGACAGGATCAATGATTCAAGATTATTACCTTGATCATGTTTTCGGTGTTGATACCAGATCCCGATCTGTTCTACCCACGTATCTAATGGACTCATGCTGCCTTAACCCAATGTTTTACAAAGTGATTTGGTCCGACTTGATCAAACCCTTCTTTAACAATCGCACTTTGCTCACGGATCTGATCGGCATCTAAAGAATAGTTTGGTTCATTTTCCACTAATTGACCAAATGGCAGATCGGGGTCGGGGACCGCAGAGATCAGTAGCTTGGTGTATGGATGCTGCGGATCGGTTAAGATCGCTTGAGTATCACCCCATTCAACAATCTGCCCCTTATACATAACGGCCGTTTCTTCGGCAATGTAGTGCGCGGTCGCAAGGTCGTGGGTAATGTACAAAAAGCCAATACCGAGCTCTTTCTTCATTCGTTGCATCAGGTTGAGGACACCTAGACGAATAGAGACATCCAGCATAGAGGTCGGTTCATCAGCAAGTATTACCTCTGCGCCCACCGCGAGTGCTCTTGCCAGGTTCACCCTTTGTCTTTGGCCACCGCTTAGTTCATGTGGGTACTTGTCTAATGTATCAGGAGCGAGTTCCACTAACTCGATCAGCTCCTTCAGCCTAGCGGGAATATCGGCTTTGTTTGCCACTTGTTTGTGTATCTTAAGTGGACGAGTTAAATGGTGCTCAATGGTTTGGGTTGGATTTAACGAGCCAAATGGGTCTTGAAACACCATTTGCACCTTGCTGCGATAATCTAGCAGCTCTTTCTTACTGGTGATTTCATCGATGTTTTTACCGTTAAACAGGATCTCGCCTGAGGTGGTTGGATAAACCTTAGTGATCAAGCGTGCGCAAGTACTCTTACCGCAGCCAGATTCCCCAACCAGCGCTAAGGTACGGCCTTTATGCAAGTTGAGGGTTATCCCTTGCAGGGCTTTAAATCGCTCAACAGACGCAAATCCTCCGCCAATAGTGAACTCTTTAACCACATTGTTAAGTTGAATGATGGGTTGGCTCATGCGAGGGCTCCTTGCTGTTGATGTTTACCTCCGTGAATGTTCGGGAATGAGGCCCATAGTTTTTGCGTGTATGGGTGCTGAGGGTTGTTGCGAATTTGCTTAGACTGATTAACCTCGACAATTTCGCCATGACGCATGATGGCAATGCGGTCGCACAATTGGCTCATCAGAGCTAAATCGTGAGTAATAAACAGAACCGAGAACCCAAACTCTTCACGTAGTTGATAGATTTGCTGCAATATTTCGCGTTGGACCACCACATCGAGCGCCGTAGTCGGCTCATCCATAATGATCAGCTTTGGATTGAGCGATAGAGCAATCGCGATGACTAATCGCTGTCTCATACCACCACTGAACTGGTGAGGATACTCAGTGAGTCGCTGACGAGGAATATTGACTAAATCAAGTAGCTTTTCCGCGCGATCTTTGGCTTGTTCCTCACTCATGCCTCTATGGTGGCGCAGTACATCGGCAAATTGCTCTTGAATTGGCAGCACGGGATTAAGTGAGTTCATGGCACTTTGAAAGACCATGGCAATTTCGCTCCAGCGGATAGCACCGAGATCTTTATCGGATAGCCTAAGTAGGTCTTGCCCCTCGAAATGAATTTCACCGCCAGAGATAAACGCAGGTGGCTTATGTAGACGATTAATCGCAAAAGCGATGGTGCTTTTACCACAGCCTGATTCGCCGGCAAGGCCAAATATTTCACCTTTGCCTATGTCAAAACTGACAGACTTCACTGCGTTGAAGTCGCCGGTGTCGGTAATGTAGTCGATACATAAATCCCGAATCTTGATGATCGGGTCAGCATGAAAGGCATGCGCCTTAGCTAGTTCACTCATAATCTTACTCAAAACATAAAAGGTAATGATTATCATTAACACTTATTTTGTAAGAGAAAAGAAGGATAAGCAAAAAGGGTGAAGTGACTCGAAAAAGCGCTCGGATTATAGGCAGAGCTATATGAAGAAGAGGAACAAGCAAGGCTAAAAGTGAGACTCGGATCGCCTTCATTTTTGTAGGGGTAATCCTCTAAATGTACTGCGCTAAAACCGTCGGCGCAAAACTTATTTATACAAAAAACAGTAAGAGTTTCTGAACTATTAGCACAATCACATTATGGAGCTAAAATTCTTAACAAGGGGCGAGTGGTTTTGCTACAGATTAGTTGTCCCTAGCATGGTTTGTTCGGAGGTTATTATGTCCATTAATTCTATTGACCATGATGAAATGAGTAAAATTGCTGGCAAGTGGGACTTCACGGAAGAAGTAGAGTCACAAAAGCCGACTAAGGGTGCCAAATCTGCCGAAGCTCGTCGTCGTATCGAAGCATTAAAAGAGATTCGTGAGAGTGGGTTAACTATCGAAGAGGCAAAGGAACTAGGCATTTTGCACTAGTTGTGACACACATATGCGATTACCTAAGGGTGGCACAGGAAAGCCACCCTTTGTTTTTGAGAGTTTTTTGATCTAACCCTTCACTCCCACTGCAATTCCTCGCTACATTCGCTTTGGGTGTGGTATATTCCCTCCCCATATTTTTACAGATTTAAATTTTGCTATGTCGATAAACCTGTCAACTCTCCCCGCAAGCGAAAAAAACAAGATTGAACTTGATAAGCAAGCTTCTTTTTTAGTTTGGAAGCTTCGTGAAGCGAAAGCTGTGCCTGATGAGATTGATCAGGAGGCAGCCAAAATTGCCGATGAAGAAGAAAAGGCTTCATTCCTAGAGTCTGTAGCTAAATATAAGCGAGTAATGGGCGTCGCGTAACGTAACCATTTTCTCTGCAAGGCGAGAAATTGAAATGTGCTCGCTTTTTGCTAAAATCCTTCGCGTTAAATTGAATTAGAGAGAACATCCCGATGGGAAGAAGTTTTGAAGTGCGCAAAGCCTCAATGGCTAAAACTGCTGGCGCAAAAATTAAAGTTTATTCCAAATACGGTAAAGAAATTTACATGTGCGCGAAAAATGGCGGTGCAGATCCAGACATGAACTTGTCTCTTAAGCACCTGATCGCAAAAGCGAAAAAAGACCAAGTTCCTGCACACGTTATCGACAAAGCGATTGATAAAGCGACTGGTGGTGGTGGTGAAGACTACGTCCCTGCACGCTACGAAGGCTTTGGTCCTGGCGGCACAAGCGTCATCGTTGATTGCCTAACTGACAACGGTAACCGTACTTTCCAAGATGTACGCCAATGTTTCGTTAAAACAGGTGCGAAAATTGGTGTTGAAGGTTCTGTTTCACACATGTTTGATCACCAAGCAGTATTCCAGTTCAAAGGCGATGATGATGAAATCATCCTAGAGACGCTGATGATGGAAGACGTAGACGTGACAGACGTTGAACTTGAAGATGGTGTCATTACGGTATTCGCTCCTCACACTGAGTTCTTCAAAACTAAGACTGCTCTAAACGGTGCGTTCCCAGACCTGACTCTTGATGTAGAAGAGATCACTTTCGTACCTCAAACTCACACGCCAGTTGCGGGTGAAGATGCAGAGAAATTCCAGAAGTTCTTAGACCTTCTTGATGACTGTGATGACGTGCAGCAGGTGTACCACAACGCTGAGCTGTAATCGCTAAGCGCTGAACATCAGATAAACCAAAAGGGATCGATTCGATCCCTTTTTTCGTTTTCGCGTGTTAATAATAGAGCTGATACCAAACTCGAAAGAGGATTCACTCTGCTTATTTTGTTATTGATGGACCAATGATGACCAAATTTCTTCCTATTATCTTGGCTTGCAGCATAGCTTTTTCCGCTGTTTCAACCGAGCTGGATTTCGTGACGAAAGCACAGCAGCTCTATGAAGCAGGCGATAAAAAACAAGCACAGACTTTGTTTACTCAGGCGGCTGAACACGGCAATGCCGAAGCGCACTTTAGACTTGCTTACCAATACATTTTACCGGATGAAGAGAGTGTCTACCATTTGCAGCAAGCCGCTGAGCAAGGTCATCAACAGGCCCTTGAATACTATCTCGATAAGGTGTTTTTTCGCGCGGGTAGCATCAAAATGTCCGATCCCAAAAACGCACTTGCTACCTACCACAAAGCGAAACAACACAACCCGAACTTATCTCTTTATGATGAAGATCGTACCGTCCAAGTTCTTACTTATGCGGCTGAAGTTCCTGAGCGAGATAGTGATGCCTTTTTCGATATATACCAAGTAAAGGATGAAGATGGCGATTGGCCCTTCTATGACGTGTGGGAACTTGCAGAACAAGCCTCTAAGAAGGGGGGGGTTTTTGGTAACCCAGACCCTGAACTTATCTTTTGGCTGATCACCCGTGGAGGAGAGGTCCCAGCAGAGTTGTCGTATGCGGTGACAGACTATTATCAGCATTGGAAAAATGATCAGGTCGTGCCTTTTAATCTATGTCAGTATGTGACTAGTGGATCTGGGGCTGGCTATTGCGCTGATAGGGATGCCGTAGAGCAGGAGAAACGTCGTCAGAGTGAGATAGCTTCATTAACAGAAAAGCTGCCAGGGGAAAGCCATGCTCTTTTGGAACGTGCCTACAAAGAGATGGAAGACTTTGTCACGCTCAAAGCGCAGCAAGAAGAAATGCATGGTGGAACGGGGCGTACTGCTTGGATAATAAGCTCGATTCAAGAGCAGAAGGATCTTTACCTTTCTATGCTAGATAAAGCTATTCAAGGCGGTATAGAGCCCGTTTCAAATTCGCTCGCTAAAACCGATAGTCAGCTCAACGCTACTTATAAAAAGGTGATGAATCAGCTTAAACTGCCATCTGAAGACTATGCGATGCCAAAACCAGAAGCTGATGATGTGAGAGAAGTACAAAGACAGTGGATCAAGCATCGCGATGCGACATGCCGCTTGATCGCGTTAGTTGACTCAACGTTAAAAGAGCAATGCCTCAACTGGATAACGGCTCAAAGAGAGCGAGAGTTGCAAGGTATTATCACGCCATAATGGTACGAACAAATATGACAAGGGGACGTGAGGTCCCCTTTTTGTTTTTTAAACGCTTTAAGCCTGCGATACTGCGTTCGCGCCTGCCAACCAGTTAGACAACTTTCTAATTTGCGGTAAGACAGTCAAGTTAAGTGTTAGAGCTGCCGGCCATGCCAGAAGAAAGCTATCTAGCCAAATCGCTGGCCACTCGTTACTAAAGCCCAATTTATAGCCCGAAATCAATCCGGACATTATGATGGCCATGGTCAAAGACGAAAGTAGGGCGGAAATCCAAAAATGTTTGCGGCTCATAAATTCTCCTCTTGTTGTTGTTGTTCTGATGTATTTAAGGATATAACTATCCAATAGTGAAAAAAATAAGCAGGTATAGAAGTATGAATTCCATATTTGGAAACATGGATGATCTCTATTTGTTTTGTAGTGTGGTGGAAGAAGGATCGCTGTTGTCGGCCTCCAAAAAGCTTCAGCTTCCTGTTTCGACCATGTCACGCCGCTTATCTGCGCTTGAACAGCGCCTCAATACGCGATTATTGGAAAAGAAGGGCAGAGAGCTCGTTGCAACACAAAGTGGCTCAGAAGCCTTTGAGCTGCTTAGAAGTGGCATGGAATCGGTCGAATCTGGCTTCGGACAAATGCTTTCTGATACGCAGGAAGTGTCGGGCAAGATAAAGCTCGCTATTCCGCACAACTTTTATCGAGCCTTTGTGGGAGAGGTTGTCGAGCAGTTTTTGGCTGATCACCCTAAAGTATCGCTCGATCTGGTACTTAGCCAAGAGCAAGCAGTCCCACAGACTGACCGAGATTTGTTGATCACCTTCGACTTGGCAGAGATGAATGACATGATCGCCAGACCTTTATTTAAAGCTCGCCATGCCTTCTTTTCCAGTCCTGAATACTTAACCAAAGTAGGGGAGGTTAACGATCTTGCCTCTTTGAGTCAGCTTGACTGGGTCAGCGTTGATCATGCTCTAGACATTTCCGTGTATGAGCAAGAGCATCTGGTTGATGTGATGAGCGTGAAGCCTAAGCTGATCGTGAATGATATTTTGGCGGTATGTGGCGCTGTAGAGAAAGGTTTAGGCGTGGCGTCGTTGCCTTTCAGACATGTACATAAAGGGATGAACTTAGTTAGGGTATTGCCTCAGTATCAACGAAGTGTTAGACAAGCCTACTTGGTTTATAAGCAAAGGCGCTATCAACCTAAGGCGCTGAGTTTGTTGGTAGAGCGTTTAATGGCTGGCGTAGAGAAGATGCAAGAGCCAACGGATTTTACACTGTAAAGTCACCTCAATTGGAATTGAAGAGTAAAGGAAATCAAATGGATAAAGTGGTTATTGTAACGGGAGCGGGTAGGGGAATTGGCGCTGAAACCGCAAAACTTCTTGCAAGCCAAGGCTATGCTGTCGCGGTCAATTATCTTAAAAACCACCAGCGCGCCGAGCAAGTGGTTGAGCAGATTGTTTCCTCGGGCGGAGAGGCACTCGCGATTCAGGCTGATGTTTCAGACCAAGCGCAAGTTGAAGCTATGTTTGCTCAAGTTACTCAGCGCTATGGCACGGTCACTCACTTGGTGAACAATGCAGGTGTTCTGTTTACTCAATCAACCTTGAGTGAGATTGACCTAGAACGATTTAAGAAGGTAATGGACTCCAATGTCATAAGTTGCTTCTTGTGCTGCAAGGCGTTTATCAATCAGCTTGATAGTAATGGCTCTATCGTTAACGTCTCTTCTGCCGCATCAAGAACAGGAGCGCCATTTGAATATGTAGACTACGCGGCCTCTAAAGGCGCGATGGACTCGTTAACCAAAGGGCTGTCACTTGAGCTTGCGTCGCGAAATATCCGTGTTAATGGTGTCAGACCAGGCTGTATTTACACAGAAATGCACGCCGATGGGGGGGAGCCAGGACGAGTAGATAGGCTTGGGCCACAACTTCCACTAGGCCGCGGAGGAACGGCATTGGAAGTCGCGAACTCTATTGCTTGGTTATTGTCTGATGAGGCGTCGTTCGTCACCGGCTCTTTTATTGATATAGCGGGTGGGCGATAATCGCTTTCTAGCAAGGGTATTCGCTAAGTCGATGCCCTTAAATTGGGTTAAACCACCAGTGGCAAATGGCCTGTCTTCACTAGTATAACGGTTTCTTGTTCGACGTAAGGAAAGTGCTCACTCATATGCGGACTGCGTATCCAACAGCCCTTTGGATACTGCCCGTGTTCATCGGAGAATTTGCCACTGAGAACAAGGATCTCTTCACCACCAAAATGCTTATGTGGTTGAAACCTTTCTCCGGCAGGCCATTTAACTAGGGCAACATGCTCATGTTCAAAGTTATGTAGAGGCATCACTTTGAGTCCACCAATCCCAGCAAGCCACTGTTGTGTATTTGTATTGACTCGAACTGTCGCATTATCGCGCGCATCAAATTGATTCAGTTTGACTAAGATAACGCAGCCTTTGTCGCTAAATGGAGCGTGGCTACTGCCCGGGGGGTTACGTAAATAAGTCCCTGCTGGGTAATCGCCATTTTCATCGGAGAACACACCCTCTAACACAAAGATCTCTTCACCCATTGGGTGAGGGTGGGTTATAAACTGAGAACCTGCTTCATAGCGCACGATACTTGTCGTATAGCCTGATTCCGCTTCCTCACGTTCGAGTGGCTTACGCCAAACTCCTTGGGCAGGGCTGGCGATCCAAGGCATAGACTGAGTATCAATCACGACTCGCTCAGCAAAATTCATATTGAGCATACTTTTCTCCTTCCCGTTACTGTTCAATTGAAGGCAGTGTTATCGGCATCCAGTAATGGGGTTATTTAGATAAGAATATTTCAGTTTCTTATCGTTTTGGTTATTTCGTTAATGGTTATACTATCCATATACTAAGGCGTTAGATAGTAAGTACTAACTGGTGAGGTAGGTACTTATTGGTGCATCTTTATGAATAACAAAGAGAAAAATTTTTCGAGGAAAGTCGCTCCTCAAAGTAGTGCTCGGATGGTCGAAACCATCTATGGCTGTAAATGGTCGCTAACGGTTTATCAATTGCTCGCTGCAGGTATCAATCGTCCTGGAGAAATGGTGCGTAGTGTTGAAGGGCTGTCGACTAAAGTGCTAAACCAATGTCTAAAGCGTAACGTAGAATTCGGTATTCTAGATAAAGTGGTTTACAACGAGTTGCCACCAAGGGTGGAATATCAGGTGACGGATTTTGGCGAGAAGTTTCTCGCCGTTCTTGAGCAGCTTGAAGCGCTTCAGCAAGAGATTGAGCGTGACATAGAGCGCTAATAGACATGACACATTAGCGCTCTATGTAAAGCTGATTAACCAGTGATTAGGGCGAGGTTCTTTAAGCTTTTGTAGGTCGCAGTTTGTGTCTCAATCGGCTTACACACCGAGAGTAGATCATCAATAAAGTGCCCCAAAGCGCGAGCTTCAACCTTTCTAATACCGCGTTGTTGGGTTTCGGTTAAGTAGTCGTAGACTGATGCGGCGCCAAAATCGCCAAATATCATCTCACCCTGTTCATTGATCAACACATTGTGCGCGTAGAGGTCACCATGACATACCTTGTTATCGTGTAGGTGATTAAACACACCCATCATTTGCTCAACAATCTTTTCAATCTGACTGACCGAAAGAGTGAAGTCTTGTTTAAAAACATCTCGTGTACAGGTTTGTAATGTTGGTGGTAGACCAAGATTAAAGTAGCTATCTGGGATCAATTCCATTACCAAGGCAAGGTGATTGTCCTCGTTTACTTGAGCGATAGATTTCACAAGGTTGTTGTGGTGACCTGTTTGCAGGCAAGCTTGCAGCTCATCGCAAGGATAGCCATCACTGGTTACGTCTCCCTTAAACACTTTTACCGCAACATGGGCTGGGAAGTCGAAATTGGCGTCGAGCCAATCCGCGTGAGAGATCACCCCAGAAGCCCCTTGCCCTAAAACCTGATTAAGCTTGTAAGCGCTTGAAGCAACTTGTGGAACACTTTCTTCAAGACTGGTTCTTTCACAGAAAGGGTTGCCTGCAAAAGCCATCCACGCCAATTTGGGAAGCTCAAGTAGTACGCTAGGGAAGCACTCAAGTTGATTTGCAGACAGGCGTACTAACTCCAAGTTGAGCAACTGGCTAAAGCTGTTGGGTAGTGATGTCAGTTTGTTACCTGCCAAGGCTAATTTTTGCAGGCGCGGGCGATAACCCAAAGATTCTGGCAATTTAGCGATCTGGTTATCAGTCAGAATTAGCCAACGTAGTTGCTCTGGCAATGACTCTTCGGCGACACGAACAATTTGGTTACTTTTAAAACCGACCATCTCAAGCTTGTCACAGCGACCTAAAACCAGAGGCAGGTGAGTAAAGCGGTTGCTGGAAGCAAATACTATCTTGAGTTGCTTTAATTCAGTGAGCCACTCCGGCAGTTCACTTAAAAGGTTGTTTGAAACATCGAGAATTTCCAACGTATCAGCCAAGGCTAAGATCTCTTGTGGTAACTCGGTTAATTGTTCAGAAAGTTGAAGACGCTGAATGCCTGCAAGCTCTCCGCTTTTAAGTTGTTCTACTGTGTGCAAACTGACTGCCTATAGTTGCTCGTGAATAGGAAAAGAGCGCGTATTCTACGCAGGTTGGCAGCAAAAGGCGAGGTGAGCGTTAGGTGGGTATTAGGTTCGACAGTAAAAAAGCCGAGTGGATAAACACTCGGCTTGGCAGGTATGGGTACGGTTATAAAAACGCCTTGTATGGCAGTTCTGGTTCATTTTTAAAGATGTCTTTGAAACCACGGAAATGTTGATAATGCATACGTCCTTTGTCTGTTGGGTAAGTGTACTTACCACCAACCTGCCAGAAGAACGGAGCAAAGCTGTACTGAAGACGATCTTTTTTCATGTTCCATAGCACTTCAATTTCTCGAGGGTCATTTTGGAAGTTGGCCCAGATGTCGTGGTGAAATGGCATAACGACCTCACAGTCTAGTGACTCAGCCGCTCTAAGAATATCCGATGAAGTCATTTTATCAGTGACACCGCGAGGGTTCTCACCATAAGAAAGTAATGCAACATCAATTTGGTACTCGTTACCATGTGATGCATAGTAGTTCGAGTAGTGTGAGTCACCAGAGTGATAAACAGAACCACCAGTTGTTTCGATTAAGTAGTTGACGGCACGTTTGTCCATTCCATCCAAGATCTCTTTGTCGTATGACGATGTACCTTCTGGAAGCGTTACCAGTGCAGTGCGGTCAAATGAGTCGAGAACGCGGATCTTCAAGTCACCCACTTCTAATACATCCCCAACTTTTGCTACAACACAACGCTCTTCAGGAACCCCCCAGCCCATCCATAGATCGACACAAGCTTGTGGGCCGATAAATTTAACGTGCTCGGGGCAGTTCTGTAGGACCGCTGCGGCAACGTTGACGTCAATATGATCAGCGTGATCATGAGAGGCGAGTACAGCATCGATCTCTTTGATCGCAAATGGGTCAAGTGGGAAAATTGCAGTACGCAAGTTTGGTTGAAGCGCTTCTACACCGCCCATACGCATCATCTGGTGTTGGTTTTTCATGAACGCATTCTTTTGCGTTTTCTTACCAGTACCACACCAGAAGTCGATCGAAATATTGGTATTGCCTTCACTTTTAAGCCAGATCCCAGTACACCCTAACCACCACATAGAGAATGTATTTGGTTCTACTACAGTGTTTTCGATCTCTTCGTTTAGCCATGTACCCCACTCAGGGAAAGTGCTTAAGATCCAAGATTCACGGGTTATTTCATTCACTTTGCTCATAACAGTACCTTTAATTTCACGATATTTGATTTATTTAGGGTGTAGGGAGCTAAGCGTCTTAATATGAGATTAAGACACTGAGCTATTTATGGTGTTATTTATCTAATGGGTGGCGTTAAACCAGAATGACTTGTGTTCCTTGAGCTTCAATAGCTTTGACAACGTCAGGGTTGGCATCTTTGCCTGTTATAACGATATCAATCTTGCTCGCAGGGCAGAAAACCATCCCTGTTCTTTGGCCCACTTTCGAACTATCCACGACCACGACTAACTTATCGATTTGCTCAAGCATTTGCTGCTCTGCTACTGCGGTAAGCATGTCTGCTTTATAAAGTCCCGCTTCAGTTAAGCCTTTGCCTGAGGTAAACATCCAGTTACCCGCATACCCTCCTAATGAATCAGGTGCGGGGTTAAGAAAGATGTTTTGCGCTTTATTGTATTGGCCACCAATAATGATCACATCGTCATGATCCTCATTGATTAGATAGCTCGCCAATGGAAAGTAATTGGTGACAATCTGTACATCTTGGCCACACAGTTTTTGGCCAAGTAAAAATGCGGTTGAACCACAATTGATGACTACGCTATCACCCGAGTCACACAAATCAGCAGCGCGTAACGCTATAAGAGACTTCTCTTCATAGTGCTCAGTACTGTTGATGTTTAGTGGTGACCACTTTTTCTTTTGGCTCTCAATACGCTCAGCACCGTTGCGAACTTTACGCAGTTTGCCTAACTCATCTAGCTTTGAAATGTCGCGACGAGCCGTCGCAGGAGAGACATTGAAGCTGTTGATGATATGCGAGACGTTGATCGTCCGATTTTCTTCTAATAACGACAAGATGCCGTCGTGTCTTTGTACTTCGTTCATTCTTATCACCTTTTCAAGCGTTGTGATTACTTGGTGATTGCTTGTGATTTATTTTGATTCTAATAATCATAAGTTTGATTGTCAAATGGGCACGAAACAAAAATATGTCATAAATCACAATTAATTGTAAGTCATTGATAATTAAATGTTTGGTGGTTGTTGGTGTGATCGGTGGCCCAAAAACAGCCATTGGTTAAGGTGAAAATTGATAAAAATCAAAATAGTCACAAGTGAGCATTGAATGATTACTTTTGATTGTTAAAGTCTAATTCGTGAGCAAAAGAGAGCGTATTTCATACATAAATTTGAAAACGTTCTGTCCTACGAACCAAATAAAATTACAAATACTATTAGGGGTAAAGATATGGAGTTCTTATACGACATCTTCTATATATTTTACAGCCAAGTAATGACCAAAGCCCCCTTACTGCTTGGTCTCGTTACTTTTATTGGCTACTGGCTGCTGAGACGCGATCCTACGACGATAATCAAAGGCTCAATCAAAACGATTGTTGGCTTTATGCTAGTCCAAGTCGGTGCGGGCACACTGGTTAAGGGGTTTAAACCCGTTATCGAAAAATTGTCGGAATATCATGGATTGACAGGATCAGTTATTGACCCATATACAACCATGATGGCGACGATGGAAAACATGGGAGATATGTATTCCTGGGTTGGCTATGCAGTACTGCTAGCGTTGGGCCTTAACATTCTTCTCGTCCTTTTCCGCCGCTTCACTGGTATTCGCACCATTATGCTGACTGGTCATATCATGTTCCAACAGGCTGGTTTGGTTGCTGTTTTCTACTTCATTCTTGGCGCTTCCATGTGGGAGACCATCCTATATTCAGCGGTATTAATGGCGCTGTATTGGGGTATTTCTTCTAATATCATGTTCAAGCCTACTGAGGAAGTAACGGGTGGTGCTGGTTTCTCTATTGGTCACCAACAGCAGGTTGCTTCTTGGATTGCGACTAAGGTGGCACCAAAACTTGGCGATAAGAACGATAGTGTAGACCATATCGAACTGCCTAAATGGCTGCATATCTTCCATGACAGTATTGCTGCAACAGCGATCGTTATGACCGTGTTCTTTGGCATCATCTTGCTGTCGTTTGGCCTAGATAACCTACAAACAATGGCGGGTAAAACGCACTGGACAATCTACATCCTAGAAACAGGCTTGAAGTTTGCGGTAGCGATTCAAGTTATCGTTGCTGGTGTACGTATGTTCGTTGCTGAACTGTCAGAAGCATTTAAGGGTATTTCTGAACGCGTGATTCCAAATGCAGTATTGGCTATCGACTGTGCTGCGATCTACGCGTTTTCTCCTAACGCTATGGTATTTGGCTTCATGTGGGGTGCTATTGGCCAATTCCTTGCTGTTGGTGCGCTGCTACTTGCTGACTCTCCAATCATGATCATCCCTGGCTTCATTCCAATGTTCTTCTCGAACGCGACAATTGGTGTCTTCGCTAACCACTTTGGTGGCTGGAAAGCGGTTATGAAGATCTGTTTCGTGATGGGCATTATCGAAGTGGTTGGCTCTGCTTGGGCTATTCAGCTGATTAGCAATCATGGTGTGGAATTCAGTGGTTGGATGGGTATGGCTGACTGGGCTCTATTGTTCCCACCTATCTTTGCCGGTATCTCAATGTCAAAAGCCTTCTTCTGGGTATTAGTCGCACTGTCACTGGTATACATGTTCTTTGCGTCCAAACAGCTTCGAGCAGAAGAAGATGCGCAAGGCGTTGTTTCTGTTACAGAAGAACCTGAAGTGATTGAAGCGGTAGAACAAGCAATCAAAGCGAGCGACGGTGTTCGCCCAGTAAGCATCTTAGCGGTATGTGGTAATGGGCAAGGCTCTTCAATGATGATGAAGATGAAGATTGGTAAATACCTAGAGAAAAAAGGTATCCCTCATGTCATGGACTCATGTGCGGTATCTGACTACAAGTCTAAGCTTGCATCGACTGACATCATCGTCTCATCGAAACACTTATCTGCTGAAATGGAGCCAGGCGAAGGCAAGTTTGTCTTGGGTGTACAGAACATGCTCAATCCGAACTCTTTTGGTGATGAGTTATTAGAAATCATCGACAAGAACTTCGCTGGAGCAAAGTAACCTCTATACAAAACAACCAATAACAACAACTAAGTGCCAGTTATTGCTGGCACTTCACTGGAGATAGAACAATGGGTTTTAAGCAATCACTGATCGACAACAACTCAATCAAACTACAAGCTTCTGCTTCTAATTGGCGTGAAGCTATCACCATTGGTACAGACATGCTGACCGCATCCGGTGCGATTTTGCCAAGCTACCATGAGGCGATCATCAACAGTGTAGAGAAACTAGGCCCTTACATCTGCATTGCACCTAACTTGGCACTGCCTCACGCTCGCCCTGAAGATGGCGTAATTCGAACGGCTTTTGCGCTCGTTACTCTCGAAGAGCCTGTGTTCTTTGAAGGGGAAGATGAGTCTGTTGATGTACTGATTACGTTAGCTGGAAGCTCTTCTGATGAGCATATGGAAGGCTTAATGGAAGTGACCACGGTACTTGATGACGAAGATAGTGAAACGGGCGTTGATCTTAACAAGTTGCGCCGCTGTAGCACTAAAACTGATGTGTTTGACGTTATTGATGAAGCGCTAGCGGAAACGGCGTAAGGAGAAACTATGTATAGCGCACTAAAACAACGTGTCTTTGAAGCTAATCTCAAATTGCCTAAATACGGGTTAGTGACATTCACTTGGGGAAATGTGTCGGAAATAGATCGCGAACTTGGTGTATTGGCAATCAAACCTTCTGGTGTTGAGTACGATGCCATGACTGCAGACGACATGGTGATCGTGGATTTAGAAGGCCAAGTTATTGAGGGAAGACTAAATCCTTCGAGTGATACAGCGACGCATATTGAAATCTATAAAGCGTTTCCAGAGGTTGGTGGCGTAGTGCACACTCACTCACGTAGTGCCACTATCTGGGCGCAGGCTGGGATTGATATTCCCGCACTCGGTACGACTCATGCCGATTACTTTTACGGAGATATCCCCTGCACACGTAAGTTGTCTCACGATGAAATTTCAGGGGCTTATGAGAAAAATACTGGGCTCGTTATCATTGAAGAGTTCAAGCAGCGCGGCATTAATCCTATGGCAGTTCCTAGCGTGATTGTGGCAGGGCATGCGCCATTTTCTTGGGGCAAGAACGCGAATGATGCGGTTCACAATGCCGTAGTACTGGAAGAGATTTCGGCAATGGCGTTGGCAACTCGCTCGCTGAATAGTGGCATTAAAATTCAGCCAGAGCTCTCTGACAAACACTACCTGCGTAAACACGGTGAAAATGCTTACTACGGCCAGCGTTAATCTTTGTTGGAGGAAGAGCCCATGTACAAGGTATTAGCATTAGATTTAGATGGAACAGTGCTAACAGATGAACACACTATCCATCCTGAAGTTAAACGCGCGATTAAAGAAGCCAAGCAGCATTGTAAAGTCGTAGTCGTGACAGGGCGCCACCATACCGCCGCTAGGCCTTATTATTACGAGCTTGAACTAGACACTCCAATCATATGTTGTAACGGCACGTACGTTTATGACTATGCCAATGAGAAGGTTCTCAAGCAGAACTCGATTGATAAGGAAGATGCGCAGATATTTATTGAGCTGGCGCGCGAGTTTCAAGTCAAGATGGTTATGTACATTTCTGACGCCATGACTTACTCGAACTACAACCCGATAACCTACATGCAAGCTTTGGAAAGCTGGGCTAAAACTGCACCACAAGCCCACCGTCCGGAGATATACAAGGTTGACTCATTCAGTGAAACAGCAAAACAGTCAGAGCATGTATGGAAGTTCGTTGTTGAGGGATGCCCAAGCTCAGTGGAGAGATTGTTGGAACACCCTTGGGTTGAGCGACAGTTCAATGGTGAGCGCTCTTGGTCAAACCGAATTGATTTTGCCGCAAAAGGAAACAGCAAGGGCCTCCGTCTTGCTGAATATGTCTCTGAACTTGGTTACCACGCAAATCATGTGATCGCGGTTGGCGACAATCACAATGATATCTCAATGCTTCAATACGCCAATTTAGGTGTCGCAATGCGCAATGCCGACGACACCGTGAAGTCACACGCCAAACTCGTGTGCTCGACAGATAACAATCAAGATGGCTTGGCCCGTCTAATACGTGAAAAAATTAAAGGATAACGATAATGACAAAACCAATGATTCAAATCGCCCTAGACCAAACTAATTTACCTGCAGCCATTGAAGTGGCGAACAATGTTGAAAGCTTTGTTGATGTGATTGAAGTGGGCACTATCCTCGCATTTGCTGAGGGCATGAATGCGGTTTCGACTCTGCGTGCTAATCACCCTGATCATATTTTAGTCTGTGATATGAAAACGACAGACGGCGGAGCTATTCTAGCCAAAATGGCCTTCGAGGCGGGAGCTGATTGGATTACTGTTTCCGCTGCCGCACATATTGCAACTATAGAAGCGTGCAAGAAAGTCGCGGATCAGCACAAGGGCGAAATTCAGATTGAGATCTACGGTAATTGGACAATGGCAGACGCTCAAGCTTGGGTTGATTTAGGTGTCTCACAAGCCATTTATCACCGCTCTCGTGACGCAGAGTTGGCAGGAGTTGGCTGGACCGAACAAGATTTGGAAAAAATGCGTGCCTTGTCTGAACTTGGTCTAGAGTTATCTATCACTGGCGGTATCGTGCCTGAAGATCTTTACCTATTTGAGGGTATCAAGGCTAAAACTTTTATTGCGGGTCGAGCTCTAGCGGGTGAGCAGGGTAAGCAAACTGCTGAAGCACTTCGTGCTCAAATTGACCGCTTCTGGAACTAGGAGTCGTCTATGTATCAAAATCTTCAACGCCACCGAGTCGGTTTGTATGAAAAGGCCCTACCTAACGAGCTAAGTTGGGAAGAAAAGCTTAAAACGACCAAAGAGCTAGGATTCGATTTTTTAGAGATCTCTGTGGATGAATCTGACGAACGTCGCAGCCGCTTAGATTGGGATGATGAAACCATTTATGCTCTGCGTCACCAGTGTGAACGTTATGGGGTTCCTCTTCAATCGATGTGTTTAAGCGCTCATCGCAAGTATCCTTTCGGTTCGGCTGAACCTGAAACTCGCGAGCAAGCCTTACTGCATATGGAGAAAGCGATCTCATTGGCATACAAACTAGGCGTGCGTACGATTCAGCTAGCAGGCTATGATGTCTATTATGAGCCAGCCAATCAAGCGACTCACCAGCGGTTTATTCAAGGAATGAAGCAGTCAGCGAAGCTAGCTGAAAGGGCCGGAGTCATGCTTGCTGTCGAGATCATGGATACCGACTACCTGAATTCACTAAGTAAATTTGAGGTATTAAGCCGAGAGGTCAATTCACCTTATTTCACGGCTTACCCTGACGTTGGTAACATCTCTGGTTGGAACTACGATATCGTAACTGAGCTGAAATTGAGTAAACCACATATCACTCAAATTCACCTTAAGGACACCTATCGAGTGACTTCAGATTATAAAGGGCAATTTCGTGATCTGGTTATTGGTGAAGGTGAGGTGGATTTCAACTCGATATTCGATACCCTCAAGAAGACAGATTGTGTCGTCCCTTTGGTCATTGAAATGTGGGCTCAGGATGACAATTGGAAACAGAATATTCTCACTGCTCAGCGTCGCCTAAATCAAGCCTGTGATCATGCTGACTTGCCAAAGCTATTTGCAGCTTAGCATTGGAAAAGGTGCCTAGTACAAGGGCATCATGCTCCGGCGCTCAATCAGAGCGCCTTTCATCCCCCTTATGGGATAGTGCAGTGTAAGCCCCCCGTATTGCGCTGCACATTTTCAATCGAATGCATAAGATTTGACTTCAAGTCTGAGTTGGAGCACAGTTGCGCTGACTTTCCTATCTATAAGCTGCATACAAGAATGAAACTGCTTCACTTACAACTGTTTTGGTACGAAAAACATCACACTCTACTGGAGATGGAAGATCTACCAAGCTTAACTCCTACTCAAGAACAAGAGCTAAAAGAGTGGGTGAAACAGCGTCGTAAAATTCTAAGCTACGAAGTCCACCAGCAGACTTGGGTAAAAGTAAATATCGATGGCTTTGCCTCACAGATCAGGCTCAACCCAAACGGCACTTTGTCGGAGAAAGATCTTTTCAGTAATAAATCGCTTCAGGGCCTGTGGAAAGTTATGGAAGGCTTCTTGTTTATCAAAGTCATCAGTGGTGAGTTTATTGTTGAGTATCAAATCGTTGGTAGCAACCTAGAGAACATTCACTGCGGTATCGAGTACATCAACGGTAAAGTAAGCACTTACAGTAAGTTTATCGTGACAAAATAGGACAACTTAGGGCGTAGCTTTTAGACCATGCCCAAAGTGTCACTGCTTTCAGTTCAATTGGGCACTCAGCTGACGATAGCTAAGCAAGGACAACAGAGCGAAGAAGGCCGGATCGCTCCAACCGAAGTCGACAAAGATCCCCGTAAATCCAGCATAGCCAGTTATTGCGACACCGAGAAGGTTGGTGACAAGCAGCGCTTTGAGTAGCTGTTGCATTGTCTCTTTGTGCTCTATTGTTCTTAGAAGCAGGCTTACTGCTGCTACGCCTCCGAGAAAGATACTTGTGTGTTGTGACAGGAAGTAAGCGTACTTATCGTTAATCTCAACGCCATACATTGGCCACATCATGGTTGGCAGAAAAAACAGTGCGAATGCAAACGCAGTGTAGATGCTGCCGTGTAAGGTTAAAAACAGTCTATTCGTCATAGCGGTTCCTTACAGACCAACGGGCCCGTGATTGATTTCAGTCAGTGGCTGATTGATGTCAAAAATAACGCCACGTACTTCTGCTACGCCCATTTCTTTCAGTCTAGCGGCATGCATGTCTAGGTAATTTTGTGCACTGACTTCATCTTGAAAAAGATAGATACCACCACCTAGCTTTTCAGATTCATTTTCTGTCCAGATTTTCCAGATCATGCCGGGTTCTTGATTAATTGACTCCGCTAGACCAACCAATGCTTTAGACATCTCTTCGTCCATAGGGCCATGATATTCAAAGTCGACTTGTAGTAATTTCATCTTAGTTTCTCCAATTGTTGACTGTTGTGAACGCGTGTTGCTGTTCGATGGAGATATTGTTGTCTATATAAATTGAACATAAAAGTTCATAATATTGTGTATAAGTGTCTAAAAAACTGACAGGTCATGCGATGAGATTGAAAAGTACGCTTGAGCAATGGGTTACGCTGAAGGAAGTTGATAAGGCGGGCAGTATTCAAGCCGCGGCTTCGGCTTTAAACAAAAGCCATACAACCCTGATTTATTCGATAAAAAAGCTTGAAGATCAACTGGGCGTTAAGCTGGTGGAGGTTAAGGGAAGGCGTGCCACAGTCACAGAGCTTGGTCGTTCACTGCTTAGAAGAGCGAGTAGCATGCTTGAACAGGCAAGAGAGCTGGAAGACTTAAGTCAACAAATCTCAGCGGGTGTCGAGTCAGAGATTACAGTCGCGATGGATCACCTTTGCGACCCGAGCCTGCTCTATCAACCGATGGCAGAGTATCTTAGTCAAAATAGTACCACCTCGATTCAAGTAGTAGAGACTTCGCTATCTAAAACGGCAGAAATGGTGACCAGTGAGCAAGCTGATATTGCGATTATTACCTTGCCGGTGACCAATTACCCGGCCCAAGCTTTCTCGATGACGAGTATGTTGCCCGTTGTCTCAAGTAAACACTCACTCGCAAGTCGGAGTCAGGTTTGTATGGCAGATTTTGCCACTCATTGCCAAGTTGTCATTCGCGATCTGGGGGCTACGCAGATTGATAACAAAGAGCAAAATGTCGGTTGGTTAAAAGCGAATCAGCGGATAACCGTCGACAATTTTGACCATGTATTTCGAGCGGTGGAACAAGGTGTCGGATTTTGCCGCTTGCCAGAGCACATCATCAAGTTAAGAAACAGAGGCCAGCTTAAGGTGCTTAAAGTCGAGCACAATGAAAGGTATCAAGTCCCGCTGCATATTACGCTTCCTAAGGGAGCCAAAACTGGCCCAGCCGCCAAATGTTTCTACGAATTGTTATTATCAAAAGCGGCTAAAGGCTAATCGTAACCCTTTAAAGCATAACAGTGAGTAATTACTTACAACCATTTGTTTACGTCGGTACGACGCAAAAAGTGACCTACCACACGCTGCGTTAAGTTAGTGATTTAATCTTTTTATAAGCTGACATTGGTATGCGATATTTCGATGGTAATTTTAAGATTTACTGGTAAGCGATATGAGAACCGAAAAAGAGAAAATGCTCGCTGGCGAGCCGTATGATGCGTGGGACAAAGAACTATATGACCAACGAATTGAATGTCGTAAAGTACTGCAAAAGCTCAACAATAGTATTCCAGATACCCAAGAGTGGCGCAGCGCGATTGATACTTTGATCCCTGATTCTAAAGACGCTTACGTCGAGCCTCCATTTCGTTGTGACTATGGTTCGAACATAAAACTCGGCAAAAACTTCTACGCTAATTTCAATTGCGTGGTGTTGGATGTGGCTGAAGTGCATATCGGTGATAATGTCCTCTTTGCCCCTAACGTACAAATCTATACTGCAGGTCACCCTCTCGACGTGAAAAGCCGGGTTGAAGAAGGCGTCGAGTTTGGTACACCGATTACTATTGGCGACAATGTCTGGCTTGGCGGTGGTGTGATCGTCTGCCCTGGCGTCACAATCGGTGAAAATAGCGTGGTTGGAGCGGGTAGTGTCGTCACCAAAGACATTCCAGCTAACGTTGTCGCGGCGGGTAGCCCATGTCGAGTGATTAAACCTATCGAACAAGCTTAAGGTTTTTAAAGCGTAGAAGAGTGACAAAGAGAGGTGCTCGCCTTTTACGTTTTTCTTATAGATTAAGCGCCAATATTATTAGTTGAAAAAATAATCAAAAATAGTTCTTTACAATTATCTAAAAAACACAAATAATGCCATCGCTCTGTTGTTCAGAGTTATTAAATGAAACATCCTGTTGTAAAGTAAAACCCTCAGAATTTCCTCTTGTTATCCTCTGTGTTTCCCTTAGCTTCATAGATACATTAAATAATTCAAGCTCCTAGTGCATCGCATTTTTGCGAAATAATTTTATTATTACTAAATAAGGGACATGATATGTCTAACAAAGTAAATGGTTCTGTAAAATGGTTTAACGAAACTAAAGGTTTCGGTTTTCTTTCTCAAGACAACGGTGGCGAAGATGTATTTGTACACTTCCGTGCTATCGCTTCTGAAGGTTTCAAGACTCTAGCTGAAGGCCAAAAAGTGTCTTTCGAAGTAGAGCAAGGTCAGAAAGGCCTTCAAGCAGCTAACGTTTCAGTACTATAACGTTTAGCAAGGGTGCAAGTGGCAAAGCGTCGCTTGCACACATTTATTCATTCTAGAAATACTATTTATAACACTCTTTCGAATACTCCAAATATTTCCTTATACCTCCTCTCTGTATTTGTCGTTGCGCTATTGGACTTCTTCGTCTCATTATAAATTTAGTAATCTATTCCTCTGATATTAGGTAATAGTTCTATTACTTGTCAGAAACTCAAATATATAAAGGCAAAATATGTCACGTTCAATCGGCCGTAAGCGCTTTTGGTTTCAAAAGAACCGTAGCAAACAGCAAAACAATAAGGATTTATGATAGTTACATTTAGCTTATTGGAAAATGAGATCACTTGGCAATCAACACTTCATCAACTCAATAGTGATATTTTGAAACGTCATGTTTTATTCCATGGACGTCTTAGAGATACCAATATTTCCTTTCTCTACTGTGAGGCAACATTTAGCGGAAAAATTATTGATTCAGCCAATGAGGTAGTGGGTTGTTTTTACATGACCGCTTCATAGATTCATCAGTATTGTCATCGCTCTCTCTGGCTCTCCAAAGTTTTGTTCAATTTCTAATTAAAAATCTAAAAAAAGTTCTTTACCTCAACCTTGGTTGAGGTTTTAGCATGCTTCTTGTTGGCTAGGAATTGATAAGGAGAAAGTAATGATTCAATTAGAGCATGTGAATTTAGTGGTTAAAGACATCCCTGAGATGTTGAAGTTCTATCAAGCAGCATTTCCACATTGGTCTGTGCGTGATGAAGGACAAGGGGAGTGGAGTGGCAAGCCGAGAAACTGGCTACATTTTGGTGATGAGTACCAATATATTGCAATGAGTGACCACGGTGAAGGAAACAATCGAGAACTGGCAGGCCATCAGGTAGGACTTGCCCACTTTGCTTATATCACCAATAACATTGATGCGGTGATCGGCCGATTGGTTGAAGCGGGTTATCCTATCGCTAAGCCGGGCGCTGATGAACCTTACCGTAAAAATGTCTACTTCGTTGATCCTGCAGGATTTGAGATTGAGTTTGTTGAATACCTAACAGATGATCCAAAACTGCGTAATTTATCGAGTTAAAGCGCTAGAGCGCAGAAAGCAATTGAGCCTTTCTGCGCGTTAGTGACGTTATTACAGAGGAGTAAATTCGAATTTATCGCCTTTATCGGCAACTTGGTATCCAAGTGCTGTGATTTGTTCTCGGATCTTATCGGCATCCGCAAAGCGCTTTTGTTGCTTCAGTAACAGTCTCTCCTCGGCAAGCTTTATGACCTCGTCGGGTACTATAACCTCTTCAATATGGTCAATATTCAGGCCTAATATCTTATCAAAAAACAACACAGTAGCTTTTATATCTTGGCTAGGGTAGACGCTGTCTAATACATCCCATAACAAAGCGAGAGCCTTTGGCATATTTAGATCTTGATTGATGAGCAGGATAAAACACAACTTATACTCCTCTATCAACTGCCCGTTATCTGCTAGCTTAGCCACCTTGTTTCTCAGTCGTTTTAGTGCTGTTTGCGCTCCTTGTAAACTTTCCCAAGTAAAGCTTAGATGACTTCTATAGTGACTCGTTAATGTTAGGTAGCGATAGGCTAAGGGCTCAAATCCACGCTCGAGTAACGCTTCTAGGCGCAAAGAAGTGCCAGATTTAGAAATTTTCTCTTTGTTAAGTTGTAGAAAAAAACCGTGAAGCCAATAGTTTGCTTGTATGTGCCCGTTTTTTGCTTGGCACTGCGCGATCTCGTTAGTGTGATGGATAGGAATATGGTCCTCGCCGCCAACATGAATGTCGAATTGTTCTCCTAGGTATTTTTCCGCCATTGCGGAACACTCGATGTGCCAGCCGGGAAATCCAACACCCCAAGGGCTTGGCCATTCCATTTGCCTAGCCTGCTCGCCAGAAAACTTCCACAATGCGAAGTCTGTCGCCAGTTTTTTATCAGCCATGTTGACCCTAATTCCGGCCTCTAAACCTGATGTATCCAAACGTGCGAGTCGACCATATTCACTTAATTTACTGGTGTCAAAATAGACTCCATCACGGGTCTGGTAGGTGAAGCCTTTCTCTTCTAGTTCAGTGATGAAGTCTATTTGCTCTTGGATATGCTCTGTTGCTCGGCAGATGGTGGTTGGGGTCAAGATATTGAGCTGCTTTAAGTCCGTTAGGAAAGCTTGCTCAAAATATTTCGCTATTTCCCAGGCAGACTTATTTTGTTTTCTAGCGCCTTTCTCCATTTTGTCTTCACCAGTGTCGGCATCTGAAGTCAGATGGCCAACGTCTGTGATGTTCATAACGTGATTCACTTGATACCCATTGAATGACAACACGCGTCTTAAGGTATCGACAAAAAGGTAGGTACGTAAGTTACCCGCGTGAGCGTAGTCATATACGGTTGGACCACAAGCATAAAGGCCTACTGTATTGCTATCAATGGACTTAAATGGTCTTTGTTCACGAGCCATAGTGTCAAATAACGAAAGGGTAACTGAGGTCATAAATTGTTCCTTCAAATACAAAAAGGCCGCGGATGCGAACATCAGCGGCCTGTGATTAGGTATAGATTTTTGCTAACTAATAGCTACACGAAAGCCGCCGTATATCGAAGCGATTACAGCAGCAACAAACTGGAGAGGTGTAGCTAAACAAATATGTCATTCTTTTACCCTAAAGAAGAGGTGTGAAAAATGCAACCTTTGGATTCACTTGGTTTCGAATTGGTTAGGTTGTTACAATTACAGGCTAAGCAACTTTGAAGCATCATTGAATTGGTGTTGGAACTTGATCATGGCTCGTCCTAAGAAACATCGTCACATCTGCACTCATGCAGCTCATGCTTTTTACAAACCCAATGGTGTGACTATGGATGAGTTACAGATTGTTGAGCTGTTGCCGGATGAATTAGAAGCACTGAGACTTGCTGATCAAGAAGGACTGAATCAGATTGATGCCGCCGTGCAAATGCAGGTGTCGCGCCAAACATTTGGAAACATCATTAAACGCGCTAGGCAAAAGGTTGCTAGCAGCATCATCCAAGGTTATGCCCTAAAACTTCAATAGACTTGAGCTACTCAGGCTCTTTGATTTGATAAAGTGTTCGCTTTGTCCCTTCGCACACATCTTTGCAGTCGCATTCCCTAGTGATGTTTAGTTTCGATAACCCACCGCAACTGCCTTGAATTGGTCGGCGAGAGAACATCACCCCGATCGCCATTAAGGCAATAAAGCTCACGAAAATAAGTACTGTAAGTAGTAACGTCATCGTCTAATCCTCCGGATTGAGCGCCAGTTTGGTTGCGACCGTGCCAAAGCGAGAGTAGCGTTGTTTTTGCCACAAGCTTTTTTCTTTGGTGATATTCGACCGTAATCTAAACTCTCTACTGCAATCAGCTCGGCAAAATTGATGTCGTGCACATCTTGCTTCGCTTTTGTGGCTAACACTTTAACTTTAGATTGAAACAGCCCTTTGAGCATATTTTGGCCAATGTTTCTCACTACAACAACGTCTACTTTGTAACCAGCGATAACCTGTTGCCACTTTTTCTTGGCACTACAACAAGATTCATCCTTAGAGATAGAGAGGTACTGTGTTTGCCGCGTGATGGAATCAATGATGGCGATTTGCTTGCAGCGAGAGAAGTGATTACTTACTGCGTTGTTAATACAAGGAATAGCGTAGATCATGCTGGCTCCAAAATTCGTTGAAATTTGGAGCACTATAGCTATTTATTGTTGGCATATGCCAATAATAAAGTTGGTTTCTTAGTTATCGCATTTCGAGAACAACCAATGTTTACCTACAGTTTCGGTAAACAAGAACCGCTTTTCAGTGGGTTCATGTTTTTGATTAAATAGAAAATGAATGTCTTCTATGTTTCTGCTTTAAGTTCGTCGGAAGTCGATTTTGGGGTAGCTATTATTTATCTTCGGATAACAGTACTTTGCGTAGTAGATTGGCAAGTTGATCTTGTTCATCTGGGTTTAGAACACTAAGCATATTGTTCATATTGGTGACGTGATCGTTCAGGGCGTTATCGATAAGTTCGATGCCTTTATTGGTTAGAATCACCTTACAGCTGCGTCTGTCATGTTCACTGAAAACTCTTTCCACAAGCTCTTGCTTAACCAAATGTTCTATCCGAGTGCTCACTGCCCCAGAAGACAGCATAAGAGTTTTATATAGCTCTGTTGGGGTAATACCATGGGCATCGCTACGGCGCATTGTTGCTAAGATGTCGAACTCAATGCTGCTTAGTCCGTGCTGTGTAAACACGCTGTCCATCTTCGACTTCCACAGATTGCTTGTGCGACGCAAGCGGCCAACAACTCCCATCGGCGAGCAGTTTAAATCGGGTCTTGCTTGTTTCCATTGAGCCAAAATTAAATCGACACTATCTGATGCTGATGGCATTTTTATCTCTCATCTAAATATCTTTTTAAAAAGATACTTGATCAAAAGTTAAGTTGCCATTACTTTATAAAAAGTATCTTTTGCAAAAGATACATTTTATTGAGATTATATGGAGAGACTCTAGTGAAGGATTTACATCAGATTAAAACCATAGTGTTGACGGCATTCGCCCCTATCGTATGGGGAAGTACTTACATAGTGACGACAGAGTTACTGCCAGCGGAAAGCCCTTTGCTTGCGGCAACGATTAGAGCCCTACCTGCAGGTTTGTTGCTCGTATTCTTTGGTAAAGCGCTACCCAGCTCAGCGTGGCTTGCTCGACTCGGGGTGCTCGGTTTTTTGAACATTGGGTTGTTCTTCTATTGCCTATTTTTTGCAGCGACATACTTACCGGGTGGTATGGCCGCTATGGTGATGTCTATTCAACCTGTTGTCGTGATATTACTGAGTTGGTGGTTGCTTGGTGCAAAGGTGTCAGCAATACAGCTCATGGCCTCGGTAGTGGGCATCTTTGGAATAGCTTTACTGGTTCTTAACAGTGCCGCGAAGTTAGACTTAGAAGGTCTCATCGTCGCGAGTGTTGGAACATTAAGCATGGCGAGTGGGGTCGTGCTGACTAAGAAATGGGGCAGACCTACAGGTATGTCTGTGCTGAATTTTACTGGTTGGCAGCTCCTGTTTGGTGGATTAATGCTGCTCCCAGTTGCTATATGGCTTGAGGGGGTACCTCATCAACTAACGCTAATGAACTCTTTGGGTTACTTGTACCTGAGTGTTATCGGGGCTGTAGTCGGGTATTTTCTGTGGTTTAGAGGCATTGATCAGTTGCCTACAACTACGGTCTCATTTCTCGGTTTTTTAAGCAGTGTCTCTGCTTGTATCTTGGGTTATATCGTTCTCGACCAGCATTTGTCTGTATTTCAGTTGCTTGGAGCATTATTGGTTTTAGTCTCTATTGTACTTGCAAGCCAGCGCTCCTCAGACAAATCGACTCTATCTAATCAAACTCCAACCATTCGATCATTAGAGGGAAACTAATATGAATATTACTATCGTATCTGGCAGCCAGCGTGACAATTCGCAGAGCTTAAATGTCGCTCGCTATTTAGAATCATTATCTGCTAAGCACTTTGAAACTATCAATGTTCTAGATTTACATCAGCTTAATTTGCCTCTCTGGAACGAAGGTGTTTGGCAGCAGTCGGAAGAATGGCAACAGTGGACGCCTATTGCAGAGATACTTAAACAATCTGATGCGATTGTTTTGATCACTCCCGAATGGCATGGAATGGCGACACCTGCAATTAAGAATTTCTTGTTGTTAACGACAGATGAAGAGCTAGCGCACAAGCCTGTGTTGCTAGTGAGTGTTTCTGCCAGTGTGAATGGCGTCTATCCGATAAGCGAGTTACGTATGACAGGTAGCAAAAACAATCATGCTTGCTTTTTGCCAGATCATCTGATGTTTCGCAACATCGAAACCTTGATAACCCAAGATCACCAATTGACCGATGATGAGATGCACCAACGTAGTCAATACACTTTGGAATTGCTTGCCCATTACGCTCAAGCACTTGCTCCTATTCATCGCGATATGGTGACTGTCGGAAAGCCATTTCGTTACGGAATGTAGCTACTTTACAGTGTAAAAGCTCAAGTAGGGAGATTGTCTAATAATGGAAGCTGTTCATCGCTTGATGTGTTTGAATTGGTCAACTTAGTAAAGATTCTAGAGTCCAATTAAAAAAGGGTATATACATAGTCTTATATTATTCAATCCGCTGAGTATTTAATGACTCTTAAAGAAGTCCTCCAAATCCGTAATGTTCGCTGCTTCTTAATGTTCCGAAGCAGCTACTTTGCGCGCTTTTATTATCCAGTCTTCACTTTACTCTACTTAGATTATGGTTTGACCCTTTCTCAGTTTGCCATGCTCAACGTAGTTTGGGCAGCAACCATCGTTCTAGCGGAAGTACCATCTGGTGCATTTGCCGATACTCTAGGACGTAAAAAGCTGGTGGTGCTGTCTTCTATTGTCATGTTTATTGAAATCGCCATGATCGCCTTTGTCCCCACTGGCAATCCCACCTTAGTCTTCATGGTATTTTTGGTAAACCGGGTCTTGAGCGGTTTGGCTATGGCATTGGCTAGTGGTGCCGATGAAGCACTGGCTTATGACACGCTTAAAGAGCAGGGAAAAGAAGATCTTTGGCCGCGAGTGTTGCAGATTCAGTTACGTATCGCTTCAAGTGTCGGCATAGTTGTTACCTTGGTAGGCGCCGCAATGTACGACGTTAACTTTATGGCTAATGTCTATCATCTACTGGGATTCTCAGCGCCAGAAACGACTCAAGATATAATGCGCATCCCTGTTTATGCGACCTTGTTTGTCGCCCTTATCGCCATGTACGCAGCATTCAGCATGAGGGAAGAGAAGAAATCATTGCCAAGTGATAGCGGTAAGTTGGCAACGACGATGGCAAGTCTTAAGCTCACTA
Source organism: Vibrio sp. VPAP30 (assembly GCF_001188205.1). NCBI lineage: Bacteria > Pseudomonadati > Pseudomonadota > Gammaproteobacteria > Vibrionales > Vibrionaceae > Vibrio > Vibrio sp. VPAP30. Next base: position 197,474 of record NZ_LBLS01000037.1, read on the forward strand.
TGAATACGGGTAAGTGGGTGCTTTCAACACCCTATGTTCTTTTTATTCTGCTTTACTACAGCCTGTTTGAGCACACTTCACGTATGTTTTTAACCATGAATAGCCAGTACTATCGAGCGATCGATATCCCCATCATCTATTTTGGGTTGATTGGCGCAGGGATAAGTTTGCTGCAAATTGTATTAGCGGGGCAAAGTCGAAAGTTGGCGGAAAGTATCGCTCCGAGAAGGTTTATTGCCATCATGGGCATCGCGACGATGGCGACCTATTATTGGATTAGCTTAGGCTGGTCTATTTATGGGGTGATTCCGGCGTTGCTGTTAATCTTCATCATAATGACGATGAATATCTTTATTAGCTACCACCTCAATAAAAACACCGAATCACACAACCGAGCCACAGTACTGAGCTTTAAAGGGCTCATGTTTAACCTTGGCTATGGGATGATTGGTATTTTGTATGCTTACTACTACAAATTACTGTCGAAAAACTATAGCCAAGAGCAGATAGAGCAACATATTGACTTCATTGCGTCTCTTTCTTCATTCTTTTACTACTTTACGTTTTTGTTTGTTGCTATCAGTTTGTTTTTCTACGTGAAGGACAAGCAAAAGCCGATTTTCTAAGTCTTGTTAACCTGTTGGGCTAGCTTATTCTTAATGTTTGATCGTATTCAACATTCAATAAAGCGTGAGCTTGCTCTATGGTTCCTGTCACCCAGTTGAGAACTTGGTTTGCGTCAATCATTAGCGGCATGCGGTGATGATATTGAGCGCATTGGGAATTGGGAATTGGGTTTCGTGGTGAGTGTGACCACTTTTGAGTTGTTTTCGAGTGCGATAGCTGCCATGTACAGAGCTCCTTTGTTTGGCTGCTCAAATAGGTATTTCACCTTTCGCCCTTGTTCCTCACGCCACTCATACCAGCCACTGCATGGGACAATCACTCGACTGAACTGAAACGAACTGGCAAAGGTGGGCTTCTGTGAAACAGTTTCTGCTTGGGCGTTAATGATAACTCGCTTTGCCCAGTCAGGCTTAATTCCCCATGCGAGGTTGCGCTGCTGTATCTTGCTGCCATAACTGGCTAAACAAGCCACCTGTTCTGTCGGACGTAAATCGTTGTTGCTATGAGTATTAAAATTTAAGCCAAGCTGTTCACAGACGATATTGCACAAGGGATCGTCGATGACATTGAGTCTTCCGCACATTGCTTCCACCTTTCTCGAGTGAGCCTAGTCAGTATAGCAATCACGCAGGAGCCGTTTTAAAAAGTTAAAAGCCGCGCTAAGTGGCGCGGCTATTTGAGCGATAATTTGTGCCTTTTAGCTTTGGCACTCAGCGGGCGCTGGTCTGTTTTGCCTTATGGCGAGTATCGCTTGAGGTAACAAAGACATCACAATCATGCCGATCATCAAGCTGTACTGGAATGGGGTGAAGGATTCACCGAGCAAGATAAGTCCAGACACGATCCCCGCGATCGGATTGGCGATACCACCGAAGGTAAAGTCGACCACAGACATACGTTGTAATAGCCACACATACATGCCGTACCCTAGTGCCGTGTTAAGCCCGACAACCCATAATAAACCAGACAGGTTGGTCATTGAGAAGTTGTTGAAAATCGCGGCGTATTTTGCGGGATCCATCGCCCCTTGAACACCTGCTGCGATAGACAGAATCACACCACCGAGGATGAGCTGCCAGGTTAAGACTGTCCACCAGTGCATACGGTTTCCGAGTGATTTAGTGATCGAGCTGCCAACTACAATACACATGATCGCCGCGAGCATAGCCCCCAAACCAATCGGATTTAGGCTAATTGAACCTGGGTCAAACAGCATCCAAGCGAGTGCGATCAGGGTGGCACCACATACCGACTGAATCAAGCCTGGGCGATGTTTGTTGATCAGCCAGTTGTAGAGCATCGCAAATACAGGCACTGAGATCATGCCAACACCAGAAATGGCAGAAGGCAAAGTCAGCGCCATGACAAAGATCAGCCCGAAGAAGGTCGCAATATTGATCAAACCTAAGCTAAACAAAATCTGCCAGTCGCCTTTTTTCGGCAGGCTTGGCTTAAATGCCAACAACAGAAGTCCGGCTGGTAGTGCACGGATCGCACCCAGTAATAGGGGAGGCCAGTCCGCAAGTGTGTATTGCGTGACGGCATAAGTGGTTCCCCAAAAGAACGCCGGAATCATGGCAAGTAATATATTCATAACAATTATCTTTACGTTAAGATACTTTCGTGAGGAATGTACGCCTAAAAGCGCTGTTTGTAAAGTATCTTTATGTTAAGATATTCAAAACAGCATTTTGTTACTGGAGACAAATATTCATGGACGCTATTGATAGAGTAGTAGACCAGTGGGCTAAGGAAAAGCCAGAGCTAGAAACTGAACCTATGGCGATAATGGGTCGATTGATGCGCATTGCCAAGTATATGGAGACAGAAGTGGCTCAGCTACATAAGCGCTATGACTTGAAACTTGGGGAGTTCGACGTGTTGGCGACTTTGCGTCGTAGTGGTAAACCTTTTCGCCTCACCCCTTCAGAGCTGATTGATTCTATGATGCTGACATCTGGCGCGATGACGAACCGATTAGATAAGCTTGAGTCTAAAGGTTTGATCAGCCGCGAGCACAGTAAAGAAGACCGTCGTAGTGTGACGGTTGAGCTAAGCCAAGATGGTTTTGTGCTGATCGACAAAATTATTGAAGAGCACGCCGCAGTACAGGAAAAGCTGGTTAAAGGTATTAATGCTAATCAGAAGAAACAGATGAACACTATTTTGAAAGGTTGGCTGACTCAATACGAGTAATCTCTTCGAAAATACGAAATAGAAAAACGCCCTCATTTGCGTATGCAACTGGGGGCGTTTTGTTTTGCTTTGCTTTGTTAGTCAGTGCTAAGAGACGGCGTCATCACAATAAAGCTGGGCGTGGTCAATTCCCCCGAGTGCGCAGCTTTCATCGATATCAGATAAATCACCACTGACCCCGACCGCGCCAAGAATGTTTTTCTCGGCATCGCGAATGAGCAATCCGCCTGGAACGGGAACCATATTACCGTGTGCGAGAACATTAACAGCGGAGATAAATGCAGGTCGATTGTCGGCATCCTGAGCGAGTTTTCGTGAAGAACACCCGAGCGCTAGTGCGCCCCAAGCTTTAGCAATCGCGATATCTGGTCGCATCATGCTAGAACCATCTTGGCGTTGCAAAGAGATGAGTTTCCCTCCACTGTCGAGAACGGCGACCGTGAGCGGTGCGCTTTTGCTCTTGGAACCTGCCTGAAAGGTACCGTCAATGACGGAGAGTGCTTGATCTAGAGTTAAACTTCCCATGTTATCTCCTGTTAATGTTCTACCGCCCTAGCTCGAATAGACGAACTAGGTTGGTATTACGCAGCCCCGTTAAGAAGCTGATAGCTTGGTAAGGTCAGGAAGGTGGCGAACTCTTTCGCTGTTGACAGCTCGAAGAAAAGGTCAGCGGTTTGTTCAAAGCGGCCAGCTGCGAATCGAGCATCGCCCACTTCCTGTTTGATAGTGTTGAGCTCTTGATACAGCCATTGGTGGAAAAGCTCTTTGGTAAAGGTTTGCCCATCATCAAGTTCGACTGAGTGATGAATCCATTGCCAGATATTAGCGCGCGAGATCTCTGCCGTTGCGGCATCTTCCATCAAGCCATAGATCGGCACACAGCCATGGCCTTGAATCCAAGCTTCGATGTAATAAAGCGCAATACGGATATTCTTGCGAACACCTGCTTCATCGCGTGTCCCTTCACACGGTTTTAGCAGCAGATCAGCGCCAATTTCATGTGTTGGGCTGACAAAATCGAGTTGGTTTGGCTTTCCTTCGAGGTTTTTATCGAATACTGACATTGCCAGATCGACGAGCGCCGGGTGCGCAACCCAAGTTCCGTCATGGCCATTGCGTGATTCACGCTCTTTATCCTCGATCACTTTGGCGGTCACTCGCTCCATCTCTGCAGGATCTTTGGCTGGGATGAAAGCTGACATACCGCCCATTGCCAAGGCGCCACGCTGATGACAAGTACGTACTAACAGTTGGCTGTAGGCATTAAGGAATTCTTTATCCATCCCAACCACGTGTCGGTCTGGAAGAATGCGGTCGGTGTGGTTTTTGAGGGTCTTAATGTAACTGAAGATGTAATCCCAGCGGCCGCAGTTCATTGCGACGATATGGTCACGCATGGCGTAAAGCATTTCGTCCATTTGGAATACGGCAGGTAGCGTTTCAATCAGAACGGTCGCACGAATCGTGCCTCGCTCGACACCAAAGTAATCTTCGGTGAAGGAGAAAACGTCATCCCACCATTGTGATTCTTCCATGCTTTCTAGCTTAGGAATGTAGTAGTAAACCCCAAGTCCTTGCTCTGCTCGTGATAGATAGTTGTGGTAGAAGTAGAGCGCGAAATCCATCAAGCAACCAGGAATGGGTTTATCGTCAAATTGGATCGATTGCTCCGGCAGGTGCAGGCCTCGCGGACGGGCAATCAGTAGGGCTGGGTCATCACTGAGCTGATAATGTTTGTTTTTTGCTTCATCGTGATAACTGATCGTGCGGGCATTGGCATCGCGCAAGTTTATCTGCCCTTGAACCATGTTCTCCCAAGTAGGGGAAGAGGCGTCTTCAAAACAACACATAAAGACCTTGGCACCTGAATTCAGTGCGTTGATCACCATTTTGCGATCAATCGGGCCGGTTATTTCTACTCGACGGTCTAACAGTTCAGGTGGCGGAGTGGCGACTTTCCAGCTCTTGTTGTCACGAATAGATTGTGTATCCGCTCGGAAATTCGGTAATTCGCCAGCATCAAAGCGCTTTTGTTGCTCTTCGCGAGCAGCGAGTAGCGCATCTCGACGTGGAGCAAACTTCTTAACTAGCTTGGTTAAGAATGACAGCGCTTCTTTGTTAAGGATGGTTTGGTATTCAGGGTTGTCCATGTTACCGACTACGCGCAGACAGGCGGTTTCTTCTCTTTCTGCTACATCGTTCAGACTCATTGTTCGTCTCCTTTAAACAATATCGAATGATTTTGTGTACAAAAACATGTTGCACGAATACTTATATTTCAATTCATGTAAACAATCAAAGGGTATTTAACATTTATTTTTCATTTGCTCTGTTGGAAAAATATTTTTATGTAAAGATATTTTATATAAAGCAATGATTTCTAGGGTTTTTGGGGTTAGTGTTCGCTTCGAGCAATGGCTCTATGTTGAAAAAGTGTTGCATTTAGGGGTTGCCAAATTCTGAATATGATTCATAGTACACAAAGTATCTTTGAATTGTATACAATCGAAATGGAGGTTCGCATGGCAAAGATGAAGGCAATTGAGGCGGCGGTAGAAGTACTTAAGAAGGAAGGTGTAGACATTGCCTTCGGTGTTCCTGGCGCAGCGATTAACCCAATGTACGCGGCAATGAAAAAGCTCGGTGGTATTGATCACGTACTTGCTCGCCATGTGGAAGGTGCTTCGCATATGGCAGAAGGTTACACGCGTACCAATCAAGGTAACATCGGCGTGTGTATCGGCACATCGGGTCCAGCAGGCACAGATATGATCACCGGATTGTATTCTGCATCAGCGGACTCAATTCCAATCCTTTGTATTACAGGGCAAGCGCCACGAGCTCGCCTGCATAAAGAAGATTTCCAAGCAGTAGATATCGAATCTATTGCTAAACCCGTCACTAAGTGGGCGACAACCGTACTAGAGCCAGCACAGGTGCCACGTGCATTCCAGCAGGCGTTTCACCTAATGCGCTCAGGCAGGCCTGGCCCGGTACTGATTGACTTACCGTTAGATGTTCAGCTGACGGAAATCGAGTTTGATATTGATACTTATGAACCGTTAGAGGCATACCAGCCAAAAGCAACACGTGCTCAGGTAGAAAAAGCCATCGAAATGATGTGTGAGTCTGCTAACCCAGTGATTGTTTCTGGTGGTGGTGTTATTAATGCGGGAGCTGAAGCGCTACTGCAACAGTTCGCTGAAATTACAGGTGTTCCTGTGATTCCAACTCTGATGGGGTGGGGCTCCATCGCGGACGACCATGAACTGATGGCAGGTATGGTTGGTCTGCAAACGGCGCATCGTTACGGCAACGCAACCTTGCTTGAATCTGATTTTGTGTTTGGTATCGGTAACCGATTTGCTAACCGCCACACGGGGTCTTTGGATGTGTATACCAAAGGGCGTAAGTTTGTTCACGTTGATATTGAGCCGACTCAAATTGGGCGTGTGTTCTGTCCGGATCTTGGCATTGTTTCTGATGCCAAAGCAGCACTTGAACTGCTGGTGGAAGTGGCGCGTGAATGGCGTGACGCAGGTAAATTACCAAACCGCAGCGCGTGGGTTGGCGAATGTCAGCAGCGTAAAGCGACGATGTTACGTAAAACTCACTATACCGACGCACCGATTAAACCAATGCGTGTTTATGAAGAGATGAACAAAGCGTTTGGTCGCGATACTTGTTATGTCAGCACGATTGGTCTCTCTCAAATTGCGGCAGCACAATTCCTACACGTGTATAAGCCACGTCATTGGATTAACTGTGGTCAAGCTGGCCCGCTAGGTTGGACGACACCTGCCGCTCTCGGTGTACGTGCCGCGGATCCTAATCGCGATATCGTGGCTATCTCTGGTGACTATGACTTCCAATTCATGATTGAAGAGCTGGCGGTTGGCGCGCAGTTTAACCTGCCGTATATCCATGTTTTGGTAAACAACTCTTACCTTGGTCTGATTCGCCAAGCGCAGCGTCAGTTCGACATTGATTATTGTGTTCAGTTGGCGTTTGAGAACCAGAATGCACCAGAGCTCAACGGCTACGGTGTAGACCATGTGACGGTTGTTGAAGGCTTAGGTTGTAAAGCGATTCGAGTGACTGACCCAGAGCAGATGCAAGAGGCGTTTGCTCAAGCGAAAGAGTTAATGAACAAGCACAAGGTGCCTGTTGTGGTTGAAGTGATTCTAGAGCGCGTAACCAACATTGCGATGGGCGTCGAGATTGACTCAATCAATGAGTTCGAAGCCTTGGCAGAAAGCGCTGACGACGCACCAACAGCGTTAATCAGTAACAGCTAACAGAATAAGGAAATCAAAATGGCAAAGTTTGCAGCAAATTTATCCATGTTGTTTACCGAATTGGACTTCAAAGATCGCTTTGAGGCCGCAGCAAAGGCGGGTTTTAGTGGCGTAGAGTATTTATTTCCTTACGCCTTAGAAGCCGCTCAAATCAAGGAGAAACTTGATGAAAACCAACTTACCCAAGTGCTGTTCAACCTTCCGGCCGGCGATTGGGAGGCGGGCGAGCGCGGTATCGCGGTGGACCCAAACCGAATTGAAGAGTTCCAAGCAGGTGTCGCCAAGGCCATTGAATACGCCAAAGTATTGGGTAATACCCAAATCAACTGCCTCGCAGGGATCGTTCCACAAGGGGTAAGCCAACATGATGCGCATGCGGCGTTTGTTATCAACCTACGTTATGCCGCGCAGGCTCTAAAAGAGGCTGGCATTCGCTTAGTGATTGAAGCCATCAATACGCGTGACATCCCGGGATTCTTCCTCAACACCACTGAGCAGGCGAAAGCGGTGATTAAAGAAGTGGGTAGTGACAATCTGTTAATTCAGTACGACATCTACCACATGCAAATCATGGAAGGGGATCTAGCGCCAACCATGAGTGCCAACATCGACCAAATTGCCCATGTGCAGTTAGCCGACAACCCAGGCAGACATGAACCGGGTACTGGGGAGATTAACTACCCATTCGTCTTGAAACATCTTGATGAGCTTGGTTATCAAGGGTGGGTTGGCTGCGAGTACAAGCCGAAAACCACCACCACTGAAGGCTTAGATTGGATCAACCTATACCGCTAAGTGCGGTCTGTGCCCGCCAAAGGGTGGGCTAACGTTACGGAGAACAGAATATGAAAATAGCATTTATTGGTACAGGTATTATGGGCCGCCCAATGGCAGCGAACTTGCAAAAAGCCGGTTATGACATTGTGCTATCTGATCACTTTAATCCCGCGCCCAAAGACTTGGTAGATGCAGGAGCTCAAGTTGTTAACTCTGCGCAAGCAGCCGCTGAAGCAGCAGACGTTATTATCCTTATGGTGCCAAATACACCACAAGTGGAAGACGTGCTATTTGGCGAGAAAGGTGTTGAAGCTGGCCTAAATGCGGGTGGCGCTGAAGGTAAGCTTGTGATCGACATGAGCTCAATCTCACCAATGGCAACCAAAGCGATTGCTGCGCGCATCAATGAAAGTGGTGCACAGTACCTAGACGCGCCAGTATCAGGCGGTGAAGTCGGTGCGGTTAACGCTACGCTAAGCATCATGGTGGGTGGAGCGCAAGAAGCGTTTGATAAGGCACGCCCTCTATTTGAGGTGATGGGTAAAAACATCACGCTGGTCGGAGAAAATGGTGCGGGCCAAACATGTAAGGTCGCAAACCAGATTATTGTGGCACTTAACATTGAAGCGGTTTCGGAAGCGCTGGTGTTTGCTTCAAAAGCGGGCGCTGATCCAGCACGTGTTCGCCAAGCGCTGCTCGGTGGGTTTGCAAGTTCTAAGATCTTAGAAGTCCACGGCGAGCGTATGATTGAAGGCACGTTTGATCCTGGCTTCAGAATCTCGTTGCACCAGAAGGACTTAGATCTAGCGCTAACGGGTGCCAAAGAGTTGGAAGTTGCACTGCCTAATACGCAGAACGCGCAAGAGCTGTTTGAAGAGTGTGCGGCTCAAGGCGGACAGGACTGGGACCACTCAGCGCTGATTAAAGCGATTGAGAATCGCTCAGGACATTCGATTCGAGATTAGGGTCTACTGCCTCTAGTTTCCGTCTGGATAGCAAGGACTCCTCTCCCTCGCTATCCCATACCAATCACGACAAGCAATTGGTGGTGGTTGGTATCTATATATCAATCTTGCTGACTAGCCGTTGTGGGGGAAATCAGTCGGGTTGATATTACTTAAATCGCGTAGTTTTTCGTCTCCTTTTGTACGCGTTCCCGTTGTAAGGCAACAGGTAGAGGCTCGTTCGGGCCTCGTCTTAGCAGGCACCTCGCGTGCTTACATCGGGATTTTTTCTTGGTTACTCAGCTGCAGGCACTGTTGGCGCAATAAAAGCGCGGGGGAGTTGTGCTATGTTAGCCCTAGGAAGAGTAAGGCTTCGAGTACGAGTAAAGAGATGCAGTTAAATACGTTAATCGCGAGGCAAATCGTTGAGCGCGCGACAAAAATTATCCAGTTTCCTGTCAATGTGATGGATGAGAACGGGATAATTATCGGCTCAAGCGATCCAGCGCGATTGCACCGAACCCATGAAGGCGCCTTATTGGCGATACATGACAACCGAACAGTTGAAATTAATCATACGGTTGCCAGTACTCTGATTGGTGTAAAAGAAGGGATTAACTTGCCTATTTTGCATCAAGACAGTGTGATTGGTGTGGTCGGTATTTCAGGGCAGCCTGAAGAGGTCAGACGCTATGGCGAACTGGTTAAGATGACCGCTGAACTCATCGTTGAGCAAGCTGATTTAATGGCTCAGGTTCAGTGGAATAAACGTCATAGAGAGGAGCTACTGCTGCAGTTAATACAGGGTTCTACCTTAAATGAAACCCAGCTGCTATCGATAGCGGAACGATTAGATTTGGATTTAGCTCAGCCAAGGGTAGCAGCCACAGTTAAGGTGATACCTAAGCAAGGTCAGCCTTTGACTTTAGAGCAGTTGCAGAAGTTGGTGCACCTGTTGGAGTACCCAGAGCGAGACAACATTGTTGGTATTGTGTCTGTCTCTCAAAACGAAGTTGTCGTGCTCAAGCCAGTGACCTTAGTCGACAATACATGGAGCAAAGCTGAAGAGAAAAAGCGGGTTAAACGCCTGCTTAAGCGGATCGCTCAAGAGGCGGACTTTACGGTCAAAATCGCCATGGGAGAGTATTTCCCCGGCCTTACCGGGTTATCTCGCTCTTATGAAACAGCCAAGGCGACCCTAGCTTGTAGCGATGAAAGTAAAGACGCGATCTTGTTTTATCAGGAGCATAAGCTGTCGGTTCTGATTGATAATTTGAAGCAAGATGAGTGGCGTCGTAATCAGATAAGTCACCCGATTGAAATTTTGCAGCAACACGACAGTAAAGATGTTCTGGTTAAGACGTTAAAAGAATTTTTTGCTCAGGATTGCGATCTGGCTCAAACCTGTGCAGCTCTCCATATTCACCGCAATACATTGCGTTACCGAATAGAAAAGATTGAAGAAGTTACAGGTTTAAAAATCAATAAGTTAGACCATAAAGTTCAACTGTACTTAGCCCTAAAATGTGTGTGATTATTTGAAGGTTTTTGTCAATTTGCACAAAAATGCTCGTTTCAGATAATAATAAATCTGTCATTTTGCATAAAGAATTTATTTGTCTCTGCTCTTACTCTTCAGGCAGTTCACAAAATAATCGGAAATAACAACAAAATGATAGAAGTCACTACCCTTGGTGCGTTGACCGCTTTGGTCGTCGCCATTGCCCTTATTTTGAAAAAAGTGCCGCCTGCATACGGCATGATCATTGGTGCCTTAATTGGTGGTGTGGTCGGTGGAGTATCACTGACTGACACGGTTTCACTGATGATTGGTGGTGCGCAAGGTATCGTTACTGCGGTACTCCGCATACTTGCCGCTGGTGTACTAGCGGGTGTCTTGATTGAGTCGGGTGCGGCAACTTCGATTGCCGAAACCATAGTGAAAAAAGTGGGTGAAACACGCGCACTTCTTGCTCTCGCTATCGCGACGATGATTTTGACTGCGGTTGGTGTGTTTGTCGATGTAGCTGTTATTACGGTCGCACCAATTGCACTCGCGATTGCACGCCGCGCTGATATCTCTAAGACCGCAATTTTGCTAGCCATGGTGGGCGGCGGTAAAGCGGGTAATGTGATGTCACCAAACCCGAATGCGATTGCAGCAGCCGACGCGTTTAATGTCCCACTGACATCGGTGATGGCGGCTGGTGTGATTCCTGGTTTGTGCGGCTTGGTATTGGCTTACTTCATCGCGAAAAAACTTGTAAACAAAGGCTCTAAAGTAGATGCGTGTGAAGTGGTAGAGGTGGATCATTCGCGCCTACCCGCTTTTAAGGCAGCGATTGTTGCACCGTTGGTTGCGATTGCACTGCTGTCGCTACGCCCGATAGCTGGTATTAACGTTGACCCATTAATTGCGCTTCCTTTAGGTGGTCTTATCGGCGCCGTAGTCATGGGGCGCTTTGCAGATACCAATCACTTCGCTGTTGCCGGTCTTAGCCGTATGGCACCAGTGGCAGTAATGTTGCTTGGTACAGGTACTTTAGCGGGCATTATCGCTAACTCTGGCCTAAAAGATGGATTGATTGATGTATTAACGGCATCTGGATTGCCTTCATTCTTACTGGCACCAATTTCAGGTGCAATGATGGCATTGGCAACAGCGTCGACAACGGCGGGTACGGCAGTCGCTTCAAGTGTGTTTAGCGGCACAATTTTAGAACTCGGAGTGCCAGCATTAGCAGGCGCTGCAATGATTCACTCGGGAGCGACAGTTCTCGATCACATGCCACATGGCAGCTTCTTCCATGCGACAGGTGGCGCAGTGCACATGGATATTCGCGAGCGTCTGAAGTTAATTCCATACGAGTCTGCGGTAGGTCTGATGATCGCCTTCGTCTCGACCATGATGTTCGGTGTGTTTGGTTTATTTGTTTAAGGAATGAAAATGAAGATTGTAATTGCTCCTGATTCGTACAAAGAAAGTTTAACTGCTATGGAAGTGGCGACTGCGATTGAAAACGGCTTTAAAGATGTAATGCCAGACGCAGAGTTTGTTAAGTTGCCAATGGCTGATGGTGGTGAAGGTACCGTGCAGTCATTAGTTGATGCAACGGGTGGTCGCATTGTCACTGCAACAGTGACAGGGCCGTTAGGTCAGCCTGTTGAAGGTTTCTATGGCTTGTTGGGCGATGGCTCTACAGCCGTGATTGAGATGGCCGCGGCATCGGGTTTACACCTTGTTGAACCAGCGAAGCGTAATCCACTGTTAACGACGACCTATGGGACTGGCGAACTGATTAAAGCGGCGCTTGATGCTGGGGTTAAACATATCATTGTCGGCATTGGTGGCAGTGCGACCAATGATGGTGGTATTGGTATGGCCCAAGCGTTAGGGGCTCGCTTGCAAGACGAACAAGGCGCTGATCTAGCCTACGGCGGTGGGGCGCTTGAAAAGCTTGCCAGCATTGATTTGGCTGGTCTAGATAGTCGCTTAACTGATGTTAAGTTAGAAGTGGCATGTGATGTTGATAACCCACTGTGTGGCCCGAAAGGCGCGTCGCATATCTTTGGCCCGCAAAAAGGCGCAACACCTGAAATGGCAGAGCAGCTAGATAGCAACCTAGCTCACTACGCTGAAGTAATTCGCCAAACTAACGGTAAAGAAGTGATAGACCAAGCTGGCGCAGGTGCTGCGGGTGGTCTTGGTGCTGCTCTACTTGGTCTGTTTGATGCGAGCCTACGCCCAGGTATCAGCATTGTCATGGATGCGGTCAATCTGGCGGAAGTGGTAAAAGATGCGGATTTAGTGATTACTGGTGAAGGTCGTATTGATAGCCAAACCATTCATGGCAAAACACCAATCGGTGTCGCTCGCACTGCCAAACAGTACGACTTGCCTGTGATTGGTATTGCGGGAAGCATCGCGCAAGATTGCCACGTTGTGCATGAGCACGGCATTGATGCTGTCTACAGTGTCGTACTCGGGGCAACCGATCTGCCTACTGCGCTAAAAGAAGCGGCATTCAACGTCGAGATGACCTCACGCAACGTTGCCGCTGCACTGGCAATGACGTTTAAATAACTTCCCTTTACACTGTAAACGGCCGCTAGTTAGCGGCCGTTTTTGTATGCAGGTTGTGAAAGTTGGTTACCTTAAGGTGTTTTTGGACAAGGCAATGTTAGCCACTGCTGATGCAAGTGGTGGCAAGACAGATTTACCCGCTTAGGCTATTTCGAAAAGTACTGGCTCATTGTCTGCTCGACGTCGATTTTTTTCAGCCCAGCGTCGACAATCTGCTTCCACTTTTGGCCTGTTTCATCATTACCGAACGCGACATATAACTGCTTTTCTTCCAAAAGCTTAGCGTTCATCTGTAAAGAAGCTTTTGCCTTGGTAACTTCTGGGTCACTCTGAAGTAAGTAATTGAACACATTTTTGTCTATTACCGCGAGTGGGATACGATTCGCCGCCACCTTTTTCAGGTTTACGTTGTCTGCAGTGACTGGGATTCCTTGAATAGCACCACTTGCAATCATCGCATCTAACTCTTCAGTGTTGATATAACCGCGCACGACACCAATTTTATAACTTTTGAGATCTTGTAGACTCGACCAAGTCACTGGCTTAGATGTGTTCTCTGCAAACCCTAGCGGACCAGTTCCAATGGGATCAGATAACACCAAATCATCAGATTCAAAATAATATTCAGGAAAGTAGCCCGCGTACTTGGGCTGAGTTTTCGCCAAATGGACGGCTCTTTCCCAAGGGTAAAACTCCACTTTTAGTTCGTGCCCCATTGCTTCTACTGCAGCTTTAACCACCGCTACTGAGGCTCCCTGCTCTGGTTGGCTACGACTTGCATAAGGTGGCCACTCTAACGATGTTAAGGTAAGAACCTCTGCCTTGAGTGGTAAAGTCAGAAAGAGAGTAAACAGCGCGATTTTTAAGTGTGTCATGTCAAAGCCCTTCGTGATATCGACGTTTTCAGTATAGGTGCTGAAAAACAAGTGTGTTTTCACTAAGGACGAGTGAATGCAAATAGACTCAACATAACTGAGCCATAAGACAGTGATACGAAAGTGTGTAAACGAAAACCGCTTTAATAGAAGAGATTTTGTTTATAGCTATAACTCGATATTGGACAAAGGTGAGCCAGCGCTGATCTGGCTGACTCGAAGACGGACAAAACTGTTAAATCATGCGGCATCACTAAGACGGAGGCTTTCGAAATAGTCTTCCGCCAGAGCGGTCATTTTGAACTCAGCATCTACTCCAGCGATCTTTTCAACGGCATCTTTAATTTCCTCTAGATCGACACTGAAGAACTCCTTGCGAAGGTTAACTGCATTAACACGTTGAGAATGGAATTCACGGTGCAAAGCTGTTTCGAGTGCAGGCGCATCATCAGTATAAATCATGGCATGTACGTCAAATGGGAATGGTACACTGGCATCACCAAGCTCTTTAACTCTGTCCATAGGCTCTAGCCTGCGCGTTAAACCTATCTTGTAAACATCTTCTCCAAAGGAACCAATGTTACTTATCACGTACACATGTCCCTTACGAGTTTGTTCCGCCATACTCTTGGCACGCTCTTCTTTGGCTTCAGCTTCGGCCAATTGCTGCTCTAGAATGGCTATTCTTTGTTCCATTTCACTACGTTCTTGTTCATTAGCTTGAGCAAGCTCTTGCTGAGCTTTATCAAGAAGGTTTCGATACATTTTTTCTTCTTTCTCAGCTTCAGCAATAGCTTTTTCGAACTCCTTTATTACTCTCTGCTCTTCACGAATTTGCTCTTTGATGAGCTTCTGCTCGGCAATTTCTTCCTGTTTCTTCAGGGTATATTGATACTGAAGCTTACATTCTTCGAATTTTAGTTCGATGTAATCAATATCAAAGCCACACTCCAGTGTCGCAGCCGACTTTTCTAGATTGTTTGCTAGTTTCTCGATTCGTTCCAGCGTACGACCAAATGAGCTTGGAGAAACCTTGCCAATAAGCATGTCACATTCAATATTGAACGCTGTTAGCATTAGCTTAATTTGACCATTGAGGATTTTTTTATTCAAAGACTTATCATTAGAAATAACGGTCGTTTCTGGGAAGGTGACTGCGGTCTTCGCTTTAATCATGTCTTTTTGTTGCTGCCGTATGTCTTTGATCTCTTCAGAATAGCGAGTTGATGTTTCGTAGAGATATTGTGGCATTTCAAAATGACCATGAGCAGCATATTCATCGAGTCGTGAATACAAGTCTATCCCACCCATTATCTCGTTCAGATCCAGTTCGCCTTTTTCAATATTGGCATTAAGTTCATTTAGAGAGTTTTGGGCCGCGTCAAGGGACTGTTGCTGTTCTAAAATACTAACTTTAAGAGAGTCATCTTGTCCTTTCAAAGCTTGTAGGTCGGCAGTTTCAGCGTTAATTTTGGAAAGTGCCTGCTTTGCTATCTCAGTAGTTTGCTGTAGTGATTCATTTGCTTTCTTTAATGTCTCGTGCTCTTCTTTGGCTTTCGTTAACGCTTCATCAATTGACTTGTACTGTCCAACTTTTTTATCCGCAGAGCGTTTCGTCACTATATAGGTCAGCAAAACTGCTAACAAAGATATGCCTGCTAATATCAATAAATTGTTATCCATTGTTTACCTTAAAACCTCTTGTATGAATTGCTTTCTAAGGGCGGCTCGTTCTTCACAGCGGTCTTGGTATTCTTCATTTGCATTTGATAGCGCAATTTTAAATGCTTGCTTTGCTGCGGATTGTTGCTGTCTTACTTGCCGCTTTAATTCTCGCTGAGCTTCACGCACACCTCTTTCATGCTCTCTAAGTGCTTGAGCTTCAGCACGTTGCCGAGCTTTCTCTCTACGCTGAGCTTCGCGGGCGGCTTGTTTGTTGGCTCTATCTATAGCTTTAACAACCTTTATAGCCGTCCTTAAACCACTTCCTCGTCTGGCCAATGCATTTCTCCTCTGAGCAAATTAAAATTATGCTTCCGATGCTAGCACAACAAAATTGGAAAGGTTGTTATTGAAGTCAAACAGATTGCATAACGTCTATAGCTATGAGAGTGCTAAGGTTCCAAATATCTATGTTTCTCACAGGCAGATTAGCCCCTTGCTCTGGGTTAGAAAAAATATTCCAAATGATGGCATGGAGAGCAATGGTTCATGCAGTCGCTGACTCATTTTGGGGCAGGACTAATTTAGGGCAACCTGTCAGATCTAATCACACCTAGGTTAAGAAACTGACAGATTGTATTCAGACTAATTCAAAGATGCTCTTATGGTGTCGAAATAAGCTTTTGTATCAAATGGTAAGTTAAAAGTACCGCTCTTGCTTAAAGTCAAGATTTCATCTGCAAATCTATTTGCCACGGACTTATAGTCCTCAGGTTGGTTTCTGCTATTTAGCTCAAACCATACATTTAAAGGTTTTGCATCACCTGAACTGATGGACTTTTGAAACAAATGATAAGTGTAATCCTTAAATTCAGTCTCAACACATCTAGTTAAAGCGGAACGGTTTAGCTCCAAGAGAATAACCTTTAACTCAAAATCTGACAGTGAAGATAACCACGCATCATTAACGTGTTGTATGCTCCTCTTTTGCAAGCTAAGGCAGGAGTCTGTTCTATCATTTAGCTTTTCGTAAGCAACATCTAACTCACTTGCAATCAGTGAGTTAGAAATTAACAAAAGAAGAAAACTACCTAGTCGCATCATATACACAGCCCCAAAACTTAACTTCTTGTTGGTTCTTACTAAACAAGCGGGCGTCGTCTGCAATGTTGTTGACTAAACGTCTAGTATTAGAGTGAACAGAAGACATCGCAGTACCAAACTGCTCCCAATCATATTCCCCAATTTCTTGGATTCTAGTATGTGGAGCAACTCTCTTAGTAAAAAGCTCGAGAATCGGGATACCGCTCAAAGAGATTGCCAACAAGTTACCCAACTCAACTTTACTCTCTATTTCTTGTAGGTAGCGAGCCATAGTTGGGGATACTTCCATTTCCTGAATTTTGCAATACGTTAAAACGCCTGCCATGTATAGACCTAACAATATCATTAAACTAACCAACCAGTATCATAGCAAAAGTTAAAATAGCAATGCGTCGGTTTTAATAGGCAATTTAACAAATTTCAATAAGATGGAATGGTATGAGACTTTCACCCGTATTACATCATGGGGGTTAGCAGCGAACAGCATGAGAAGAATGGATAACTTTTAGAATCGCAAAAGCTCATGAACAGGATGCGAATAAGTAAAAGGTCTAGGCAACTTCGGGGCATTTTCGTTCTAGAAAGTGCCGAGTGAAACTGTTCAGGACAAAAACGTGTTTCAACTTGGCCTCGTGAATGTGCGAAAGTGGCACTGAATCAGCGCCTTTCAACATTAAATCTCTATTACGTTGTTTCGTGATAGTGATAAAATCTTTACATCAGAATTATCGAGAGCATCTATGTTTATCCACCATGTAAACGGCATTGACTGGCTGGTGATTACCGCCTTTGAAGAACTTAAACCTCTATTTATTGAAGAAGCCGGTTCGATCCCCGCTTGCTTCTCTAGCGCCAGTGAATTGGGTCTGATTGAGCAAGCCAAGCGCGCTTATGGATATTTACCTACACTCAGCGGTGTTATTACCGATACTGGTACTTTTCAAAGCCAAGATAACGATGAAGATTTGAATCCACAGCTTGCCTGCCTAGTTGAGGGGCGTGGTCGAGTATTTATCTATCACGGCAGTTATGTGGCTTTTGTGGATGATGAGCAAACCTTTATTACTCGAATGGACTAAACATTATTCAGTAAGTTGAAATCGGCGAATTGAATGGATCCGGATCCTAGCTTCAATAAGAAAAGCTAGGCTGCGGTTAGCTGGCGGGATGTATCTGTATTTATTCGCCTATCAGCTTTTTTGCTCATCTTTTGGCCTAAGGAAGGTTGAATATATAAAGCTCTCTATGCAGTTTTTGCTGTCCCACTTTTTTTTACTAAAAAGCTTCGTCTTTTTTTGTGTCCTCTCGTCTTACTGGTGTGAACATTCTAACTTTAGAGAGGAAACAAAAAAATGTTGAAAGTTGTTAGCTTCAAAATCTGTCCATTTGTACAACGTGTTACTGCTGCTCTTGAGGCGAAGCAGATTCCTTATGAAATAGAGTACATCAGCCTTAAAGATAAACCGCAGTGGTTTCTTGATGTATCACCAAATGCTCAAGTCCCAGTAGTACTGACGGAAAATGGCACGGTTTTATTTGAGTCTGATGCGATTATTGAATACATCGAAGATGAATATGGTCCGTTAGAGCAGGACGTGTCCAATGAGCAGCGCGCATTAGATAGAGCTTGGAGTTACTTAGCCTCAAAAAATTATCTGGCACAATGCGGAACAATGAGTAGTAAAGATAAGATAACTTTCGAACAGCGAGAGAAGAAGTTAAGAACCGCATTTGAAAAGGTCGAAAAGCAACTTTTAGATAATTCAAAATTCTTCAAGTCTGATACCTTAAGTAACGTTGACATTGCTTGGCTACCTTTATTGCATCGTGCCGCTATTGTAAAAGAACGTACTGGTTACGACTTTTTGTGTGGTTTGCCTAAAACTCAATTGTGGCAGAAAGCTATACAGGGTTCGGGATTGGCTGATAAGTCGGTTTCCTCTGATTTTGTAGAGAAGTTTACAGATTTTTACCTAGACAATACCTATCTGGCTGAGGGTAAGGATGTCCAAAGAGCAGGGTGTAGCACTAGTAACTGTTGCGATTAGTGTTTTTTCTAACAGAAGTGCTCGTATGGGCACTTCTGTTTACAAGTACTAAAAGACAATAAAAGAAATCTTTGGACGAGTATATGGTAGTGAATGTTGAGAAAGTATGGTCTGAGTATCAAAGTAGCCTCAGAGGTTTTTTACATAAAAATGTCTCTGACGCAGATGATGTAGAGGATCTACTCCAAGAGGTTTTAATTAAGACTTATAAAAACCTTCCGAAAGTGCGTGACAACAAGAAGATCAAATCTTGGTTGTTTCAGATTGCCAATAATACCATTATCGATTTTTACCGACAGCGGAGAGTCGAAAGCGATATAGATATGATTGTAAACGAGTTTTGGCACCCCGAGCCTACGCAAGAAGTGTTGGAGCAACTAGCCGAGTGTGTTGTTCCATTCATCAATGTCTTACCTAAAGAAGAGGCTAATTTGTTAACGGCCATCGAGATAAACGGCATATCTCAAACACAGTATGCCGAAAAAATGGGAATTAATTATTCAACACTTAAGTCCAGAGTACAAAAGAGCCGCAAAATGCTCTATAACCTGTTTGATGAATGTTGTACATTTTCTATTGATAGCCAAGGCAATGTGATTGATTATCAAGCAAAAAATAACACTTGCACTGGCTGTTAATATCTCTGAATGGTTATGTGCTTCAGGGGCTCAATAAACGAGTCCAATTTTGTTTTTGTCGCAAAGTTTACGTACACAACCTCAATGAAGGGAACCTCAGCCCACCGACACTTTCAATGAACATAAGACTCCCTTTTTCTGTACGAGAATATGAATAACCGACGCCCAAAACTAAACAGTTTATCTAAAGAAAGTCTCTGTTGGTCAGTGACCAAAGGTATACTTGCTTGAGTAAACTGATTTTGAGTCTCTTACGCATACCTCGCTTGGAGTGACGGCATCGGTTCCTTTTAGAAACGACGTTCAACTCGCTTTTCATTTCGTTTCCATCCACCAGCACAATAACCCCCCTACGCAGTAAGCAAGCAGATCTTTCCAATCAAACGTGGCTCCCAAAATCACCGCTAAAGGCGATGAGGGCTCGATACCAAGCCAAGTTACTACTTGCACTAGTTGTCCCAACTCGACAGCAAACGCAATCACTACCACCAGCGAAACCAGCCATTTGACGGGCATGGATAAGAAGCTTGCCAATAAGTAGTAGAACCAAACCACAGCTAATACATCACCAAGTGTTGGGCGAATAAAGCTGTCGCGGACGCAAAGCGCAATAACAACCAAAGTGATAAAACATACGAGGCTTTTGAGCCCATTTTTTGCAGAAAATCGAAGGTGAATAGTGGACGTTTCTTCCACCATATCGCTTGGCTGACCAGTGAAAGTAGCTTGCTTAAACGTGTTCATGATTCGCCTTTGCGCTTTCATCTGCTTTCTTATTTCGAGCATACCAGTCGATGTTGCGTGTAATGACCATAGTGAAGCTCAAAATCGCGAAGCACAGTAATGTACCCATGACCAATGCGTAACTCTCTGCTTGTAGCAAGCCAAACAGCAATCCGTAGAGAGTGAGCAAGCATGCTCCGAATATCACGCCGTGTTTGGAATTGTTCAACATGCCGCTCACGTACACGCTTAATAGCCCCGTCGATGCTATCGCCGACACCACGTATGCCCAGTTAAAACCTAAGTGTTCACTCATCGAAATCAGCAGCAGATAGAAAAGCGCCAAAGCCAAACCAATGAAGCCGTATTGCACCGGGTGAACTGGACGCGCTTGGAACAGCTCAAGTAAAAAGAAACTTGCAAACACTAACGTGATAACCAGTAATGAGTAGTTTACCGCTCGATGAGACTTCAAATAGTGGTCTACTGGGTCAATCAAATCCACGCCCATTTGTCGCTGTTCTAGTTCATGACAGGCGTTGTTGGATGATAAGCAGCTTTGGAACAGTTGTGCGATATTGGTAGAGAAGTTGTTGCTCGCCCATTGCGCTTTAAATCCGTCGTCAGATACGTCGGACGACACTGGTAAGTAGTCACCGATAAAGCTAGGATGTGGCCATGAAGAAGACAGCTCAACCGTCGTTTGGCTGCCAATTGGTGTCACTTGTAGCTGCCCCATTCCTTGCAGCATGAAGTTAAGATTAAACGCTAAAGGTTGTTCTGTGTTTAGGTCGACTAGTTTCAATGCGCTGTGGAAGCCCTGTGGTAGCTGATCTAGCCCTGTTCCCGGCATTATTACGATATCGGAGCTCGCCAGTGCCATGTCATCGAAACGAATCAATCCGCGACTGTCTTCAATGCCGACTACCAAGCTGATGTTTTCAATATCGAGATTTTTCAGTTCGGCTATGTCGCCAGCATCAAAAGTGCCTTTCAGTGCCACTTGCGCTTTGTATAAACGCGCGCGATAAATGCCGCGATACTTTTCAAAACTGTCCAGATTGGCGCTCATGTCAAAAGTGCTGGGTAAGAGGAATTTACGGCGATCTTTAATCTGTACTTTATCATCTCGGTAACTGGTCTCGGTGTAGTTGACCATAATGAAAGGACCAATGATTCGCTGTTCGCCACTGCTGCTGCGTGCAATGTCGTTTCTGACTTCATCTTGGCGATAGGAGCGTTCTGAGATCAGTCCTGTAACCATTGAAAGGGGGATTTGCAGTAAGACAAACAAAAACAGCACGAAAGCGAACTTCGTGCCGAGTTGGTTATTAAGGATCTTTTTCATTTTTCATTCTCCATTTGCTGATGGCAGTAATCTAAAGTAGCAATTTGGAGAACGAATGAAGCTAATGTGGAGTTTCTATGGAGTTGGCAATGTCAGGGTTACTTTCACGCCGGACTCAATGTTTTCTACACGCAAGTCACCTTTGTGTAGCTTGGTAACTTGTTCAACAAAATTCAGCCCGAGCCCTGTGCTCTTAACGCCACTTTCGCGAGCGAGAGAATAGAAACGCTCAGTTAATCGGGGCATCGCGTAGTTCGGAATGTGAGGGCCAGTGTTAAAAATCGACAGGCAGACTTTTTCTTTCGTAACTTCTGCTTCCCATTCAATACATCCTTCTGAATGAACAAAATCCAGCGCATTGTCCATCAAGTTAAAAACGGCTTGTTTGAGTAAGAAGGCGTCACCGAGCACAGTGAGATGTCTGTCAATATCGATGTTGGCAGTGACCGATTGAGCACTCAAGCGCGCATCCGCCGATGCAACCACTTCACTAACCATTTGGTTTAGCGAGATAGATTCGACTTGTTCTAGCTCGGGACGCTTTTCAAGACGAGCGAGTTCCAACAACTTATCAATCAATGACTGCATGCGATCGCTTTCCCGCTCAATGTTGCCAGCAAAGCGAGCAACCTTTTCTTCTGATAGTGGCATCTGCAGTATTTCGCTCGCGCCTTTAATCGCTGACAGTGGGCTTTTCAACTCATGAGTCAACGTCTGCACGTACTCTTCGACATACTGTTTACCATCGAGCTGGTTGCGCATTTTCTCTAACGCGTCGCTTAGCGTGCCATATTCGTAAAAAATACGAAATGTCGGTTTAGAAACCTTTACGCCTTCGCCCATTTTCGTCGCGTAGTCTTCTAGCTTGTTCAGTGCCGTATGAATTCGCCAAGCGAACAGTCCCCCAGCAAGTAGTACTAAGCCACTCATCCACACCATCCAAAACAGCACATTGCGTTTAGAAAGATCGATGAAGGGTTGCACAGAGCGATTGGATTTTGCAACCGTCACACTGCCAATGATTTCGCCTCTGTGGTAAATGGGCGCGGCAACGTGCATAACGGTTGAAAGAGGGTCTTTTGGATCTTCAATAGTACTACGTGCGCCATACTGACCGCGCAGTGTGAGATACACATCGTTCCATTGTGAGTAGTCTTTACCAACATCTTGCTGCCAAGAATCCGCAATCACAATACCTTGTTTGTCTGTGATGTAAATTCGATGGTTAATCGCCTTTTTGCCAATTTCCCAAATGCGCGCTTGTGGTTCTCGCTGCCCGTAAGCCGCTAGCAGTTTAGAAAAGCGACTCTCAGATAATTTGCCGTTAGCAACGTCTTCTTCTGCTAATACCGCAAGCAGGTTCGCCATATCCACCAGCGTTTCTTCAGTGGTTTGGCGCACGGTCGGCTTTAGCTCTTGAACTACGGTTTTACTCACCGTGTAAGCTGTCATTCCTACTAAGATGAAGTAGAGAAAAAACAGTCTTAACCCAAGCGGAATCCTTGGCCAGCGATTCATCATTCACCTTTAATGCAGTAGAAGTAACCAAAGCCACGCTTGGTACAGATTCGTTCAGACATCTCGAACGGCTTCAGTTTATGGCGAATGGCTTTAATGTGGGTATCGATATTGCGCTCGTATGCGGCCTCTGGTGCCATGTCTGCGGCGACCATGAGTTGCTCTCGACTCAAAACATTGGAAGAAACCGAAATCAGCTTATCGAGGATCTTGAATTCGACCGCGGTTAGCCCGAGCATTTGTCCGCCGACACCATAATCGAAGTTTTGCGCGACCAAATTATGGTTAAGTTGAGCTTGTTCAGTAATGGTACTGAGTTCTGGCTTAAGCTCTGTCATCGGCGCTTTGGTTTTGATTCGAAGCTTGATACGAGCCAGCATTTCACGAGGGCTGAATGGTTTAGTCACGTAATCATCCGCGCCAATCTCTAAACCAACCACGCGATCAATTTCATCGCATCTCGCGGTTAGAAAGATAATAGGTATATCAGAAAACTCACGGATGGTTTTGCACAGTTCAAAACCATTGCCATCAGGTAAGCCTACATCTAACACGAGTAACGCTGCTGAATTGCGCTGCAAAAAGGTCAAGCCTTCTCCCGCTGTAGCAAACCACTCTACGTGGTAGCCATCCATTTCTAATACATGAATCAGGTTTTCTGCGATGGCAGATTCATCTTCAATAATGACGACGGTCAATTGGTCGCTCAATGTCTTAACCTCGTTGACGATGTGTATTTTTGTCGTGGGGTTATCCACTACTTTGGCGCAAAGGCTAGCGGATTGATACGATAAAGGCAAAATCCGTGAAGCAATATATAAGGGAAGATGAGAAATGGACTCGGATTTAAAATTCCGTTTTGTCACATTTCAATAGTCAAAGCGATGTATCATCGCTTATAGAAGGCCGGCGGAAAAGCTATTCAAATCCTCTTGATTAAATAGCTCTCCATAGGTTGGTAGTTTCCGGAATATTTACGGATAGTACGTTGCATTTGTTATATCGAGAGATGGTAGTACGTAGTTAACTATTAGCTCTAGAGGATAGTCTTCATCCTGTTGTTGATAATTTCCCGATGTGATCAGAAAAATAAGCTGAAGCTCAGGTATGATGAACATGTCTTGACCACCTGACCCTCTCATGCCCGCGATAGACAATCGTTTATCTCCAATTTTTATCAATGGAAACCACCAGTTATGTCCATACTGAATTTTTCTATCTTCCCAAAAACGTCCTTTGGGAATTAAACTGGCATCGGCCCATTTTTCGGAAAAAATGCGCTGATCGTTCCATTGCCCTTTATTCAAATACAGTTGCCCCAATTTGGCAAAATCTCTAGACGTCAAATACAGCCCTGAAGAGCCTAAGAAATCTCCTGTGATTTCATGAGGAAACCAATGGTAATTGACAATATTAAGAGGGGAGAACAGCGCCTCATTGGTGTAGGTTTTCAAATCTTTTTCCGTAACCCTCTCAATCAGACCGCCTAAAAGTACACTCATCGCGCCTTGATAGACATATTTTTCACCAGGAGGATAGCGCATGTCTTTGTTGAAGATATACCTATAAGGGTCGTTAGATAACCACATGTTCATAGCATCGCTATTGATGTCATTCCATTCCGACCAATTCAGACCGCTGTTAAAGTCCAGAGCATGCCTTATTAGAACGTTTCTCTTTAGTTCAATGTTTGGGATTTCTTCGTCTAGATAGTAGTTAAAAATGGGGGCATTAATGCTAGGAATATCTTCTTGATATAGTAGGTGGCCAATTAGGGTTGCTGTAACTGTCTTTGTTACAGATTTCATGTGGTGAAAAGTATCAGGAGTTGGAGGGTACGGATCAGGCATGGGAGTGCCGTCTGGTGAACTCCTATTTAAGTAGTATTGTTCGTAAACAAGATTACCATTTCGAACTATTAGCATTGACTGAACTTTTTGGGATGAGTTTTGGTCAACATCCTTGTGTAACTTGATTAGTTGTTTTGGATTGAAACCTTCCTGCTCTGGCAAACTTACAGCCCAGTCATTTTGTGTCCCTTCTTGTGTCCAAGTAAACGTGTTTTCATTCAATAGGTTAGTGTGATAAACATACGAAGAGACCAACACCAAAATGATTATTGCCAACCAATTAGCTTTGTGACTCAAAAATCCCATTTTTTTCATTTTACTTCCAATGTAAGTCTTGCCGCAGCGGTTGACTATCACGTTAGCGTATTACTGAATTCGTTTTTTCGAGACACAACAAATAACTAAATAATTTAGAGCGCTTAATGTTCAGGTGGCCTCTTGTAATGTCGCCGTAGCCTAGCAGTGATCTTTAAATAATCATCGCTGCTTTAAGGCTCTTTCACGGAAATGTGTCAGCGACTTCAGCAGTACAGTCTGCCTCTGAGTAGTTACGTTAAGGGGGGAATGGGACAAAACTGACTTAGACGCCTAGCCCGAATTTATTACAGCAGGGTTCCTACTAAAGAACTCAACTTTGGCTGTCTTTGTATTTGAGGCTGGTACTTTACAAAGATCACTTACTCTGGTGCGCTTTTGACCAGCACCTAATCCTATTTATTTCCTCCTCCTCAATTCCTAACGATTCCAAAAAGTTTTGATGATTTTCTGGATCTAGCAATTCGAATTGCTTGTGCCACTCATGCATGTCATCTTCATTTAAACCAGATGTCCTCATTACCTCTGTCCATTGCTCTTTAGTTATTGGTTTTTCACTGACTAATGAAGGTGCTCTTAACATAACGACAATAGCGGCTTGCTGCTTTTTTAACCTTTGAATTTCTTCACCTAATGATGAAAATTGCCCACGTAAAATTTGTTCCCTCTCCTTCTCACTGTTGTTATCCAATAGCGTCGAGATTTCTTGTACGGGGACACCAAACGCGCGATATGAAATAATTTTACTCAGTCTATCGATCTCTTTTTGTCCATACTGTCTATAACCACTCGCGGTACGTAAACTAGGATATAGCAGCCCTTCACGTTCGTAATACAGTAATGTTGTTCTAGATATGCCGAATTTTTTAGCAAGCTGTGTAACAGTGAGCATGACTTACCCTCAGAATTTAGAGTTGGACAGAATTCGTTTGCTAATAAACGTTGGAATAATAGCACTAAGTAAAATGATCAAGCTGCCTAGTATTGCAAAAGCGTCAGGTACTTCGGAGAACAAAAAGAAACCGATAACTAGTGAGTATATGATTTTCACGTATTCCACGTTGGCGACAACATTCGCTTCAGCCCATTTGTAAGCGCTAACCCCAAACCACTGTGCTACTGATGAAATCAAACCAACCAATACCAACAACATAAGATCAGGGAGTGTTGGCCATACCCAAGCATATAATGCAGGCACCAAGGCAATAAGACCTACAAAAATAGCCTGATAAGAGAGTAGTGTTATCTTAGGTTCTGTCTGAGCGACTTTTCTCACGCAAATTACCGCTATTGAAGCACCAAACGACGCCACAATACCAAACATTACGTAGGCGAAATTGGCATCTTCAAAGGTTGGCTGTACAACAAGCATCACTCCGACAAACCCTGCGACAATCGTAAAAACTCGATTGAAACCAATAGTCTCAGATAGAAATACTTTAGAAACCAGCGCGACAAAAAGTACTTGAACAAATCCAAGAGCTGTCGCGTCAGCAAAAGGTAAACCGCTAACGGTTAAAAATCCAAAATACAAAGCGACGAAAGCTCCTGAAACCCTCAATAAATGCAACCCTACTTTGTTCGGTCGAATCAATACTTTGATATTAGATGCAATGACAGGAAACAGCAGTATTACGAATACAACCTGGCGGAATAAAAGGATTTGAAAAGGATCAATTCGTTCACTCAGCGTCCGTACAAGTACACCGACTATAACAAACAAAGCGGTTGAAATGAGGGCCAGTAAAATTCCCTTATTAACTGGAGACAAGGAATGTGAGAAGTGTTCTAGCAAAGGATGGCTCTTAGCTTTGTTTATGGTCTGTTGTGTTACTGACATGATTACCTCTCTTGTTTGAAATCAACAGAATGATAAAGCCTTCACTTATAGACGGGTCAAGAGACGAAAATATCACTTTGACCTGTCCACAGGTGAAAGCTTTAAGGTGGCATTCACTCAGATGGATTCTAAGACCGATTCCTCTGAAATCAGAGCTCAGGCACCAATCTAGATAAATAGGTGATCAGGTATTTATTCTGGTTGGCAGGAAAGCTTGTGTATCTAATTAACAACCATTAAGGAACGCCACAATGTTTAAGAAAGGCCTTACTTTTTTTACGACTTCAGCTATAGCAGCAGTCACTTTGGCCAGTACTCATATCCTTGCAGCCTCAAGCAGCCATTCATCTCATTCGGGTCACTCGGACAATACGGTGAGTTCTTATGGGTATAAAGGAATTGAAGAAACAAGAACATCGACCTTCGAAATCCCACTCCCAAAAGAAGAAGCATTCTATTTGTTTACTCCAATAGGTGAGAAAAATTGGGTGCCTCCATTTAACCCTGCTTTTTATGGTGGAAAAGAAGAACCCAAAAGAGGTAGAGTTTTTTCTACATTGTTAGACGGGCAGTTTATTGTCTGGCAGATAACTGATTATGACCCAGAAAACAACGAAATCGCTTATTCGAGATTTATCCCTGAACGAGATGTGACTCTACTCACTGTTGATGTCGATCAGCTATCGGGGCAAAAGTCACTTGCCACAGTTACTTATTACTATACGAGTACTTCAGAAGCAGGTGATGAGTATGTACAAAAAATGGCTCACAACTTCGATGATTATATTCTTGAATGGAAAAAGGCTGTCGATAAATATCTTGAATCCGGTCGGTAATCTATCTCGCTGAAGGCTTTGATAAAAAAGGCATCGGTTAACAGATAAACCTATGCCTGACCCTGTAAATAATTCTGTGTAACTGTCGGGGTTACATGTAATCAGTGAGTCGGTCTTCGAACATAATCATAAAGCGGTTTAGAGCTTGTCGCCAGTTTCTAATCGACATCGTCCACTTCTTGGAAGCATCTCGGATAGCTAGGTAGATCACCTTTCTAGCTGATTCATCCGTTGGGAAGAGCTTGCGCTTCTTAATCGCTTTTCTAATAACGCTGTTGAGGGATTCAATAGCGTTAGTCGTGTAAATGGCTCGGCGAATATCCTCTGGGTAGTTAAATAGGGTGTTGAGGTTGTCCCAATGCGCCGTCCAAGAGCGACTGATTTGAGGATACTTACTATCCCATCGGTCAGAGAACTGCTCTAGAGCCAGCAGAGCCTCATCTTCTGTGGCTGATTGGTAGATTTTCTTCAGGTCAGTCGTCACCGCTTTGTAGTCTTTCCAAGGGACGTATTTGACCGAGTTTCGCACCATGTGGACGATACAGAGCTGTATTTGCGTCTCTGGGAACGCAGTGTTGATGGCGTCAGGAAAGCCTTTTAGTCCGTCAACGCAAGCGATAAGGATGTCTTTTATCCCACGGTTTTGAAGCTCAGTCAGCACGTTAAGCCAGAACTTGGCACCTTCCGTTTCAGAGAGCCACATACCGAGCAGTTCTTTTTGGCCTTCCATGTTCACGCCTAATGCAAGATAGACTGCTTTGTTGATGACTTGCTTGTCTTGACGCACCTTAACCACGATGCAATCGAGATAGACGATAGGGTAAATTTCGTCGAGAGGTCGCGACTGCCATTCAATCACTTGCTCAAGCACCGAGTCGGTTACTTTCGATATCAGCGTTGGCGAGACATCAGCATCGTATATTTCCTTGAACGTTGCGACGATTTCACGCGTAGTCATGCCTTTCGCGTACAGGCTCAATATCTTGTCGTCCATGGATTGGAATCGAGTTTGGTGCTTGCGGACGAGTTGAGGTTCAAAACTAGCTTCACGATCTCGAGGGACGTCAATATCGACCTCTCCATCATCGGTGATGATTGACTTACCCGAGTAGCCATTGCGGGAGTTGGAGCTGGTTCTAGATTGGTGTTTTTGATATCCAAGGTGCTCATCGAATTCAGCGTTTAACGCCGTTTCAACGGTCACCTTGGTTAACATTTTTCGGAAGTCATCAAGATCAGATTCTGTCTTAATTGACTTTGCTGCTTCACGAGCAAAAGCTCCGAGTGCTTTCTTATCCATATTGTCCATCCTTAGCCTTTAGGCTTAAGTCTAGACAGTTACACAGAATTCAGGACACTCTTATGTGATCAGAAAAATAAGCTGAAGATCAGGTATGGTGGACATGTTTTGACCATCCGACCCTCTCATGCCCGCAATAGACAATCGTTTATCTCCAACTTTAATCAATGAAAACCACCAGTTATGTCCATACTGAACATTTCTATCTTCCCAAAAACGTCCTTTAGGAATTAGACTGGCATCGGCCCATTTTTCGGAAAAAATGCGCTGATCGTTCCATAGCCCTTTATTCAAATATAGTTGCCCCAATTTTGCAAAATCTCTAGACGTCAAATACAGCCCTGGAGAACCTAATAAATCTCCGTTTCTTATTCTAGTCGTGTTGAAACATAGCTAACTAGTTGTTCAATTGGCACTTGGTCTATTTTATGATCTTTTCGGTTTTTAATAGAAACCATACCTTGAGCTGTTTCACTGTCACCAATAGTGACGATAAAGGGAATCTTTTTGGAGTGGAAACGTTTCATCTTCCTACCAACTGAACTTTGGCTGAGATCTGTAAGCACAGGTATGTCATTCTCTAGAAGCTTTTCAGCTACGTTTTTAGCAAAACCACAACTAGACTCCTTTACGGATGCGATTGCTATTGGTAAAGGATGTAACCATAAAGGTAAGTCACCCTGAGACGTTTCCAGTAAGATACCAATCCAACGTTCGATAGAACCATACATTGCTTGGTGCATGATCACTGGAGCCTCAAACTCACCTTGTGCATTGACATATTGAACGTCGAATCTGTTGGCGAGATTGAAATCGAATTGAATCGTTCCACACTGCCAACTTCTTCCCATTGAATCCGTTAAAGACAGTTCAATTTTTGGTCCATAAAATGCGCCCTCTCCTTCTTGTAGTTCGACTGTGAGATTTTCATTGCGACAAGCTGCAATGAGGACATCTTGCGCTCGAATCCAATCTTCGTGCTCGCCTAATGCTTTGCTAGGTTTAGTCGATATTTTCACTTCGATCTGTTGATACCCATAATTGTTATAAACTTTACTAGCTCGCTGGAGGAATTGGCGAACTTCATGCTCAGTCTGCTCCCATTGACAAAATACATGGGCATCATCTTGAGTAAACTGACGTGCACGCAAGCAACCGTTTAACGATCCTGATGATTCATTGCGATGAACGAGTCCAAACTCAAACAATTTGATAGGTAGTTCTCTATGACTATGAACTCCACGCTTGTACAGCAAAATGTGGGCAGGGCAAGACATTGGCTTGAGTACGTATCTGTCGTGACATTCATTGCTTCCTCCAAAGAACATGTTGTCAGCAAACATAGCCATGTGACCGGATTTTTCCCACAGTTCCTGCTTCATAAAGACAGGAGTATTGACCTCTTCGAATCCACTTCTACGGTAAACTGCTCTCATATGACTTTTAATTCGTTCAAAAAGTCGCCATCCATTAGGGTGCCAAAATATCATGCCAGGTGCTTGTGGCTCTGAGTGGAATAAATCAAGTTGCTCTGCTATTTCTCGATGTGTCTTCATATTTCATCTCCAGTTGAGTCTGAGTGAAATACAAAGCCTAGATACAAAAAAACCTCTGGCGATGACTCACTCAGAGGTTTTCGATTGACGCAAAAAACTACCCCCTGAGTATCCTCATGGTGGTAGTGGCGGTGATTGCATCTAGATAAGTTCTTTTCATAGCCAATAGTACTAACATCAACGGTTAAGCCTTTCAAGCATAAATTTGATTGAGTCTTAGACGATATTAATGTCAGTAGCTATATGATAACGTCAATTATCTCATTGAATTGCTTGTACTTGGTGTTACCTCTATGACTGACTGATTAAAGCCACATCCCAACGAGCATGCCGATGAAAAAAACACATAAAATACGTGTTGGAGCAGGGTGGGTGTCACCAGTAATTGGTTGTTTTATTTCAGGGTTGACTAAATAGTCCTTCCCACTCAATGTGTAAAGTGCATAGCCTAAAGGGTCCATAAAATCTCTCCTGCTTTCTCTGTCTCTGTTGGTTATTATTGTTGAATAAACAGGAAGTAATAATGATATGGTAGAAAATCAAAGTTCACCTTTTATCACTCAGATCCACTTACAGCGATTACAGCAGTTAAGCAGACATTACCCGCTAAATAAGGCCTCAGCTACGGATGTCCAGACCCTAGCGGAGCAACTTAGCTGCTCTGAGCGTAATGTTGCCAAATTAATGAAAACACTGGCGAATATTGGCTGGCTTTCTTGGAAGCCGGGTAGAGGGCGTGGCAACAAATCAGAGATCAGCCTGCTAGAAAGCTTTGAGTCAGCAATGATGAGTGTCCTTGAGCAGCATTGCCACAAAGGACATTTGAGTGAGGCAGCAAGGTACGCGGATCACTTTGGTTATGAGGAGATGTTTCGTAATAGGTTGCCAAGCTGGCTGTCTCAGGCACAGGAAAGTTTAAAAAACCTGAACACCCTCATAACCCTAGTTCCTTATTCTCTTCCTATTATGCATCCGTTGTGGGCGTATAGAGCCAGCTCACGACTTTATATTGAGGCCATGTTCGATACTTTGCTTAGATACGATAATGAGACAGGGACTATACGACCACATCTAGCGCATTACTACGAGTTTAGAGGGGATGAACTTTGGCTACGAATTAGACCGGATGTCTATTTTCACAATGGTGAAAAACTGACTGCGCAGCATGTAGCGAAATGTATCGAAGACCGAGTGAGCAAACCACACACCTATCAAATTCTTTATCGCCACATATTGGAAGTGGTTGCCGAAGGCCTTTGGGTGGTGGTCAAGATGTCCCAACGGCATGAGTCTATCCTACATTTACTTTCCGAAGCCCATGCACCAATCTATCTAGACAGCGCAAAGTTGGGTACCCCATATGGAACAGGCCCCTATATGCTTGAAGCATGTTCTGAGCATCACTGGGTTTTGGTCAAAAACACTGATTATTTTGCAACAGGTGGGTTTATTGAGCGTGCAGAGTTTTGGACTAGTGATGGTGCTGACCGTAGTGTTCAAGGGCATATTGTCCATCATAGGTGTCCGGCCTCCCAAGAGATGGGAGCAGATAAGATCTCGTTGCAAACAGGGTGCGATGTTATTGAATTTCAACATCACCGAGCAGTGCTTTCAATGAATGAGAAGGCATGGATCTTTCACCAAGCGAGAGATTTTTGTCGACAACAAGCCAATGAGTTTCTTCCTATTGCCAACTCGATAACAGGTTACCATCAAAACAAAGGTGTGTTTCTCTATCACCCCAAGCAAAGCAAGCCTACTCGAGCACTCCGAGTATGTATTACTGGGGAGACAGAGCCGAGACTCCAGTTAATAGAGTATCTTCGACAGCAAGGTGTGGAGATTGTTCTGGTTAGCGTTGAGCAGTCAAAACAGACATGGATTGATTTTGCTGTAGGGGGGTATGTTTTCCCTAATAACAATGTATTTGGTTACTGTAAATGGTTGCTTACTAGTTCTGCGTTTACTTCTTGTTTATCGGCGGATCAGCAGCAAGCGTTTCTCTCTATTGTTGATCAACTGATGCTCGCGAGTGATACCGAACAAGACTTTCTCAATGAGCTCCATCGTTGTGAGGATTGGTTGATCCAGAATGGTGTTTTTGTACCATTGTGGCGTGATTCTGAGAGTTACGATGTTTCCAATTCTCTGCACGGTTTAGAGACGGACAGCGCTGGAATTATATCGTTACAAAAACTCTGGTTTGATAGCTGAACTCGTACTACAAATGTAGGTAACACTAATTGTTTCGGTAAGCTATTTTTGACCTAGGGAAAGGGTGAAAGAATATGATTTATCGAATGCTGGCCGATCTTGTCGTCATACTTCATCTATTGTTTATCATCTTCGCTTTGTTTGGAGGTGTGTTAGTGCTATGGCGTCTCTATATGCTGTATATCCATATTCCTGCAGCACTATGGGCTGTTGCGATAAGTTTTAAAGGCTGGATTTGTCCTTTAACACCACTAGAAAACAAACTCAGGTTTTCTGCAGGTGCGGAAGGCTATCCGGGAGGGTTTGTCGAGCACTATGTCATTCCCATAATTTATCCGGTTGGATTGAGTACTGACATTCAGGTTTTTCTGGGTATGGCGGCAGTGGGAATAAATATAGTGGTTTATGGGTTTGTCTATTGGCGACATAAGAGTAAGCCTTGTGGGAGGCAAGAATGAAAAGCTTGCTAATTACTGTGGTGGTGAGCTACTTACTTATTGCGCTGACTATCTACTCCTTGCAACGTCGCCTTATGTATTTTCCTCAGCCAGCCAGCAATGTCTACGGAGAGATGAATACCAGCTTCGTTGTTGATGGAATCCAACGACATGGCTGGGTACTCAATGATGGTCAAGATAAGGCGCTAATCTATTATGGTGGCAACGCAGAAAGTATCGAGGCCAATATTCCATTGTTCACGTCAGTGGCCCCAAACTATACCATCTACTTGGTTCCCTACCGTGGCTACGGTAATGATTCAGGTATGCCTACGGAGAAAGCACTATATAGCGATGCCATGCAGATTTTTCAGTCAGTGGAAAGCAAACATGATTCCATATCCTTGATGGGCCGAAGTCTGGGATCTGGTATCGCTACATATATCGCTGCTCATAGACAGGTAGATAAGCTTATATTGGTGACGCCATTTGATAGTATCGAAAACGTCGTAAAAGATATCTATTGGATGTTCCCCGTTTCTTGGTTGCTCAAAGACAAATACCAATCCGCAGATAGAGTAAAAGATATTACGGCTAAAACCTATATCTTCATTGCGGAAGAGGATCGAGTGATCACGCGGGCTAGAACCGAGCAGTTAGTCTCCAAATTTAGCGATCAACTGATAGACGTTATAGTCATATCCGGTGCCGGCCACAATACGATTTCACAGTTTCCTTCTTATGGAACGGAGCTAAAGCGGCTCTTGAGGTAACTGCGTTAGCCGCTGCCCAATGGCGTCTTGTCTCCCAGAGTTGGTTGCTCTTCGCGCTGTGTTGTAGTGTGCAAGTTTGCATTAATCGTTTGGTCCCCTTTTAGTCGCTCCCACAATTGACCAAGCTGCGCCAAGCTTCTTTGACTGGGGTAGCGCTGAGTTGTATCGAGTAGTCGCCAATTGCCATTCTCATTCATACGAGCGAAGATAAATTCAAACGGCAGATTATCAGACATTCCCAAGCGTAGGTCAGTGACAATTAAAGCGTCGCTTTCGACTCGATAATTTACGTAGTTATGAGCAAAGGCTTGCAAACCTTTTAATGTCTCGGGATTATCTTGCAGGGGCCATTGCCCTAATGGGCGTGACACAAAATCAATACGAGAGTGGCCGTCTAATATTGAGGCTAAGCCTTCCCAGTACTCTTCTTCATCCATAACAATGACTCGCCATAACAGCGTATTGAAAGGGGTCGGTGTAATCAGTACTTGTTGCCTAGGGAGGTTTTGTGACACTAAGTTGTCTTCAACTCGAGAAGCAACGATCTGCTGGGAAGCATAGCCCCACCCCAAATAAAGCGTGGAGGTGAGCAGCATAGATAAGCACCATCGGCTACCTCTAGAGTTTGAGAACAGACTTACACCAATTGCGACCAAAAGCGGAACGGTGTACAGAGGGTCGATGATAAATACACTGTTAAGTGAAAAGTAACCTTGTATCGGCCATATAAGTTGTGTGCCATAAGTCGTCATTGCGTCTAACAGAGCATGGGTGACTAACACACATGCGGTGAGTGAAAATGTGCGGGATAAGTTCCAGAAATTATCTGGTTTCCAATGACAATACAGCCAAGAAATAATCCAAGAAAATGGCAACAAAACCAACAGAGAGTGACTAAAACCACGGTGCTTAATGGTATTTTGTACCGCATCGCCATAATCGAGTATGACATCAAGATCAGGTAAGGTACCTAGAGCGGCTCCGACTAACAGCACTTTTGCATTGCACTTTCTGCCCGCAATGGCGCCTGCTACTGTTGCACCTAATGCTGCTTGAGTAATTGAATCCATTTATTATTATCTCTTAGCTGGTTTCCCACCCCTTTAGGCTTATCTTTACAATCTAAGGTAACAGGGTTGAGCATCTACTTGTTTATTTTTATCTGCTTACTTTGGCAGCTACGTAGATCAATTGCGACAAAAATCGCAAAAGATTAACGGAACAGTTCAAACTGACTATCCCAATTCTCTGATAGTGACTATTTTTCTCTGAGTTTAGTCACTAAGCACCCGTCGTTGCCAAAAACTAGACCTAGGGAATCGCTGGGAACCAGCCTCATAATGGAATTGGTGAAGGCTAATAAACTCGTTAAAATCGTGAAAAACCAGTGCTTGATAGTCGTTTAATGACGCTACATTAGGGTTTTCAATCCAGTTTGAAATGGCCTTTGCAGCGTAAATAGCCTGTTTAAGTGACTTGGTGATACCTGCTGATGAAATAGAGTCATAGCTAGATGCCGCATCCCCTACTGCAAGCCAGTTATGACCAATCACGTTCGAGCGGATTGAAGAGGGTGCAACTCGAACATGGAGTTCCGAGGGAGACTCAATACGTTCTTCAAATTGTTCGCAGCACTGTGTGTAAAACCAATTATTTTTGCGAAGAGCTTGAAACCACTGTACATGTGAATTGAGGCTACGGTTTTTAAATTCAAATGCGTCTGTATTGAAACTTACAAGAGCACGGTTGTTAGGCAGTTTCGCCCCATACCACCAACCATGGTCATCACTTGATACTATTGTATGAGCGGGTGTTGAAGAGGCCGTTTTCAAATCAAAAAATGCACAGATGGAAATCAGACTGTCGAAGAGATTATTAGAAACCGATTGGCTCCGAGTGACTGTTCGGTGCTGACCTGTTGCATCCACAATAAAGTCAAATACATTGCTTACCGATATGGGTTCACATTGTAGATGGAAGCGTTGATCGTTCGGTTTGACAGCCATCACTTTGGTGTTTTCAATCACATTTAGGCCTTTATCTAAACATGCTTTAAGTAACGCTCTATCAAAATGTTGACGGTCTAAGTGAAAGCCTTGCCCTATTGGTGTGGCGAAGAAATCATTGTATCCAACAGATTCATCGCCCCATTTGGACAAACTTCCAGGGCAAGGTAGATGATACTTGTCGGATAAAAGCGCCTCGACTCCTAGTTCTCTTAAGTACGCACTTGCTGCAGGTGGTACGGTTTCACCTATCTTTAGTTTTACACTATTTGGTGCTGATATGATCGAAATTTCAACCTTTTGACTACATGAGGTGAGTTGTTTTTTAAGCGCTAATGCGGTGGCACACCCAGCGGGGCCACCGCCTACAATGCCAATGCTAACGCGTTGCTTCGTCATATTCTATTCCCTAAAAGTTTTGCTCTTCATATTATAAAAAGCGAGGTCATTCTTTCGAGTGAACTCGCTATTAACTCAGGAGGTATTGTTTTTCCAGTTAACTGAGAAGCTGCGGATCAATTTATTTGGGTCCACAATTTGAGGGGGCTTCATAGCCAGGCTCTGAGGCTTGCGGCCACACTTCAACACCATCACCACGACTTGTGAACTGGCTTTCTACTTCAAGGAAGTAGTTAGGTCCGAAGTTTGTTCCGGATTCGTCATCGCGAATTTGCAGGCCTTGGATTACAAAACCGATTTTGTGCCAGTTCTCAATAAAGTCGAAGTAACATTGATAACGACCTTGTTGCTGCGCATAGAATGTTTTTGTGCCGTTGCCTTCATCCCCACGTACACTGAAAAGTGATACTCCTTTACCTTGACCTGAAGCTTGGTTATAGGTAAACAAGAATTTCGGATACACTGATACAGGGCGCTGTGCTGGCCATGACCAGTACAAAGTACTGTCTTCGATTGGTGGTTTTTCTTTTCCATCAGGATTCGGCATTGATGGGTTTGGATCTGGTACGTGCGTCGCACAACTGTTGTAATCCGTGTGCCAAGGCTGCGCCATAAATTTACTCAAATCGCCCGGTTCAACGGCGGCGGTTCTAAGAGGGATGTAACCCACGCCTAAGAATGGCTTTATGCTTTTGGCATTCGCATAGTCTAGAGCTTCCATGTTAATGCGAAATGGTCCAACTTTGCCTTGCCAGTTCGTCATGTAAAGGTTGGTGTCACGGACAATAAAGGTTAAGTCAATACCCGGTGAATAACGACCACCTAGGCAGTTTTCAAGTACTACTTTATCAAGTTGTTCACCGTTTCCCATTGGACGAGCTTTCTCTTCATATTTATCGCCATACCACTGCATTAAGAGAAAATATTGCGTTTCCGTTACCGCGAGGAAACTCTTCATGGCATCACCCAGAGCCAATGGCATTTTTAGACGCGTACCATCTTCGTTATCCGGTGAGTTTGTGGTGCCTGGTGGGGATGGCTTACGCAGCAAACTAGTGAAAGAGGGAATTTTCTCACTAGGCTTATCTGAAGGTTGGATCTCCTTCATACGGTTATGGCCTTGAATACCGTGTTCTGGAATTGCGGCATTCCATTGTTGCAGAAACGCAGCATGGAAAACCGGTATGACATCATCATTAAATGAGGCCAAATAGCTTTGGTTGAACCCCTTATCAAACATTGCAGGTTGAAGGCTTAAGTTTTGTACCCATGTGTCATATACGTCGTCCCACGTTGAGACCACGTTTCGCGTTTGCGGTGCATAGCTTGGGTCAGTACATACCACCCAGCCGTGAACTGCTTGCTCAACGGTGTCGTCTTCAAAATACACTGTCGCCGTTACGGGTCCGTCTGAAGTGTCATCAAACCAATAATCGTTATCGATAGCGTCGCTTAGAGCTGGATATTCTCCATTACGTATAATCCCGCTCGCCTTCCCATAGCCACCAGTAACAATCAGCCTCCCGGTATCTTGTTCAATACACATTTCACCTAATGATGTAATCGCCCCAAGTGGATTAAACATTTTGTAGGCTTCATCGTTAAAGTTTTGATCGGGAAAGCTTTTGGGATATCGCCAAGTACTGCTTTCTTGCTGAATCTGATTATTAAGATTAACGAAACTTGCAGGTGTTGCTTGGTCAAAATGCAGAGTGGTTTCGGGGTGCTTTTTGACCGAGATTGCGCGAGGCCCTGGGTCGACAACCAGTGCTTTTAAACGGTTTATATCTTGCAATTCTGCACCAAATTCAGCATTTCGGATTGGTGGTGTTTTGCCATTTTGATACGCAACAATCCCTTCTTCTGCGCCTTCTGGCGTACCATTGTCAGAAGTAATCTTAAAGTTGTTGTTTTTTTTGTTCGCAACGTGAACTTGCCAAACAATGTCTTTGATTACCTTACCGCCAATGGTGTCACCAATTTTGACTTCGCGCCCAGTATCATTAGATGGGTAAGTCGTTTGGTCATTGTCATAGGCAAACAAACGAAATCGAGCAGCCTGACGTTTCACATTACCATCTTTGTCACGAAAGTCGCTTTCGTCAATGGGGGTGAATTCCGAACCTGCTTTAATTGGCAATCCACCAAATAATCCCGTGTCTTTATCGATGATTTCGCCCGCAGCAGTCTCTGGTGCTAAATAGTATTCTTTACTGTTTCCAACTCGCGCAAAGTTGATGCTGGGGTGAACTCTGAAATAGCCCATTATTTCGCTCCTTGTGTAAGGTATGCCATTGCCGCAGTTTTATCTTTCTCTTGTGACCAGAAGAAGATATTTTGGAATGCATGACTGATATTGAGGTTTGTTGCAGGTAAAGGTGTTAAGTCGGGTTTAGGCGCAAATGCTTGCTCTGTGTTGTGGCAACGGAAGCAGTTGTTCATAGCCGTTGCTGACTGGGTATAGGTTTCGATGGTACTGTTCGATAACCGCAAGGAGCCCGTTAATATTTCATCTGTCGCGAAGGTCAAACCGGGCTTCAAAGGTGACTTTAATGGGTCATTGGTTCCAGCAGTGTTATTAATCCAAATAGCACCCACTTGAAAGTAGTTGCTCAAATAGCCCAGTTGCTTCGGTAAGTTAGCCCAAACGCTCGCGTTCAGTGATTTGATATTGTCAGTGTTTGATTGCTTTTGACCAGTTTGATTACCAAATGCATAACGACGACATACTTGCGTAACGGGTGAGAATTTTTGCGTTTGTTCTTCCATAGTCAGGCCATTTACACCTGCGTTTTTATTGCAATTACCGAGTTGAGTCCCTTTTTTGTAAAACAGATAGTCTTGGTCTGAAACTACGTCTTCGAGCTTCATTCCATCTGGTACATTTGGCGCGTTTTTGTTGAACTCAAATGTGGCCCAAATCATTTCAGGGTGATTTGCCACAATTCCACCAATATGAAAACCAACCAGTGCTAGGGTTTGCTGTTCAACTTGCGTTGGGTCTATTTTTACTCCGCTTGGTGTATTAACAAATTTGGCAATTTCCTTTTCCACCGTAAATAAGCCTTCGACATTGTCATCCGGCGCTACTATTTTCCAAGACGCTTTAAGTTCCAAGGCGCCTTTTTCGTCATGTATAGGGAACTCTGTAGTGGGAACCATTGCCAGTACATTGTCTGGATTAGTGAGATCCTTCCCACCAAGCCTCCCTTGAACAAAATCTGCGTACGTTTGATTTACGTATTGCGAGTAATAAACGGCTCGGTTGTTTTGGTCGACTAAGATTCCATCTGTTCCTGCCTGGAGATATTCATCTAGAGAAGAGCCATGTTGCTTTTTGCTTGTTCTTGGCAAAATGCCACGCTGCTTGAGACCAACTAGTGATTGTGGTGTGGCGAAATCTAGAAAGCGTGGCTTGTTATTGTCGCCGTCCATCAGCCACAAAAACATGTGCCATGACCACTGATGAAAATTGCAGTTAGAAGGGTCGTTCTGATTTTGAGGGTCATTGGGGAAAGTCGCATCGTTTGGACGAACGACCCGGCCATTTTCAAACCAATTTGGTTTAACAGTACATTGGTTGGTCGTATCTGTTTGGTCTATAGCAGCCATGCTGATCCCTGAGTACATTCCACCAACCAATAACATCACCAGAGCTATCCGATTGAGTACACGTTTACTTGCCTGTTTCATTTCGCCTCGCCTCCTAAGCAATCTCGACGTTTTCCGATAGTGTTTACTTGAGGTGGAGCTATCGTCTTTTTTAACTCTTTAAAAGACACATCCTTAGTAAACAGTCACAAAATGAAGTATTGCAGGCAATCATTTACCGCCCTTATGAATGTGCCACTGATTTCATAATTTGGTGGCTGGGTCATACAAACAACTTGTGGCAATGTTAGTTGTGTCAATTGTTGGGCGGAGTTAATGAACCCCCGACGACTTGAAAGTGATAATTCTTAGGAAAAGATTATAGAGCGGGCATATTATGTTCAGTTGTTCAGTTGTTCAGTTGTTCAGTTGTTCAGTTGTTCAGTTGTTCAGTTGTTCAGTGCTGATAGGTTTGACATTACAGGTGTCATAGTAACCATCATCCCCTCCAATTACCTGACTATCCCCATTCTCTGATAGTGACTATTTTTCCCCGAATCTAATCACTTGTTAGGCTATGCGTATTCACTAACCCTATACTGAGAAGCGTTAGGGAAGAATAAAAAGGAACAAGCCAATGAAACGAGCTTTCACTCTGACATTACTCGCGAGCTTATCAATGAGTACTCATACTTTTGCAGCAGACAGTGCGGATATGGTGTTAACCAATGCCAACATTTATGGTCACCAAACGGCAGATTCGATAGCCATCGCCAACGGAAAAATTCTTTATGTTGGCCAAAGTGCCGAATCAGATAAATTCACCAATCGTCATACCGAAGTGATTGACTTAGAAGGCGCCTATGTAATGCCTGGTTTTGTCGATAACCATAACCATGTCTTTGAAGCTGCGTCGGAAGCGGGTGGACAATGTGAAGTGAGCATGGATGCAGAATTAGAGGATCAAATCCCATACCTTAAGGCGTGTCGCAAAGACGCGACCAACGGGGAATGGGTGATGGGCTATGGCTTTTCAATTGAAGCGCTTCTCGCAGAGGATAACGAGAGAACTCCACTTGAAGTGATCGATGCCGTTTTCCCAGATCAGCCAGTTATTATTATGGAGCAAACCTCTCACTCTATGTGGGTCAACTCGGTTGCTTTAGAGCTTGCAGGTATCACTAGAAGCTCGTCAGAGCCACAAGGTGGTAAGATCCTAAAGGATGAGGTCACAGGTGAGCTCAGTGGTATTTTGTTTGATAACGCTGGTGATATCGTAATGGAAATGGCTTGGAACAGCTTGGAAGAGCAGTTTGACCAAAGCTATGAAGGACTAATGGCAGGGCTAGAAGAGGCGCGATCTCACGGTATTACCACGATCGGTGATGGTCGCCTATATTGGAAGCGCGGCTGGTATGAAGTATGGCAAGAAGCAGAGAAGCGCGGTGATCTGACCGCTCGTGTTTCGCTTAGACCTTGGATTTACCCTACGGACAGTATGCAGCCTCAATTGTCGTTCTTAAGCGAGATATATTCTGCGGATACGTCAGGGTTGCTGCTAGTTGATCAAGTTAAAATGTACAGCGATGGTATTTTGGTCAATGGTACCGCCAAGACGCTCGCGCCTTATCTTGATACCTATATTCCAGATGAACCGTATGGCATTAACTATATTCCGCCACAAGCGATGGAGACGTGGTTAAAAGCCCTAGATAAAATTGGTTATGGGGCTCATATCCATGCGATTGGTGATGGAGCGATTCGCGAGTCGTTGAACGCGATCGAAGCAATGCGCGGCCAAGGTGGCGATAAAGATTACACCTTAACTCACGTAGAGTTAGTCAATTCTAAAGATGTGCCACGTTTTGCTAAATTAGATGTGACTGCGGACTTCCAAGTCGGCTCTGATTACGTCGCTTACCACGATCACCAGTGGGCAGAAGCCTTCTTAGGTGCTAAACGCACAAGAGCCTTGATGAACCTAAAAGCTATCTTTGATACTGGTGCTAACGTATCGTTAAGCAGTGATTGGAACGTTCACGACATCAATCCACTGGTGGGGATCGCTAACAGTGTGATTATGGGCAAGATAGGTTTGCCGAGCGTTAAAGACGCCATTGAGGCCTATACGATTAATGCCGCTGTTAGCCTAGGTATTGATGATGTAACGGGCTCGATTGAGCTAGGTAAGTCGGCTGATTTTGCCGTGCTTTCTCATGATATTACCCAACTTTCACCAGAAAAAATTAAATCCACTGATATTTGGATGACGATCCTAAAAGGTAAGATAGTGTTTGATTTAGAGCAGCAGTAAGCACTCGCATTATCTAAATTGGTGCAGGTTTTTAATCGCCTCAATCACCTTGTTTCCGGTCTCTGATAACGTGAGGCCGGAACGCCAGTTGAGTTCAACACGGCGTGGGATAGCGCCTTGCTCAAAGTCAGAGTCAAGAGCGACGAGGGAGCCCGATTCAAGCTGTTGATTGAGATTATCCAGAGGTAGGAACGCAAACCCTTGGCCGTTTTCTAGCAACCGAATGAGTAGCGTTAGATCATTGATCACTGCATAATCGGGGCTAAACCCTTCTCCCTCTTCTTCTCCAAGCTCTCCCCAAATCAACTCTTTAAACAAGCTTAAGTCGTCAACAGAGACAGGCTGCGATTGTTTTAGAGTCATAGAAGGGTGGCAGACCAAGCCTTCTTGATAGCAGCCTAATTTAGCGTATTCCATTTCAGTTTGATGCAGCTGTCCTGATTCATGGCGGATGACGATATCTGTGTCGCCATTGCGCAGATCTTCGCTGAGTTCTTGAAACTCTGCTCGGTAAATCTCTAGGCACAAGTTAGGCAGTTGAAACAGAGTAGTGATTGCCTTGGTTAACGGGGACTCAGGAATATAGTGCTCAAGTCCGATGCGAATGGACGATGGCTCTCCTTGGCTAAGTGCTGCTGCTCGATGGTTGAGTTTATCAAGTTGCGCAAGGGTATGAGTTAGGGAAGGGAGTAGTTGTTCACCTTGAGCACTTAGGGTGCTTTTGTTGCCTGTTCGATCGAAAAAGCTGACACCTAAATCAATCTCAAGGTCAGAGATCCACTGGCTGACCTGAGATTGTTTTTTACCTAACTTACGCGCCGCAGCGGAAATCGACCCCAGCTCGATGGCAAGTAATAGTGCTTTGAGGTGAGTGACATTCATAAGGCGGAGCTCCGGTTTGAAAAAACACCGCCTATTATCCTCGATTACGCAATGTGCGTCATCTTGTTGAGGGTAAAACTCTCGATTGCGCCCTCTACCGCTGCTGAGTATGCCGCAATATGCTCGCTTGCCAAGTGTTCATCAAGCGCGGCTTCTGACTCCCAGTTCTCGTGGAATACAAAGTGAGCTGGGTTTTGATTGTCTTGGTGCAAGTCATAGTTAATACAACCCCGCTCAACACGAGTCTTGTCGATTAACTTGATAAGCTCAGATTTTACTAGCTCTACTTGACCGTCTTTAGCAATGATATTGGCAATGATGGTTAACTTTGTCATGGTTGATGCCACTCTCTTGGTTAGTTACTAGGTCAATAGACCCTAAAGTGTAGTGATTACGTCATCCATTGGAAGACGCGCTTTTGGCAAACCATGGTTATAGTCTTCACCTTCTTTGTGGTAACCCATAGCCAAAGCAAAATCACACACGTAGCCGTCTAGCTCATCTTTGAAGACTTCTACGA
The DNA here is from genome assembly GCF_001188205.1 of Vibrio sp. VPAP30. Lineage (NCBI taxonomy): Bacteria > Pseudomonadati > Pseudomonadota > Gammaproteobacteria > Vibrionales > Vibrionaceae > Vibrio > Vibrio sp. VPAP30. The sequence continues at coordinate 241,149 of NZ_LBLS01000037.1, forward strand.
TTAGCTCTGGGTCAACCCCTTCCATTGGAGTAGATGCAATGCCCATACGCGCAAGAGTGTGCAGCGTGTTGCCCAAAGCGATATAGGTTTGAGCTTTAGTCCAGTTACCGTTAAAGCCAGTTTCATCTGTATTTAGCTCAGCAAAACCGTAAGCGCCGTTTAGCATGTCGTTGTAACGCTCTGCTGGCAAGTGTCCAGAAGTTACTTCTGCATCGACAACTTTTGCGTATTGCTCTTTAGTAAAGTGCGGGTTATGAGCAAACAAAATAGTGTGTGATGCTTCTTTTGCATGCGGTTGGTTGAACTGGTGCATGTTAGCAAACGTATTGTGGAAGCGCTGTTTGGCTTCATCACTTTCAAGTACGATAAATTTCCAAGGCTGAGAGTTGATTGAAGATGCAGATAAGCGGATAGCTTCTTTGATTACTTGCATATCTTCTGCAGAAATACGTTTTGTTGCGTCGTATTTTTTCGCTGTGTAACGAGTGTTTAAATCTTTGATGATTGGATGAGTCATGTTGGCTCCTAACTATCTAAAAATTACGAATTCATTCGGGTTTGATGTTCGGTGCGTCAACAATTAACGTATGGCTGGAACATGCCCCAATTATCGAAAATCCGCTTTTGCTCATGTCGATGGGGCTAATTTAGTGCAGTAGCTCGCAGAGAAAAATAGCCAATTGTTCCAATCACTATGGAAGAACATATCCATAATTGGCAGAGGCGAGGAGAATGCTTTACAGGGGGAGTGAGGACAAGCCAAGACATGGCGAGACAATTCGATGCTCGCCTGTGCCTTACCGACTGAGTGCAATCTGTTTAGATTGGCACTACGAGAATATCAACCGGTGATTTATCAACCAAGTGTTTAGAGTAAGAGACAATCTTGCTCCAAAAATCATGGTGATGACCGCATATCAGCAAATCAACGTTGTTCTCTTCTATCGTGCCTTTGAGTTTGTCAGCTAACTCTCCGGTGCCGACAAATATCTGTCTTACAGCGAGTGGGCAATAATCTTCAAAAGCGATGATTTGCTCTATGGCGTGTTCGCCTAATGGTTGCTGATCAGGGCTCTCTTTCAAATCAACTAACTCTGGATAGATTTCTCCATGTGAGCCATCAACGTGGATAAAAGAGATTTGTGCATCGGCCAGTTTGGCTAGGTATACTGCCCTGTCAATTAGAGCATTGGTTTCTTCTTCAAGCTCTAGGGCAACAAGAATATGCCGGTAGTTCATAATCGAGTCCTCTGTCGAATATCCTACAGTAAGCATAATATCTGTACTGGCTAAATGTTGTCGTTAAGGTCTCGAAATGGTGAAAATTATAATCTAAGCTGTGGCAAAAAATAGGAAACAACGGCTAATCAATCAGACCTCATTTGTTCCTTGTTTCATCTCTACAATGATTGGCAGATGTTAATGCTGATTTAGGAATCGAATATGACTACATTTCCCAATCACTTTCTGTGGGGAGGCGCTATTGCTGCCAATCAAGTAGAAGGGTCTTTTGATTTATATAACAAAGGATTATCTACATCAGATATGTTGCCAAATGGGATTTTAAGCCCCCATCAAACCCGCGAACAGCGAACCGATGGGATTAAAGATTTGGCCATCGATTTCTACAATCGTTACCCTGAAGATATCGCCCTATTTAATGATATGGGCTTTAACTGTTTACGCTTTTCAATCGCGTGGACACGCATCTTTCCTAATGGCGACGAGCGTGAGCCCAATGAGGAAGGATTAGCTTATTACGACAAGATTTTCGATGAGCTGGCGAAATACGATATCCAGCCATTTGTCACCTTGTCTCACTATGAAATGCCTTATGCTTTGGTGGAAAATTATGGTGGTTGGGCGAGCCGTGAGTTGATTACTTTCTTTGAGCGTTACGCCAGCACGGTATTTGAACGTTACAAAGATAAAGTGAAGCTGTGGCTAACGTTCAATGAAATCAATATGTCGTTGCATGCTCCGTTTACTGGTGTCGGGCTCGAAGAAGATGCCTCAGAGCAAGCGATCTATCAGGCTATTCATCATCAATTAGTTGCGAATGCTAAAGCGGTTAAACTGTGTCACCAAATCATACCTGATGGCAAAATTGGCAACATGCTGCTAGGGGCAATGAACTATCCGTACACCTGTAACCCTGATGATGTGATTGCAGCGATGCACGAGAACAATAAGTGGTTGTTCTTTGGCGATGTGCAAACCCGAGGTAAGTACCCTGGCTATATGCTGCGTTACTTCCGTGAGCAAGGGATAGAAATTGCAATGGAACCGGGTGATCTAGAGGAGCTCGCAAGTGCAAGTGTCGATTTTATCTCATTTAGTTACTACGCAAGTGGCTGTGCGAGCGCCGATCCTAAGCAAAAAGAGGTGGGCAACATCGTTGATAGCGTGCCAAATCCATACCTCGAAAAGAGTCAATGGGGTTGGCTAATCGATCCAAAAGGCCTGCGGATTCTGCTCAATTTCCTTCATGATCGTTACCAAAAGCCACTGTTTATCGTTGAAAACGGTCTAGGTGCTCGTGATGAAGTTGACGAAAATGGCGAAATTATCGATGACTATCGTATCGCTTATTTGAATGATCACCTTGTTCAGGCAAGGGAAGCGGTGCTTGACGGTGTCGATCTGATGGGCTTTACCAGTTGGGGACCGATCGATCTTGTGGCGAATTCAACCGCAGAAATGAGTAAGCGCTACGGATACATCTACGTTGACCGTCACGATGATGGAAGCGGAACTCTAGCGCGAAAACCTAAGAAAAGTTACTACTGGTATCGGGGGGTCATTTCAAGCAACGGTGCGAGCCTATAAAGTCTGTTCCTAACGCCAACAACGATAAGGTGTGTCGGTGGCACTATCGACACACCTTTAGCAAGATTCCATTCACTCTTGTTCTTGAATACGGTTGTTTAGCTAGTATTTGGACACTTCTGTGTCATTGATTGCACTAAATTAGTTTTTAACGGATTACCTGTAGTACAACAAAACCTTTAAAGTTCATTCCCCCACTAGGAGGTCTCGTGTACATGAACGGGAGTTTCCATAGTACGATGAGTCATTGCAGTACGACTGCAATCTTTTCGATTGATGGCCTTGGACTGTTGGTTTGTACCGCGGTGTCAACTCACAAGTGAGCGTCTATTCGGCTGAAGGTGGGGTCGTATGGATTAGGAACTCGATCGCCCGTCCAATCACCACATGTTTGAGACGTAATCATATAACCGGAGCGAGAAGAATAGGCTGCGCAATGGTCCAATACATCAACCGACTCTCCATGATCAAACGTTATCGTTTTACTTCTGTACTTTGCCTAACCACTACATTGCCAAAGTTCATAAGGGTAAGTGATTACTATGCGCACTCATCGACGAAATTCTTATATTACTAATATAAAATCTAATTTTGTGAGGTTACTAATTTCTCGACAGGCATTTACGCTGCCTATAGGATTAATCTCAATCATCATTTAGACCCAGTGCGTAACCTATGTGGAACCAAAAATTTAAGCAAACTCTTGTATTACTCTCTCTGTCGTGTCTTCCTTTTACGACAATCTCAGCGCCTAATGAATCAGCACTTTGGTTTACCCAAACCGATATCGCTCTAGATTCTCGTTATCAAACGGTTCTGCTTGATAACGGGTTGCGCGTTATCACCGTTGAA